>NZ_FKLA01000009.1:1800000-2100000 GCF_900078395.1 Anaerotruncus rubiinfantis | reverse complement strand
ACGCGTGGCCGGCAGTGGGTGTCGCTCGAGGGCGGCATCGAACTGCTCGACATGCCGGGCGTGCTCTGGCCGAAATTCGACGACCCGCTGGTGGGCGAACGCCTCGCGTTCACCGGCGCGGTCAAGGACGACGTGCTTGATATCGAGCTGCTTGCAATGCGGCTGCTTTGGCTTTTGCGGGAGGAATACCCGCAGATGCTTTCGCAGCGCTACAATCTGAAGGACGGCGAATTGGACGGGCCTGACGCATATGGACTGCTTGAACTGGTTGGCCGCAAACGCGGGATGCTTATTTCCGGCGGGGAAGTCAACACCGAACGCGCCGCAATCACTGTTTTGGACGAATTTCGCAGCGGCAGGATCGGCCGTATCACCCTGGAACAGCCCCCGGAAGGCTGAAGCTTTCCAAGAAGGGAGTCCGACAGATGTACGAATATGAGCTGATCGCATACGACCAGGGCTTCACCGCTGTTTGCGGTGTGGACGAGGCTGGCCGCGGGCCGCTCGCTGGGGACGTTTACGCGGCGGCGGTGATCCTGCCGCGCGGCGTGAAGATTGCGGGCGTCAACGATTCCAAAAAGCTCACCGAAAAAAAGCGTGAAGCGCTTTTCGACCTAATTCGAGAAAAAGCGGCCGCATACTGTATTTCGGCCGCCACGGTGGCCGAAATCGATTCCCTCAACATCCTGCAGGCGTCGCTTCTGGCGATGCGGCGGGCGGTTGGGGGCCTTTCGGTGCGGCCGGATCTGGCGCTGGTGGACGGAAATCAGGACCCTCATCTGGAGATTCCCACCCAGACGATCGTCAAAGGGGACGGCAAAAGCGCCTCGATCGCGGCCGCTTCGATCCTCGCAAAGGTGGCGCGGGACCGGTATATGAAAAAACTGGACGAGCAGTATCCGCAGTACTGTTTCGCGAAACATAAAGGCTACGGGACCAAGCTGCACTATGAGATGCTCGAACAGTACGGCATTTCGCCGGTGCACCGGAAAACCTTCCTCAAGAAAATCCTGCAAAGCGGGTGACGCAAATGGCGACAACACGGGCCCGTGGGACGCTGGGAGAGGACTTTGCCTGCGCGTGCCTGCAAAAGGACGGCTATGAAATCCTCGAACGCAACTGGCGAAATGGACATCACGAAATCGACCTGATCGTGAAACGCGGGGACGTGGTTGCTTTCGTGGAGGTTAAGACCCGTGCGGAGGGCAGCTTTGCAACGCCCGCCGAAAGCGTCACAAAAGCGCAGCGGCGGCGGATCGTGCTGGCCGCGGTGGCATATCTGAAAAGCCATGGCATATACAATACAGGGGCGGTCTTGCCGCGGTTCGACCTCTTTGAAGTGGTCACCGGCCGGACGGATTCGCCTGAGATTGTACGGTACGCGCACCTGCCTGCCGCGTACGATACGGGGGATTTGGATGTATTTCTTTGACCTGCACTGCGATACAGTGACCGAAGCGAACCAGCAGGGCAGGGGCCTTGCAAACGCGGAACTGCAGCTTTCCATCGACCGGCTTCCCGGCGCCGTCTGGACCCAGTGCTTTGCGATTTTCATGCCCGACCATCTGCGGGGCCGGGCCGCCGTGGACTACTATGAGGACAACTTTCATTTTTTCTGCCGGCAGCTGCAAAAGCATGCGGATCGGATGGCGCAGGCCCGCACTGTGCGGGAAATTTCTGCGGCGAATGCGGCGGGCAGGCTCGCGGCGGTGCTGACCGTCGAGGGCGGATCGGCGCTGGCCGGGGAACTGTCCCGGGTGCGTCGGCTGCGGGAATGCGGCGTGCGGATGCTGACGCTGACCTGGAACGGCGCGAACGAGCTCGCGGGCGGCACAGCGGCCGATCCGATGGCGCAGGGGTTTACCCCGTTCGGCAGGAAAGCTGTGGCGGCGCTGGAGGACGCGGGAATCATCGTGGACGTTTCCCATCTGAGCGACAAAGCTTTCTGGGAGCTTTCCGACTTTGCCCGGCGGCCGTTTGTGGCGTCGCATTCGAACCTGCGCAGCGTCTGCGACCACCCGCGCAACCTGACCGATGACCAGTTCCGGCGGATTGTGGAGCTTGGCGGGCTGGTTGGGGTGAATTTTTACATCCGGTTCCTGGCGCCGGAGGGGGAGCCGTCTTTTGACGGCCTTGCCGCGCATATCGAACGGATGCTCCTGCTCGGCGGGGAGGACGCCGTCGCGCTCGGCAGCGATTTCGACGGGGCGGATATGCCTTTATGGCTCGCGTCGGTGGGATGGATTCCCCAGCTATATGAAAGGCTCTGCCGCCGTTTCGGAAACGGGATCACTGAAAAGCTGTTCTACCGCAATGCGATGCGGTTTTTTGCGCGTTACGAGCAAATGGGGATTTGCTGGTAGGGGCGTTCAAACCATAGGGAAAGCGAGGGGGCCAATATAGCGGTCTATACAATGGGCGATCTGCACCTGTCCCTTTCGGGGGATCACGCGATGGATGTCTTTGAAGGATGGCGCGGCTATGTTGCCCGCATCGAGGAAAACTGGCGCGCGAAGGTGACGGAAAAGGATACGGTGGTACTGCCGGGCGACACGTCATGGGGGCTTTCGTTGGAAGAGGCGCTCGCGGATTTTCAGTTTCTGGAGGCGCTGCCGGGAAAAAAGATCCTGCTCAAAGGGAACCATGACTACTGGTGGTGCACCATGAAAAAGATGGAGGACTTTTTTACCGCGCACGGATTAAATTCGCTGCGGATTCTCCATAATAACTGCGTCGTGTCCGAGGAGCTCGCGCTGTGCGGCTCGCGCGGGTGGCTTTTTGAGACAGGGCAGGCTTCTGACCAGAAGGTCATCAACCGGGAGGCGATGCGGCTGGAGGCTTCGATCCGCGAAGCCGAAAAGACCGGGTTCACGCCGGTGGTGTTTCTGCACTATCCGCCGGTTTATGGAGAGAACGAGTCGCCGCAGATTTTGGATGTGCTCGTCCGTCATAAGATCAAACGGTGCTACTACGGTCATATCCATGCGTCCGGCTGCCGTTATGCGATCGACGGGACCTATCTGGGAATCCGGTTCTTCCTTTGCAGCAGCGACTATCTGCGTTTCGATCCGCTTTTGGTGGAAAAGACGTAAAAACTTCTAAAAATCTGGTTTTCATTCACAATTTATCTATTGGCAATCGGAAAGATATTTGCTATAATATCATGATAGCGGGCTTATGGCCAACCGTTCCTCCATGAGAAGTGGCAGGAGCAAAATGTAAAGTAACTTTTTCAGGAGGAAGTAGAAATGACAGTCAATTCCGTCAAGACCAATGAAGACAAACGCGTGGAGCTTGAAATCGCCGTGAGTGCGGAGGATTTCGGCAAGGCGCTCGATGAAGCGTTTAAGAAAAATTCCAAAAAAATGCAGGTCCCTGGTTTCCGCCGTGGACATGCGCCCCGCAAGATGATCGAAAAGATGTATGGGGAAGGCATCTTCTTTGAGGATGCGATCAACGCCACCTATCCAGCAGCTTATGAAGCAGCCGTTGAGGAAAAGGGCATCGAGCCGGTCGACCGCGCTGACATTGAAGTGATGGAAGCCACCAAAGAAAGCGGCTACACCTTCAAGGCGACCGTGACTGTCAAGCCGGAAGTTGCGCTCGACGGATACAAGGGCCTCGAAGTTGAGAAGAAACTCTATGAGGTTTCCGACGAGGAAATCGGTAAGGAAATCGACCGGATGCGCGAGCAGAACGCCCGCGTGATTGCGGTCGAGGGCCGCGCCGCTGTAAACGGCGACATTGCGACCATCGATTTTGAAGGCTTTGTGGATGGCGCCGCGTTTGAGGGCGGCAAGGGCACCGATTACCCGCTCGAGCTCGGCTCGAACAGCTTCATTCCCGGTTTTGAGGATCAGGTCGCGGGCCACAACGCCGGCGAGGAATTCGAAGTGAATGTTTCCTTCCCGGAGAATTACCATGCTGAAGAGCTCAAGGGCAAACCGGCCGTGTTCAAATGCACGCTCAAAGAGCTCAAGACCAAAGAACTGCCCGCGCTGGATGACGAGTTTGCAAAGGATGTCAGCGAGTTCGATACCCTCGATGAGCTGAAGGGCGATCTGCGCGCCAAAGCCCAGGAACGCAAGGACGAGCAGAGCAAGGCCGAGGTGGAAAATAAGCTGATGGAAGCGGTCGTCGCCAAGATGCAGGCCGATATCCCGCAGTGCATGTATGACCACCGTGTGGATGAGATGATCCGCGATTTCGATTACCGTCTGCAGTCGCAGGGCATGAACCTGCAGACCTACCTGCAGTACACCGGAATGGAGCTTGCCTCCTTCCGCAAGACCTTCGCAGACCAGGCCGAGGCGCAGGTCAAGACCCGGCTTGCGCTCGAGAAGATCGTCGCGCTGGAAGGCATTGAGCCGACTGCGGAAGAGTATGACGCGGAGATCGAGAAGATCGCGAAAAATTATAACATGAAGGCCGATGAAGTCAAGCAGTACATCCCGGAAAAGGAGATCAAGCTGGAGCTCGCGCTCAACAAGGCGATCGACCTGGTGCGTGACGCGGCCGTGATCAAGGAAGTCAAAGACGAACCCGTGAAGGAAGCGGCGGCGGAGGAGAAGCCGAAAAAGGCCTCGAAACCCAGAGCAAAAAAAGCAAAAGCGGCGGAAGCTCCTGCCGAGGCGGAATAATCAGCATTTTACATACCGGCGCGGCAGGCGGAGGGCCTGCCGCATCGGTATCTTGGAGATAGAGCGATTGGTTTGCGGCAAAACCAACCAACAGGAGGTAATTTCTATGAGCCTGGAGATCGGACGCACGGCGATGAGCCTTGTGCCAATGGTAGTGGAACAGACGAACCGCGGTGAGCGGTCGTATGACATCTTTTCCCGCCTGCTCAACGACCGTATTGTGATGCTCTGCGAGGAGGTCAATGACACTTCCGCGAGCCTGGTGGTCGCGCAGCTGCTCTATCTGGAAGGGCAGGACCCCGATAAGGATATCCACCTTTACATCAACAGCCCGGGCGGTTCGGTGACCGCCGGCATGGCGATCTATGACACCATGAACTATATCAAATGCGACGTGTCCACCATCTGTATGGGGCTTGCCGCCTCGATGGGAGCGTTTCTGCTTTCCTCCGGCGCAAAGGGCAAGCGTCTGGCGCTGCCGAACGCGGAGGTCATGATCCATCAGCCGTCGGGCGGCGCGCGCGGGCAGGCAAGCGACATGAAGATCCACACCGATTGGATCATCCGCACCCGCGAGAAACTAAATAAAATCCTTTCGGAACAGACCGGTCAGCCGCTTGAAGTGATCGAGCGGGACACTGAGCGCGACAATTTCATGACCGCGCAGCAGGCCTGTGATTACGGCCTGGTCGACAAGGTCATTGCACACCGGTAAAGAAGATGTGCAACGCCCGTTTGGGGCGCTGCACATTTGTGCTGTTTAAAGTCAGATACCAGGTAGGAGGTTTCCCACATGGCAAAGATGGAAGATCAAAGGGAATTGCGCTGTTCCTTCTGCGGAAAGATGCAAAACCAGGTCCAGCGGCTGATCGCCGGGCCGGGGGTATGCATCTGCAACGAGTGCGTCGAGCTCTGTCAGAGCGTGTTGGAGGACGACATGCCCGCTTCGCGTTCCTCCCGGCCGCAGCGGCAGGAGCAGCAGATCAACGTGTTGAAACCCCGCGAAATCAAGGAACATCTGGATGAATATGTGATCGGGCAGGATCGTGCCAAGCAATCGCTGGCTGTCGCGGTCTATAACCACTATAAACGGATCTATTTTGGCGATGCGGGGGATGTGGACCTCAACAAAACCAATATCTTGATGCTCGGGCCAACCGGCGTCGGCAAGACGCTGCTCGCACAGACGCTGGCCAAAATGCTCAATGTCCCGTTTGCCATCGCGGACGCCACGACGCTGACCGAGGCGGGCTATGTGGGCGAGGATGTCGAGAACATTTTGCTGCGGCTTCTACAGGCGGCAGATTATGACGTGGAGCGCGCCCAGAAGGGCATCATTTACATCGATGAGATTGACAAGATCACCCGCAAGAGCGAGAACCCGTCGATCACCCGCGACGTTTCGGGCGAGGGTGTGCAGCAGGCGCTTCTGAAAATCCTCGAAGGTACTGTTGCAAACGTCCCGCCGCAGGGGGGGCGCAAGCATCCGCAGCAGGAGTTCATTCAGATCGACACAAAGGACATCCTGTTTATCTGCGGCGGCGCGTTTGAGGGCATCGACAAGATCATTGAACGGCGCGTCGACAAAAGCTCGCTTGGATTCGGTTCGACGCTCAAGGACGCGAAGGCGAAAGACAAGCTGATTGAGCAGGTTATCCCGCAGGATCTCATCCGGTTTGGGCTGATCCCGGAGCTCATCGGCCGTGTGCCGGTGGTCACCGTGCTTGAACAGCTTGACCGCGACGCGCTGGTCACCATTCTCACCGAACCGAAAAACTCGCTGGTGAAACAGTATCAGCAGCTTTTCAATCTGGATGGGATTGAACTTTCCTTCACGCCGGAAGCCCTGACCGCAATTGCGGACAAGGCGATCAACCGCAAAACCGGTGCGCGCGGCCTGCGTGCGATCATGGAAGAGGTGCTCGGAGAATTGATGTTTGAAGCGCCATCCGACTGTACGATCGAGAAGGTTACGATCACCAAGGATTGCGTGGATAAGACCGGCAAGCCGGAACTGGTGCTCAATCCCGAACGCAAGCCGCAGCGGCTGCAGATCAATACTGCCCGTCGGGCGCAGGTCCGTCCTCGCAGGGAAGCGGCAGGCTGATTTTATCTTGGATTATTTCTGGTCAAAACCGCCCGGACGGGCGGTTTTGCTTGTATATGGGAAAGATAGCGGAAAGATTCACAAGGTTTACACCCGCTTTATCTTATGTTATAATAAACGCAAAACGGGCGCGGCCCGTTTTCTTCCGCGTTTTGCGCGGGAATGCCGCCCAAGTCGGCGCTGAATCCCGGGCAATTTGCATTTTGCCCCGCAATGGGGTTTTAGATAGATCCCTTAGAAATGGAGGTCGCGAAATGAGCGAACTTAACGATAAAAAGAAAGCAGAAGTATTGGCACAGGAGAAAAAAGAACCTGTACAGATGCCAGTGCTGGTGCTGCGGGGGCTGGTGCTCTATCCGCAGATGGTGCTGCATTTCGACGTGGGACGGGAGAAATCGATCCTTGCGCTCAATAAGGTGATGAGCGGGGACCGCAAGATTTTCCTCGTTGCCCAGAAGAACATCCGGGAGGATGAGCCTCATGCCGACGGCATTTACAAGGTCGGCGTCGTGGCGCAGGTCAAACAGATTATCAAATCCCAGGGCGGCACCTGGCGGGTGCTGGTGGAAGGGATGTACCGTGCAAAATGCATGGAGATCGTGAGCGAGGCCCCTTATTTTGAGGGGATGGTCGAACCGTTCCCGCTGAAAATCACCCGCAGCGTAAAATCTGCGATGTGCGACGCACTGATGCGTACCGTCAAGGATCTGTTCGAGGAATATTGCTTTCTCACGCCGCGCATGCCGAAGGAGCTGGTGATCAACGCGCTTGTGAGCGAAGATCCGGTGCACCTGGCGGAATACATAGCCGGGAACATGTCGATGGAGGTGGAGGACAAGCAGACCATCCTCTCCCAGTCCGACCCGCTCAAACGGCTGGAAATCCTTGCGCGCATCCTCGAAGAGGAAAACGATATCCTCTCGCTTGAGGCGGATATCCAGGAGAAGGTCAAGGGCCAGATCGACAAAAACCAGCGGGAATATTACCTGCGTGAGCAGCTCAAGGCGATTTCGGGCGAGCTGGGCGAGGAGGACCCGCAGGAGGAACAGAACGAATACTACGCAAAGATCGAGAAGCTCAAACTTGACGCGGAGACCACCGAAAAGCTCAATAAGGAGGTTGACCGGCTCTCGAAGATGCCGTCCAACTCGAATGAGGCGGGTGTTATCCGCGGTTATCTCGACACGGTTCTGGAGCTTCCATGGAATAAACGGACCGCCGACAAAATAGATATCAAAAAGGCGCGTGCGCTGCTCGACCGCGAGCATTACGGCTTGCAGAAGGTCAAGGAACGCATCCTCGAGCTGCTTGCCGTGCGCAAGCTTGCTCCGGAGATCAAGGGACAGATCATCTGCCTCGTAGGCCCTCCGGGCGTCGGAAAGACTTCGATCGCGCGCTCGATTGCCAAGGCGATGGGGCGTAAATACGTGCGCATCTCGCTCGGCGGTGTGCGCGATGAGAGCGACATCCGCGGCCATCGCAAAACCTATATCGGATCGATGCCCGGCCGTATCATGAACGCGATGAAGCTCGCGGGCAGCCAGAACCCGCTGATGCTGCTCGACGAGGTGGATAAGCTCGGAAACGACTACCGCGGCGACCCCTCCGCGGCGCTGCTGGAGGTGCTCGATTCCGAACAGAACCACGCCTTCCGCGACCACTTCATCGAGGTGCCGTTCGATCTTTCGGACGTGCTGTTTATCGCAACGGCCAACACGCTCGACACCGTCCCGACACCGCTTCTCGACCGCATGGAGGTCATCGAGCTTTCGAGTTATACCCGGGAAGAGAAATTCCATATTGCAAAAAGTCATCTGCTGCAAAAGCAGATGAAGCGCCATGGGCTGACCGCTTCGAAGGCGAAGATCGCGGACGACGCGATCTATGCGCTGATCGATAACTATACCCGCGAAGCAGGCGTGCGCAACCTCGAGCGCGAGCTGGCGTCGCTTTTGCGCAAAGCGGCCAGACAGATCGTCGCGGGCGAGCGGAAAAAGGTAGTTATTACAAACGATAACATCGTCGAATATCTGGGTCCGCGTAAATTTAAGCCGGAATTGATTCAGCCTTATAATGAGGTCGGCCTGGTCAACGGGCTCGCCTGGACTTCTGTCGGCGGTGAAATGCTGCAGGTGGAGGTTGCGATCCTCGATGGCGCCGGCAAGGTGGAGCTCACCGGCTCGCTCGGTGACGTGATGAAAGAATCCGCTCACGCCGCGATCAGCTATATCCGTGCCCACAGCGACAAATACGGAGTGGAGCACGATTTCTACAAGACGAAGGATATCCACATCCATGTGCCGGAAGGCGCCGTCCCGAAGGACGGACCGTCCGCGGGCGTAACCATCTGCACGGCGCTCATCTCAGCGCTGTCGGATACGCCGGTGCACCGTGACGTCGCGATGACCGGAGAGATCACTCTGCGCGGCCGCGTACTGCCGATCGGCGGTCTCAAGGAAAAGACAATGGCCGCCTATCGCGCGGGCATCAAGACAGTGGCTATCCCGGCCGACAATGAGCCGGATCTCGCTGAGATCGATCCGATGGTGCGCGACAGCCTCAAGTTTATCACCGCGGAACGGATTGACACCGTGCTCGACGCGGCGCTGGTGAAAAAACCGCACAAGGTGGCAAACGCGCCGGTGCTCGACGCGTTGCCGGTCGAATCCGCGCAGGAGATCCCGAAGGCGCAGACCCCGATCCCGCAGTGAGGTGATTTCCGGCGCGCGGATTTGAAAGGAAACAGCCATGAATTATCATAACGTACAATTTGAACGCAGTTTCGGGACCTCCGACCAGCTGCCGCCGTCCGACCTGCCTGAGATTGCATTCGCGGGCAGGTCAAACGTGGGGAAAAGCTCGATGATCAACAAGCTTTTCAACCGTAAGCAGCTTGCGCGGGTCTCGGCGGTGCCGGGCAAAACGGCAACCATCAATTTTTTCCACGCGGACGGTATCCGATTCGCGGATCTGCCCGGCTATGGCTACGCGAAGGTTTCCAAAGGGGAGAAGCGCCGCTGGAGCGAACTGATTGAGGGCTACTTTGCGCAGGAGCGCAACCTCCAGCTGGTGTTCCAACTGGTCGATATGCGCCATCCGCCGACGGCGGACGACCTTACGATGGTCAACTTCCTGATTGACCGTGAGATCCCGTTTGTGGTGATCCTGACCAAGAAGGATAAACTCAGTGCGAAGCAGCAGCAGGACCGCTTAAACGCTTTACGGGAAGAATTGCCGTACGCCGATCAGATTACGATGATCCCGTTTTCAGCGGAAAAGGGAGACGGCGTCACAGAGGTCAAAGCGATCATCGCGGAGATTGAAGCGGACTGCGCCGGAGACTTCCCCGAATGACCACAGTATAACGCGATGCGCGGATGCCAAAGGAGTCATTCGAGCAGCCGGTTAGATATACACACAAAAGGATGGATGACAATGTTTGTTTCTGACTGCCTGGGAGTCAATTCCCTTGGACACCTGACCATCGGCGGGCGCGACACAGTTGAGCTTGCGCAGACCTATGGGACGCCGCTCTACGTGATGGATGAAAATGAGATCCGCCGTGCCTGCGAGAGCTATCGCGAGTCGATCAACAAATATTACAGCGGCCGTGGGCTTGTGACCTACGCGAGCAAGGCATTCTGCTGCAAAGCGGTCTGCAAAGTCGCAATGGAGGAGCAGCTCGGCTTGGACGTCGTTTCCATTGGGGAGCTTTATACCGCGCAAAGCGTGGGATTCCCCGCCGAACGGATTTTTTTCCACGGAAATAATAAGACGGTGCAGGAACTGCAGGCTGCGATCGAATACGGCGTGGGCCAGATCGTGGTGGATAACCTGACCGAGCTGGAGCTTTTGAACCAGCTGGCTGTCAGCCAGGGAAAAATGGCAAAGATCCTTTTCCGCATTAAGCCCGGCATCGATGCGCATACCCACGATTTTGTCCGCACCGGGCAGATCGACAGCAAGTTTGGCTTCGCCCTGGAAACAGGCGAGGCAATGCAGGCTGTCAAAGAGGCTGCTGGGATGAAGGGCGTGCATCTTCTGGGGATGCACTGCCATATTGGTTCGCAGATTTTCGATATCGAGCCGTTTGAACATGCCGCTGAGGTGATGATCAGCTTCATGGCCGATGTGAAGGCCGAAACAGGGCTGGAGCTGGAGATGCTCGACCTGGGCGGGGGATTCGGCATCAAATATCTGCCGGAGCATGATCCGGTCGCCTACGACCAATACATGCAGCGTGTTTCCGAAACCGTCAAAAAAGCCTGCGCGGCGCGTTCGTTTAAAACCCCGTTCATCGTCATCGAACCAGGCCGTTCGATCGCCGGCCCGGCAGGCATCACTCTTTACACGGTCGGCGCAATCAAGGAGATTCCAAACGTCCGCACCTATGTTTCGATCGACGGCGGCATGGGGGACAATCCGCGCTATGCCCTTTATAAGTCCGAATATGAAGCACTCGTCGCGAACAAGGCTTCCCAGCCAAAGACCCATACGGTTACCATCGCGGGCAAGTGCTGTGAGAGCGGCGACCTGATTGGAGAGAACATGCCGCTGCAGGATGTGCGGGTCGGGGATATCATCGCGGTGCTCGCGACCGGCGCTTATAACTATTCGATGGCGTCAAATTATAATCGCATTCCCAAGCCGCCGGTCGTTATGCTCAAAGACGGTGAGGCGCGGGTTGTGGTAAAGCGTGAGACGCTGGAGGATATTGTCCGCAACGATATGCTGTAAACAGGCTGAAACGCTTCGGCGGGCCGGACGCGGATGCGTCCGGCCCGCTTTTGGGAGGGGCCGGGATGAACGACCTTTATATCCGCAGGATTTTTCTGGACGGGCCGCTTTCAGAGAGCGGCTATCTCGAAAAGCTCCCGCTGGTGAAAAACCTTCTCCGGCAGGGTGGGATTGATTTTACACAGCGGGTGACTTTTTTTGTCGGGGAGAATGGAACGGGAAAATCGACTTTGCTCGAAGCGCTGGCGGTCGTCTGGGGTTTTAACCCCGAGGGTGGCAGCCGCAATTTTGCGTTTTCCACAGCGGATTCGCATTCGGCGCTCTGCAAAAATTTGCGTATCTGGCGCGGGCCGGTGCGTCCGAGGGACGGGTTCTTTCTGCGGGCCGAGAGTTTCTACAATGTCGCGAGCTACATCGATGAACTTGACCGCGCGCCGGGCCTTTCCCCAAAACTTATCGACAGCTACGGCGGCAGATCGCTGCACGGACAGAGCCACGGGGAGAGCTTCCTGTCTCTGGTGATGAACCGCTTCGGCGGGAACGGGCTCTATATTCTCGATGAACCGGAAGCCGCTCTTTCGCCGTCACGGCAGATGGCCCTGCTCGCGCGGATCGTTTCGCTCGCGGAGGACGGTTCGCAGCTTCTCATCGCGACCCATTCACCGATCCTGCTTGCCTGCCCAAAGGCGCAGATCCTGGAACTCAGCGCGGAAGGCATCACCACTATGCCGTACGAACAAACAGAACATTATCAGCTCACAAAAGCCTTCCTTAACAATCCCGAGCGGATGCTCCGCTACCTTTTGGAGGATGATCCCGCGAAGCAATAAAATAGCCGTTTTGCGGCTGCTTTTTTACATATCGGCCTTTGGCTGACGCATAAAAATTTAAAATGGCCGCGGCAGAGCCGCATGGCCAATTTTTGATTGCTAAGCAATAAAAAATGTTGCGCTTTCGCACACAAAAGCCTTTACTTTCGCGCTCTAAAATGATAAAATCAAATACAATGAACATTTCATTTTTGGAGGCGGTTTTTCATGAACACAAAACTGAAAGACATGAACGTGGATTACCTGTTTAAAGCAATCCTTTCGCTGGAAACGATGGAGGAATGCTATAACTTTTTTGAGGATCTGTGCACCGTTCCGGAACTCAAAGCGCTCTCTCAGCGGCTCGAAGTGGCCCGGATGCTTTCGGAAGGCCGCGTTTACAGCGACATTGTGGCGAAAACCGGTGCGTCCACCGCGACCATCAGCCGTGTAAACCGTTCGCTCAACTACGGCAGTGACGGTTACAAGGTTGTATTTGAACGGGTGCGTGACTGATGCCCTACAGCGTTTTTGCCGCTTATTACGACCGCCTCACCGGGGAGATCGATTATAAACGGCGCGCGGAATATTTTGACCGCTTGATCAGGCAGCATATCGAGGTGACCGGCGAGACGATCCTGCTCGACCTTGGGTGCGGGACAGGCAGCCTTACGGTCGAGCTTGCCGCTTTGGGTTACGATGTGATCGGTGTGGACGGCAGCGCGGATATGCTGTCTGAAGCTGTGTCCAAGCAGGGGGACAGGCCGGTCCTTTATCTTTGCCAGAAGTTCGATGCGCTTGACCTGTTTGGAACAATCGACGTTGCGGTCTGCGCGCTCGACAGCCTCAACCACCTGCCGGATACGGCAGCGCTTGAACGGGCATTTGCCAGGGTGTCCCTCTTTACTGTGCCGGGAGGGCTCTTCCTGTTCGATGTGAATACCGAATATAAGCACCGGGAGGTGCTGGGCCAGAACACCTTTGTCTATGATTTGGACGATCTTTACTGCGTGTGGCAGAACACCACCGACAAGGCGCTTCGCACCCGGATCTCGCTTGACTTTTTCGTGCGTGAGGGGAAAACCTATACCCGGCAGAGCGAAAGCTTCTGCGAACGGGCTTTTACGCATGCGCAGATTCTGGACGTGCTGTCCCGCACCGGATATGAGCTGCTTGCGGTGTACGCGGGAGATACCACCGGCCCGGTGGGAGAAACGACTCAGCGCGCGGTCTATGTGGCGCGCAAAAAAGAAACAGAAGGAATTTAAGCTATGGGAAAACTGATACGTACGATCGCGGCGGACGGCTCGGCAGTCTGCACCGCGATCGATTCCACCGATATCGTGGCGGAACTCGAACGAATCCATCGTCCGAGCGCGACCGTTACGGCGGCGCTCGGACGGCTGGTCACAGCTGCTTCGATCATGGGGCAGATGCTGAAAAACGAAACCGACAGCGTCACCATCCGGGTGGCGGGCAGCGGCCCCGCCGGGTCGCTCATCGCTGTTTCGGACAGTCTGGGGAACCCGCGCGGCTATGTCGCCAATCCGATTGTCGAGATCCCGCTCAACCGTTACGGAAAGCTTGACGTGGCGGGCGCGGTCGGCACTGACGGAACCCTTTCGGTCATCAAGGACGTGGGCCTGCCGGAACCGTCGATCGGCTCGGTTCCGCTGGTTTCGGGCGAGATCGCGGAGGATATCACCAGCTACTTTGCCGTAAGCGAACAGACGCCGACCGTCTGCGCGCTTGGCGTTCTGGTGAACCCGGATCTTTCGGTGCGGGCGGCGGGCGGATACCTGATCCAGCTGCTGCCCGGCGCGGACGACGCGGTGATTGGCCGCGTTGAAGAGAACCTGCAAAATGTCCAGCCGATCACTGCGATGATCGATTCCGGGATGACGCCTTGGGACGTTATCCAAACGGTGTTCGCGGGGTTTGAACCACAGGTGCTCGACGAGGCCGAGCCGGTTTACCGCTGTAACTGCTCGAAGCAGCGGGTGGAACGGGCGCTTCTGAGCATCGGCCGCGAGGAGCTGGAAAAGCTCGCGGACGAACAGGATGTAACCGAGGTGGAATGCCATTTCTGTGACAAGAAGTATTCTTTCACACGTGAGGATTTGCAGATGCTGTTAAAGCGCTGATCAGAAAATAAGAAAGAGGCCCGCGCGCGGGCCTCTTTCTTATTTGAGCTTATAGGTATCCTTGTAGTGCTTGCAACAGACGTTCAGGACGCATTTGTCGCACTGCGGCCGCCGCGCCACGCAGACCGCGCGGCCATGCAACACCAGCCGGTGGCAAAAGTCGTTCGATTCCTCCGGCGGGAGGATTTTGCGCAGCTGATCCTCAATTTTCACCGGATCTTTGCCTTCGGTGAGGCCGAGCAGGTTGGTCAGCCGGATACAATGGGTATCTACCACAATGGCGGGCTTCCCGAAGATGTCGCCAACCATGAGGTTGGCGGTCTTGCGGCCGATACCGGGGAGCTTTACGAGCTCCTCGACCGTATCCGGCATCACACCGCCGTAAACGTCGCGGAGCATGATGCACATATTGATGATATCTTTGGCCTTGATCTTGTAAAACCCGCAGGAACGGATCATATTTTCAATATCGGAAAGCTGTGCGTCTGCAAAATCCTCAATGGTCTGATATTTGGCGAACAGGTCTTTGCAGACGATGTTGACCCGTGCGTCGGTGCATTGGGCCGCCAGCCGGGTTGCGATGAGCAGCTCATGTGGCTTGCGGTATTCAAGCGAACAGATCGCGTCGGGATATTCCTGCTTCAACAGTTCGATTGCTTTTAGCGCGATGTCTTTTTTCTTCATAATACGAAACCTCCTAAGGAATCATGGGCAGCAGCGTATGGAACAGAAAACCGAGCGCGCCGGAAAACAGGATGAGCCAGATGGGGTGGAGCTTCTTTTTCCAGCGGCTGAAAAGGAACACCAAGACGACGATGAGGATCGCCCGCCAGCTCACCGCGGGCATATGTCCAAAGACGGCGGTAAGCGAGGAGACCCCCATGACGTTCGCAAGGAAGATCGAAAACGCGGCCGCGCCGATGAGCCCGACCACTGCGGGGCGCAGGCCGTAGAGAGCGGCTTTGACACAGGAGTTGTCCTGGAAGCTTGTGAACCATTTGGCAATGAGCAGGAGGATGAGGAAAGACGGCAGAATCACGCCAAGTGTTGCGCAGGCCGCGCCCAGCAGCCCGCCTTTTTCCATGCCGACAAAAGTTGCGATATTGACCGCGAAGGGACCGGGCGTGGATTCGCTGATGGCGATAAAATCGATCAGCTGATCCTGTGCGAGCCAGCCGTGGGAGAGGATGTCCTGCTGGATCATCGGGATCATGGCATAGCCGCCACCGATGGTAAAGAGGCCAATTTTAAAAAAGGTCAGAAAGAGGGCGGGGAAAATGCTCATTGTTCACCCTCCTTTGCGGCGCCTTTTTTAGAGAGGAGGACCTCACGGACGATGCCCGCGATCGCGGCCAGAATGAGCATACCGATGACCGGCAGATTAAACACCGCCGCACCGATAAAGGCAAGCATTATAACCACGCCCACAAAGACATTTTTCGGGCACTGTTTACCAAGTTTGATGGCAGCGTTGAAGATGAGCACCACCACGCCGGCCCGGATGCCATCGAACACCCAGTTGAGCCATTGGATTTTTTTATACTCCATGATGAAGAGGGAAAGGATCGAGATGACAATAAACGATGGGAGCGCCACGCCGAAGGTGGCGATCAGAGCACCCCAGAAACCCGCGACCCGGTAGCCGACGAAAGTGGCGGAGTTGACTGCGACAACGCCGGGGGTGGATTCCGCGATGGCGAGCATATCAAGGATATCGTCGTCGGTGATCCAGTGATGGTTTTCCACAGTTTCTCTCTGGATGAGTGGGATCATGGCGTAGCCGCCGCCGAAGGTAAACGCGCCGATCTTGAAAAACGACACGAACAGCTTGGGTAATTGTGAAAGGTCTTTCATAGCTGGGGATGGATGCTCCTTCCGAACCAGCGCGTCCACGCCGGCTTCTGATTGTCTTTTTAACATATACGGCGATTCTGTTACAAGCACATGGTGATGGAATTGGCCATCGGGCAGGGAACCGGCCGCGCCGACGAATCTGCCTGTCCATAAAGAGGGTATAATAGCCGTACTGGGGCTATTATATCACAAGCGCGAAGCGCGCGGTGGGATAATTGCGCATCGGGACGGAAACGCCAAGGGCGCGGATCGTCCTGCGCATAAAAAGGTATAATAGCCGCTCTGCGGCTATTATACCGCGAAGGATCTGCCTGCGTCAATAAATTCACGCATAGCGCAGGGCTTTTTTTCATAAGCTAAACAAGATCCGTTCAGAATGAAAGGGTGGCCAATATGAATGCAACAATCCGTTTAAAACCATTGATGGTTTCGATTGCAATTCCGTTGTTGGGCGGCTTTCTCAGCAGCCTGCTTTCCAAAGACATGAAAAGCGTCTACCAGTCTCTGACGCTGCCGTCCTTTGCGCCGCCGTCCTGGGTATTCGGCGTAGCCTGGCCGGTGCTTTACCTGCTCATTGGGATCGCCGCTTACCTGATATGGACATCGGACGCCCCAGAAGCGAACCGCATACAGGCGCTCACCTTTTATGATGTGCAGCTGGCGCTCAATTTCCTGTGGAGTCCGCTGTTTTTCCGATTTGGGCTTTTTCAGATTGCGTTTTGGGAGCTTTGCGCCATATTGGTGTTGACGGTCATTACAACAGCCTGTTTCGGCATGATCCGGAAAAGCGCCGCATGGCTGATGGCGCCCTATCTCTTATGGCTGGCCTATGCGGCGGCGCTGAACCGTGCGGTTGTCGCACTCAACTGACATGTTTTCTATGACGGAACTGTGAACAGGTGTAAAGCTTTTATTAATTTCTGTCAAAACTTTCTCCATGTGAGAAATCTGTGATATAATAACCGCAGGGCGGTTATTATATCGATTTATGGCCAGGCAGATGCGCCGGCGCTGCCGGCTCCCTGCCCGATGGCCAATTATCCCACCGCGCGTTTCGCGCTTGTGGCATAATAACCGCAGGGCAGTTATTATGTCGATTTATGGCCAGGCAGATGCGCCGGCGCTGCCGGCTCGATGCGCAATGATACCACAGTGCGTTTTTTATCATTTTAAGATCGGTTTAGGAGTGTGGCAAAGTGAATCTCAAAAAGTACAAGCTGTTTACCTTCCTGGGGATCATCCTGCTGATTGGCGTGTATATCTTTGTGGAGGCGCCGAACCTGAACCCGTTCTTTTATTCGGAGGGCGCGTTTTTCTGGGCGGTCGTCATCACGATCTTTATCGGGGTTTGGGCGCTGTTCCGCTTTGGAGAGATCACCATCCAGTTTTCCGGCAACGGGGAAGAGGCGCGGCCGTTCAATTATGTGCCGAACCGCAAATTCCCCAAATGGACCAAGGTTCTGCTGGCCTTGCCATGGGTATTCTTTGTGGTGATGCTCATCGCATCCTCTTTCATCTTCAACTGGAAAGCCTATCGCGACCAGCTCGGCACCGAGCGGCCAGTCGAATTTTCCAGCGAAATGCAGGCGGTGGATATGTCGCAAGTGCCGATCGTCGATCAGGAACTTGCAAATATCCTCGCGGACAAAAAACTGGGCGAACGAGCGGGACTTGGCAGCCAGGTGGTCATCGGCGCGAATGACGCGACCATCCAGAAGATCAACGGCAAGCTTGTCTGGGCGGTGCCGCTCTATCATTCGGGTGTTTTCAAGTGGCTGACCAATCTTTCCGGTACGCCGGGTTATATCCTCGTATCCGCGACCGATGTCAACGATGTGCAGTATATCGAAACCCATAAGCTCAAATATCAGCCGAACAACTACCTGCTGCATGACCTCAAACGGCATACCCGATTTGGCGGCGCATGGTTTGACGGCATCACCGACCCTTCCTTTGAAGTGGATGATGAAGGACAGCCCTATTGGGTCTATACCACTTACCGGAATAAACGGTTCTTCAACCTTCCGGAAGCGACCGGCGCGTGGATCGTCAATGCAACCACCGGCGAGATGAACAAATACAGCATCGCGGACATCCCGGAATGGGTCGACCGGGTGCAGCCGGAAAACTTTATCCTGCAGCAGATCAACAATAAGGGTGAATTTGTACGCGGCTGGCTCAATTTCGCGGATAAAGACAAATTCCGTGCTTCGCAGGGGCATATGATCGTATATAACAACGATCGATGCTATCTGTTTACCGGTTTCACCAGCGTGGGCGGGGACAACAGCGCTATCGGTTTCTTTATGGTGGATATGGTCACCAAGGATACGCTGGTCTACCAGATGCCCGGCGCCACCGAGCTGGCCGCGCAGGGTTCCGCCGAAGGCAAGGTGCAGCATCTCGGATACCGGGCGGATTTCCCGCTGATCCTCAATATTGACGGGCAGCCGACCTATTTTATGCCGCTCAAGGACGCGAGCCGTCTCATCAAACAATACGCGTTTGTTTCGGTCGAAAACTATTCGATCGTCGGTACCGGCGAAACGATGGAACTTGCGATGCGCGACTACCGGCAGGGGCTTAAGAACGCGGGCGTCGGGACGGCTGTCGTTCCAGCCGACGGGGAAGAGGAGCTGACCGGGACGGTTCTGCGGTTTGCATCGGAGATTACCGAAGGACAGACGCTCTATAAGCTGATCCTTTCCGAAGCGCCTGACCGTATTTTCCTGCTGCCTGCGGTGCTCAGCGATGAACTTGCCCTGACCCAGGAAGGGGATCGCGTATGGATCGAATATGCCGATGTGAGCGGGCAGATCGTGACTGCCGCAGCCTTCGACAACCTGATGTTCCCGGCGGGCGGCGCGCCTGAGACTGAAAAGCCTGTATCGGGACCGGTTTATGCCACCGCGCAGCAGGCTTGCGACGCGTTTGTGTCCGCGATGCGCGCGGGCGACGCGGAAGGGATGAATGCGCTCTGGCTGCATCCAAACGCCACGGACTTTGCCGCATGGAATGGGATGCGGATGGAAGTTGTGGTCGACGGCTTGATCTCTTCAGGTGAAAACGACGCGGTCTACGAGCTGACCCTTTCACCCGTCGCCAGCAGCGAGGCGGCGTTCGCGCAGATCTTTGAAAACGAGGGGCGCGTCACGCGCTTTCTCGGCGTGCGCAGGACGGAAAGCGAAGGCTGGAAGGCCGACACGCTCGCCGCAATTGGATGATCAACAGCTGGATGCTGGCATCCGCCCGGAAGTTTACTGAATTTCCGGGCGGATTTTCTGTCTGTCCACGGTTGACGTGTCGTAGCGGGCAGTCTATAATAGGGATTAATTTCTGACGGAACGTATTCCAAGGGTTCCCGGGGCGGGAAAAGGAGGAACGACATGCGGATTTTAAAAGGCGTCGGTGCGTCGCGCGGAATCGCGATCGGCCGAATCTTCTTTTTTGACAATGCGAATCATCGGGTGCAGCGCCGCACCGTGACCGATGCGGAGGAACAGCTCGCCCGGTTTGAATCCGCGCGCCGCGAAGCGGTGCGGATGCTCGCGCTACTGGAAAAAAAGGCGCTCGGGCAGGTGGGCCCGGAGGAATCCGCGATTTTTGAAATCCATCAGATGCTGATAGAGGACTGTGACTATACCGAACGGGTGACCAGCCTGATTCGTACAGAAGGTTATACGGCGGAATATGCCGTACAGGTGGCCGGCGAACAGCTGGAAGAGCTGTTCAAAGGCCTTGACGATCCGTATATGCAGGCCCGCGGCGCGGATATGGAGGATGTCACTGTTCGGATTGTGCGTACCCTGACTGGGGAGAGTGACTGCGCGCTCCCGGACAGCGCGCACCCGGCGGTTGTGGCCGCGCGAGACCTTCTGCCGAGTGAAACCATCCGCCTTGGTCACACCGGGACGCTGGCCTATCTGACAAGCGGCGGATCGGGAATTTCGCATTCCGCGATCCTTGCGCGCACGATGGAAATCCCAGCGGTGGTGGGCCTTGGGGAACAGATCGCCGATGTGCGTGAACAGGAGCTTGCCATTGTGGACGGTTTCACCGGGACGGTGGTGCTTTCGCCGGATGATACGACCCTTGCGGAATACACGAAGAAACAGGCGGAATACCGGGCGCGGCGTGAACGTTTGAAGCTTTATAAGGGCACACCCAACCGGACTGCGGATGGGATCACCATCCAAGTCGACGCGAACCTCGGCCACACCGCCGATCTCGGCGCCGCGCTCGAAAACGACGCGGACGGCGTTGGCCTTCTGCGCACCGAATTCCTGTTTCGGGAGGAAACCGGATACGCGGACGAGCAGACGCAGTTTGCGGCCTACCGCGCTGTCGCGGAAGGGATGGACGGCGGCCGGGTGGTGGTACGCACCTTTGACCCGGACCCTGGAAAAATGGGGGAGATGCTCGGTCTGCCAAAGGAGGAAAACCCCGCGCTTGGATGCAGGGGAATCCGTTTCCTGCTGCGGAGGACCGACCTGCTGTATCCACAGCTGCGGGCGCTGCTGCGCGCCTCGGCCTATGGGAACCTTGCGGTTCTGCTGCCGATGGTTTCGTCGGTGGCGCAGGTGCGGCAGGTGAAGGAAATGCTCGCTGCGTGCAGGCGGGAACTTGCCGGAAAGCAGATTCCTTTTTCGGACAAGCTGGAAGTCGGTGTGCTGATCGAAACGCCGGCCGCGGCGCTTTTGAGCGGGCAGCTGGCCAGAGAAGCGGATTTCTTTTCCATTGGGACGAACGATCTCATCCAGTATACACTGGCTGTGGGCCGGCAGGACAACAGCCTGCGGGAGCTTTATGATCCAAGTCATCCGGCGGTATTGCATCTGGTTGAAATGGCAGCCGCAGCTGCGGCCGAAAATGGGATCTGGTGTGGGATTTGCGGCGAAGCAGCCGCGGACCCGGGGATGACTGAGACCTTTTTGGCCCTTGGCGTCACCGAGCTTTCGGTCACCCCGCAGGCGATCCTGGAGATCCGCGAAAAGCTTCAGTCGGTCGACCTTTCCGAAGCGCGAAGGCGGGTCCGCGCTGCGCATTGAACCGCTGGTCTGTGAATTTTACTGGCGGGGGTTGCATTTTGAAAAAAATATGATATTATGGTTGCATACCCAAAGCAGAGTAGAAGCCAGTGCGTTAAGTGCCGCCCGGACGGGGAGTTGCCGGGTGGACGAAAAGGGTTCCTTGCGGTATTGGCTTCGCATCCCGCTGCTGCATCCAAAGAGATCTCCCTCTTTTCATGTAGCAAACGATGTTACATGAAAGGAGGTTTTTTTATGCTGGAAAAATCCAAATACCTTGCCGCGGAATTCATTGGCCTGCCGCGGCTGGTGAGTGATTCCGCGGCGGAGCTCAAAAATCTGCGGTCGCTCACTGGCTCCGGGCTGCTGTCCGCCCTGAGCGTGATCTTGAACCAGTTCACCATCTTTTTCAGCCAGGTCCTGCGGGTGAGTTTCACCTTCCTGCCGATTGCGCTTTCCGGGATGCTTTACGGCCCGGTGTTGACCGGCTCGCTCGGCGCGGTGGTTGACATCCTCAAATATTTCACCCGAAATGACGGCGGAGCCTTTTTCCCTGGCTTTACGATCAGCGAATTCATCGTTGGATTTCTGTATGGGCTGTTCCTTTACCGCAAACGGGTCACCCTTCCCCGGGTATTTATGGCCAGGCTGACGGTCACGGTGGTCAACAATCTGTTTTTGACCCCGCTGTGGCTTTCGATGCTGTATGGCGACGCGTTTGTGGCGCTGGTTGCGGCGCGTATTGTGAAAAATATCATCATGCTCCCCATCGAGACGGCGCTGCTCTACGTGATTCTCAAACAGGTCAGCGCCCTGCGGCTGCCCAGCCGCAATTATTCCGCCTGAGGACGCTCTGGGTATGCGTTCCTGCCGGGCACAGAGGAAAAACAAAAAACCGGCGGCTTTTTTGCCGCCGGTTTTTTCCATTTTCAGAGCTTTTTTCGCATGACGCGCATGGTGGGGGAAAATCCATAGGATTCGTACAGGCTGGCAGCCCGAATATTTTCTTCCAGGACGTTGAGTTCGAGATAGTCGAGCCCGCGCTGCCGCGCCCAGCTTTCCGACGCGGCGATGAGCGCGGAGCCGATCCCTTCGCCGCGCCGCGCGGCATGGACGGCCAGGTCCATGAGGTAGGCGTACCGATGCGGAACCAGGCAGCCGTAAGACGGGGTGGACTGTTCCTGCAGGAGCGCGAAGCCGACGGCCATTTTGCCGTCGCGCGCGACCAATAGGTCGGAACGGCTCCCGGTGATCACTGCCCGCAGGAAGGCCGGATCCTGCTGCGCGTGCCGGAAACTGTCAGGCTGCAGGTCAGCCATGGCCGAAAAAAGTTCCTTATAAAGCCCGCAGACTGTATCAATATCGGTTTCCGACGCGGGGATAATTTGGATGGGAGGCATAATAAAACCGCTTCCTTTTGCGCCGGGGATTCTTGAATGGACCGGCAGATACCTATACTCTAGCAAATTGGCAGGACAAATGCAACAGAAAAGTTTTCGTAAACTTTGTGACCAAAATGTTAATATTAAAAAAAGGGCTTGATTTTTGAAAATAATGTATTACAATAGTCTTAGCACTCAAAGATAAAGAGTGCTAAGAATTCTTCATTTGTCAATATTAATTATTATAACACGGGAGGAATTGAATCATGACGATTAAACCATTGGCAGACAGAGTTGTCACAAAGATGGTGGAAGCGGAAGAAACCACCAAGAGCGGCATCATCCTGGCCGGCTCCGCGAAAGAGAAACCTGAAATCGCGGAAGTGCTCGCGGTTGGCCCGGGCGGGCTGGT
The DNA here is from genome assembly GCF_900078395.1 of Anaerotruncus rubiinfantis. Lineage (NCBI taxonomy): Bacteria > Bacillati > Bacillota > Clostridia > Eubacteriales > Oscillospiraceae > Anaerotruncus > Anaerotruncus rubiinfantis. The sequence goes on along the minus strand of NZ_FKLA01000009.1, from coordinate 2,076,888 downwards.
TGACGGAAAAGAGGTCAAGATGACCGTAAAGGTTGGCGACAAGGTCCTGATGAGCAAGTATAGCGGAACTCAGGTCAAGGTGGACGGCACCGAATATACCATCCTGCGCCAGGGCGATATCCTTGCAATCGTTGAATAAGTTCCAAACCCATTGATCCAGAAAGAAAATTGATAGGAGAGATACATCATGGCAAAGGTAATTTGTTACGGCGAGGAAGCCAGAAAATCGCTTCAGACCGGTATCGATAAACTTGCGGATACCGTTAAGATCACCCTCGGCCCGAAGGGCCGCAACGTCGTGCTCGACAAGAAGTTCGGCGCTCCGCTCATCACTAACGACGGCGTGACCATCGCCAAGGAGATCGAGCTTTCCGACGCTTACGAGAACATGGGCGCGCAGCTCGTCAAAGAGGTCGCTACCAAGACCAACGACGCTGCGGGCGACGGCACCACCACCGCGACCCTGCTGGCGCAGGCGCTGGTGCGCGAGGGCATGAAGAACGTCACCTCCGGCGCAAACCCGATGGCGATCAAAAAGGGCATCCAGAAGGCTGTCGACACCGCCGTTGACGCGATCAAGGACAATTCCAAGAAGATCAAGGGCAGCGAGGACATCGCCCGCGTCGCTTCGGTTTCTTCCGGCGACGAGTTTATCGGCAGCCTGATTTCCGAAGCCATGGAAAAGGTCACCGCTGACGGCGTCATCACCATTGAAGAATCCAAAACCGCCGAGACCTATATCGATGTTGTGGAAGGCATGCAGTTCGACCGCGGCTACATCACCCCGTATATGGTCACCGACACCGAGAAGATGGAAGCGATCCTCGACGATCCTTACATCCTCATCACCGATAAGAAGATCTCCTCCATCCAGGAAATTCTCCCGCTGCTCGAGCAGATTGTCCAGTCCGGCAAAAAGCTGCTGATCATCGCGGAGGATGTCGAAGGCGAAGCGCTTTCGACCCTGATTGTCAACCGCCTGCGCGGTACCTTCACCTGCGTCGCGGTCAAAGCACCGGGCTTCGGCGACCGCCGCAAAGAGATGCTGCGTGACATCGCGACCCTGACCGGCGGCGAAGTCATCAGTGAAGAGATCGGCCTCGAGCTGAAAGAAACCCAGGTTCCGCAGCTTGGCCGTGCGCGCCAGGTTGTTGTCCAGAAGGAAAACACCATCATCGTCGACGGTGCGGGTGAGAGCAAAGCGATCAAGGATCGTATCGCCCAGATCCGCGCCCAGATTGAAACCACCACCAGCGAATATGACAAAGAGAAACTCCAGGAACGCCTGGCGAAACTTTCCGGCGGCGTAGCGGTCATCAAGGTTGGCGCTGCGACCGAAGTCGAAATGAAAGAAAAGAAACTGCGCATTGAAGACGCGCTCTCCGCGACCAAAGCCGCGGTCGAGGAAGGCATCGTCGCCGGCGGCGGCGTGGCTCCACTCAATGCGATTCCGGCTGTTGAGAAGTTGCTTCCGTCGCTCGAAGGCGACGAGCGCACCGGTGCGAAGATTGTCCTGCGCGCACTGGAGGAGCCGATCCGCCAGATTGCGACCAATGCCGGTCTGGAAGGTTCGGTCATCATTGACAAGATCAAACGTTCCCGCAAGGTCGGCTACGGCTTTGATTTCCGCAAGGAGGCCTATGGCGATATGATCGAGCTCGGCATTGTCGACCCGACCAAGGTCACCAGAAGCGCTATCCAGAACGCGGCTTCGGTTGCGGCGATGGTACTGACAACCGAGAGCCTGGTCGCGGACGAGAAGGAAGAGACTCCTCCGGCGCCCCCGATGCCGCAGGGCGGAATGTACTAATCCCCAATCATATCCACGTAATGGCTTGGGAGCCGCTGCATGCAGATGCTGCGGCTCCTTTTCTATGTTCGATTTGAGTGGAATTTTAGAAAAGATGCTTGAACCCCTATTTTTCCCATGGTATATTATAGAAAAGGAGGCGGGCGCATGAAGATTTCAACAAAAGGACGCTACGCACTGCGGCTGATGATCGATCTTGCCCAGCATGATGCGGGGGAATATATTTCTTTGAAAGAAATTTCCGGCCGGCAGGAGATTTCGGTCAAATATTTGGAGCAGATTGTAATTCTGCTGGCAAAGGCCGGTTTTTTACGCAGTGTGCGCGGACCGCAGGGTGGATATAAGCTGGCTAAGCCGCCGCAGGAATACAAAGTGGGGGATATCCTGCGTCTCACGGAAGGAAGTCTTGCGCCGGTCGCCTGCCTGGAACATGAACCGAATGAATGCGCGCGCTATGGAGAATGCCCGACGATAGCGTTTTGGCAGGGGCTTGCGAAGGTTGTTAACAATTATGTGGACGGCATTACCCTGCAGGATCTCGTACCGAGCAGCCAGGATAACTATATGATCTGAATGCGAATATGATGGGAGCGGCGTTTTTGCCGCTTCCATTTTTTATAGAAAACGGGTTGACAAATTCTACAGTCCACGTTATAATGTAAATCATATTAAACATATATGAAATATAATGATTAAAAACGAAGCGATTCACAATAGCTGACCTGAAAGGAAGAGTGTGATGTCCAGAATCTATCACAGCGCAACAGAACTGATCGGCGGTACACCGCTGCTGGAACTTGCGAATTATGAAAAAACAAACGGCTTGAAAGCCACGATCCTCGCAAAGCTGGAATATTTCAATCCCGCTGGGAGCGTCAAGGACCGTATTGCAAAGGCAATGATCGATGACGCGGAGCAAAAAGGGTTTTTGAAGCCCGGCTCGGTGATCATCGAACCGACTTCCGGGAATACCGGCATCGGGCTTGCGTCGGTGGCTGCGGCGCGTGGATATCGGGTGATCCTCACCATGCCGGAGACGATGAGCGTCGAACGGCGCAATCTGCTGAAAGCGTATGGTGCCGAATTGATCCTTACCGACGGCGCGCTTGGCATGAAGGGCGCGATTGCGAAGGCGCGGGAGCTTGCTGAGGAAACCGAAGGCGGCTTTCTTCCAGGGCAGTTTGAAAACATGGCAAACCCGGCGGTGCATCGGGCAACCACTGGGCCGGAGATTTGGAACGACACCGACGGGAAGGTGGATTTCTTTGTTGCGGGCGTTGGCACCGGCGGAACGGTCACAGGAGTCGGCAGCTATTTGAAAGGAAAAAATCCCAACATCCGGGTGGTCGCGGTTGAGCCGGCCGGTTCGCCGCTTCTCTCGGAAGGCAAGGCCGGGCCGCACAAGATCCAGGGTATCGGCGCGGGTTTTGTCCCGGACGTGCTCGATACCGGGATTTACGACGAGGTCATCCGCGTGACCGACGATCAGGCGTTTGAGACTGGCCGGGCAATCGCGCGGAGGGAGGGCGTGCTGGTTGGCATCTCCTCCGGCGCGGCGGTTTATGCGGCGGCCGAGCTTGCAAAACGGCCTGAAAATGCCGGAAAGGTGATCGTGGCGCTTCTGCCAGACACTGGGGACAGATATCTCTCCACGCCGCTTTTTTCCGAATAAATCCTGCTTGTGCGAAACGCGCCGCAGGGGACACGACTGTTGTCCAGCCGTGTCCCCTGCAGTTTTTTTGTCGGAAAGCTGCATTTTTCGCAGCTTTTCCTGCGCGGCGGCAGCGCGCTTAGTCATACCATTCGGAGGAATCGACAAAAAGCAGGTGAGGGTTTCGTACCTTTTCAATCATCCATCCAATCTTTTTGAAAACAATGTTTACCGATTGAAAAATGACAAAAAATCCTGTAAACTTTAAGTAAGTAATCACAAAGGAGTGCGGCAGGAATGGCGTTGTTCTTGATCTTTTCACGGGCGCAGGGCGGCCTTGGCGCTCCGAATAGCCGGATCTCAGGGCAGGGGAACTGCTCTGGAATTGGTGTACCTGGAATCAAATAGAGGGGTTTTTGCAGGTTGCGGACGGTCGCAGCCTGTTTTCGTTTTTCCATAAGAAATAAGAATTGAAAGATAGAAAAGGAAGTGTCGACATGGCAGAAAGAAAAGTGGCTGTCATCATGGGCAGCGACAGCGATTTACCCATTGTGAAAGGCGCAATCAGCGCACTCAAGGAGTTTGGCATCGCAGTGGAAGTTCATGTGATGAGCGCTCACCGCACACCGGAGGCGGCCTGTGATTTCGCGGCGAATGCCCGCGACAACGGCTTTGCCGTGATTATCGCGGCGGCCGGCAAAGCGGCGCACCTGGCAGGTGTGCTCGCGGCGCATACCACCCTGCCGGTCATTGGAATCCCGGTCAAATCTTCCACGCTGGACGGCCTCGATTCTTTGCTTTCCACCGTGCAGATGCCTTCGGGTATCCCGGTCGCGACAGTCGCGATTGACGGCGCGCGCAATGCGGGCATCCTTGCCGCGCAGATGATCGGTATCTTTGACGCTGAGGTTGCCTTCAAGCTTTCCAAGAAGAAGCTTGAGATGAAGCAGGCGGTTCTCGAAAAGGATGCGAAGCTGCAGGAAGAGGAACTCTGAGCGTTACAGCCGGTAAAAAACACATTGAGATAAAAATGAAGAAGGAGACAGAACAGAAATGAAAAAGCTTGAACAACTCTATGAAGGCAAAGCGAAAAAAGTTTTCAAAACAGACGATCCGAACGCCTATATTGTGGAATACAAAGACGACGCGACCGCTTTTAACGGCCTGAAAAAGGGCACCATCGCGGGAAAGGGCGCCATCAACAACCGCGTTTCCAATCACCTGATGAAGATGCTTGAGAAAAACGGTATCCCGACCCACCTGATCGAAGAACTCTCCGAGCGTGAGACGCTGGTCAAAAAGGTCACAATCGTCCCGATCGAAGTGATTGTCCGCAATATTGCGGCCGGTTCGCTTTCGAAACGGCTGGGCCTTCCCGAGGGGCAAAAGCTGGCCAAGACAGTGCTTGAGTACAGCTACAAGGACGACGCGCTTGGCGACCCGATGATCAACGACTACCATGTCTTTGCCATGGAGCTCGCCACCCCGGAGGAGCTCAAGCTCATCGCTGATTACTCCTTCAGGATCAACGACCTGCTCGCGGCTTATCTCAAAGACCTGAACATCGAGCTGATCGACTTCAAACTCGAATACGGCAAGACTCCGGACGGCCAGATCATCCTCGCGGATGAAATTTCGCCCGATACCTGCCGCTTCTGGGACAGCACCACCGGTGAGAAGCTTGACAAAGACCGTTTTCGCCGCGATATGGGCGGTGTGGAGGATGCCTACCACGAGGTCATGAAACGCCTGCTCGGCGAATAAGCAGCCCTATTTTACCCGTTGGGAGTGAAAAAATTTGTTCGATCAACTGCATGAAGAATGCGGCGTTTTTGGTATCTATGAGGACAAACCCACCGATGTCGCATCCAGTGCTTATTTCGCGCTTTATGCCCTGCAGCACCGTGGACAGGAGAGCTGCGGCATCGCGGTCAACGACGACGGCGTGATTACCTGCCACAAGGATGTCGGGCTGGTTCCCGAGGTTTTTGACCGCGACACGCTTGAAAAGCTTGGGAAAGGCAGCATGGCGGTTGGCCACTGCCGCTATTCCACCACCGGCAATTCGAGCGCAATCAACGCACAGCCGCTGGTGGTGCGCCACTGCAAGGGTGCGATGGCGCTCGCCCACAACGGCAACCTGGTCAACGCCCAGCAGCTGCGCCACCAGCTGGAATTAAACGGCGCTATCTTCCACACAACCAACGACACCGAAGTCATCAGCTATATCATTACGCGGGAGCGCCTGATGGCCGGCAGCATTGAGGAAGCGGTCGAAAAGGCGATGCTCACCATCAAAGGGGCCTATTCGCTGATTGTGATGAGCCCCAAAAAACTGATTGCGGCGCGCGATCCGAACGGCTTTAGGCCGCTCTGCCTAGGCAGGACCGACGGCGGCTATGTGATCGCTTCGGAGAGCTGTGCGCTCGATTCGATCGGCGCGCACCTGGTCCGCGACGTGGAGCCGGGCGAGATCATCGTGATTGAAAATGGTGAGCTGCGCAGCATCCGCACCCACTGCGGTGGGAAGTCGAGCTTCTGCGTCTTTGAATACGTCTACTTCGCACGCCCCGATTCGGTGATTGAAGGGGTCAGCGTGCATGAGGCGCGCCAGAATGCCGGCCGTATCCTTTATCGGGAGCATCCGGTCGAGGCGGATGTCGTCATCGGCGTGCCGGATTCCGGCCTTGATGCGGCGCTCGGTTTTTCGAAGGAGTCCGGAATCCCCTATGGGGTTGGTTTCATCAAGAACAGATACATCGGCCGCACCTTTATCCAGCCCACCCAGGGCCAGCGGGAAAACTCGGTGCGCATCAAGCTCAATGTCATCGCGGAAACGGTGAAGGACAAACGGGTCGTGCTTATCGACGATTCGATCGTCCGCGGGACCACCTGTGCGCGTATCGTAAAACTTCTGCGGGAAGCAGGCGCGAAGGAAGTACATTTCGTGGTTTCCGCGCCGCCGTTTGTGAATCCGTGCTATTTTGGCACCGATATCGACAGCCGCGACAAGCTGATTGCCTGCCGGATGAGCATCCCGGAGATTGAAAAGCAGATCGGGGTCGATTCGCTCCATTATCTGAGCGTTGACGGCGTGCAGAAGATTGCAAAGGGAGCCAACTGCGACTTCTGCGTCGGCTGTTTCACCGGGGAATATCCGGTGCAGGTCCCGGGCGAGATGCCGAAGGACAAATTTGAATACAAGATCAGTGAAAAACAGAATCGTAAATAAGCAGGAGGAAGCAGGCATGAAAAACAGCTTTTCCGAATCCTATAAAGCCGCTGGCGTCGACGTAACCGCCGGATATAAGGCGGTCGAATTGATGAAAGCCCATGTCGCGCGTACCATGACCGGTGGCGTGATGGGCGCGATCGGCGGTTTTGGCGGGCTTTTTGAACTGGATCTCACCGGGATGCCGCACCCGGTGCTCTGTGCGGGGACCGATGGCGTGGGAACCAAGCTGAAGCTGGCGTTTTTGATGGATAAGCACGACACGGTGGGCATCGACTGCGTGGCGATGTGCGTCAACGATATCGTTTGCTGCGGGGCAAAGCCGCTCGTCTTTCTCGATTACATCGCCTGCGGAAAGAATTTTCCGGAGAAGGTCGCTTCGATCGTTTCCGGCGTGGCGGAGGGCTGCGTCCAGGCCGGCTGTGCGCTCACCGGCGGCGAAACCGCCGAGATGCCCGGTTTTTATCCGGAGGACGAGTACGACCTCGCAGGCTTCTCGGTCGGCGCGGTGGACCGGGATAAAATCCTTGACCCCGCAAAGGTCGAAAACGGCGATGTGCTGATTGGCCTTCGCTCGAGCGGCGTGCATTCGAACGGTTTCTCGCTTGTGCGCAAGGTGTTCGATGTCGAAAATTCAAACTGCCTCAACAAATATTACGGGGAGCTGGGCATGACGCTGGGTGAAGCGCTGCTTGCACCGACCAGGATCTATGTCAAGCCAGTGCTCGCCGTGATGGACGCGGTCAAGGTCAAATCGATCTCCCACATCACCGGCGGCGGCTTTTATGAGAATATCCCGCGCGCGCTTCCGGAAGGCAAACGCGCGGTGATCAGCCAGAAGGCGGTAGAGCCTCTTCCGATCTTCGATGTTATCCAAAAGACCGGGAAGATTCCCGAACGCGATATGTACAACACCTTCAATATGGGCACCGGAATGATGCTCATCGTCGGCAAAGACGACGCACAGCGCGCGGTTGAACTCCTCAACGCGCAAGGTGAGCAGGCAAAAGTGCTCGGTTACATCGAGGACGGCGAGAAGGGGATCGAGCTATGCTGAAAAATGTCGTCGTGCTCGTGTCAGGCGGCGGTACCAACCTGCAGGCCCTGATCGATGCTGAACAGCGCGGGGAGATCCGCGGCGGAAAAATTTCCCGCGTCATCTCCTCGAACCCGCAAGCCTACGCGCTGGAACGGGCGAAGAAGGCTGGCATCCTTACGGAGGTGCTCGCGCGCAGGCAGTATCAGTCGCGCGAGGACTACGATTCCGCGCTGATGGCGGCCTTGGAACGGGCGCAGGCCGATCTCATTGTACTGGCGGGATTCATGTATGTGCTGGGGCCCGATTTGGTACAGGCGTATGAGCGCCGGATCATCAACGTACATCCCTCGCTGATCCCGTCTTTCTGTGGGGACGGCTTTTATGGGCTGCGTGTCCATGAGGCGGCGCTCGCCTACGGCGTAAAAGTCACCGGCGCGACGGTGCATTTTGTGAACGAAGTGACTGACGGCGGCCAGATCATCCTGCAAAAAGCGGTTGATGTGCGCGAAGGCGACACGCCCGAAGTCCTGCAGAAGCGGGTCATGGAAGAAGCGGAGTGGAAGCTGCTGCCCGAGGCGGTTTCCCTTTTCTGCGAAGGAAAGATTCAATGACAGGAAGGGAAGGAAAGAAGATGAAAGCGTTACCGATTGGCGGACTGCTCAGAAACAATGCGTACCCCGGCCGCGGCATCATCCTGGGAAAGAGCGCGGACGGGCGTTCGGCCGTGATTGCGTACTTTATCATGGGCCGCAGCGAGAACAGCCGCAACCGTGTCTTTGTGGCGGACGGAGAGGGTATCCGTACAGAGGCGTTCGATCCCGCGAAGCTTCGTGACCCGTCCCTTATCATCTATTCGCCGGTGCGGGTATTGGACACCACCACCATTGTCACAAACGGTGACCAGACCGATACGGTCTATGACTTTATGACCGAGGGCAAATCCTTTGTCAAGGCGCTGCGTACCCGTACCTTTGAGCCGGACGCGCCGAACTTCACCCCGCGCATCTCCGGCGTGGTGAACGGCTTCGATTACCGCCTTTCGATTCTTAAAAGCGGGAACGGCGACCCTGCGGTCACCGAACGCCAGTTCTTTGAATACACGGATACTCCCGCCGGAACCGGACATTTCATCCATACCTACAAAGGCGACGGCGATCCGATCCCGTCGTTTGAAGGCGAGCCGGAATATGTGACGGTCGAGGGCGATATCGAGGAATACACCAATCTGCTGTGGGAAAGCCTCAACCCGGACAACAAGGTCTCGCTCTTTGTGCGCTTCATCAATCAGGAGACCGGTGAATATGATACCCGGATCGTCAATAAGAACGTTTAAGGAGGCAGGGAAATGGCAAAGGAACTCGAACTGAAATATGGCTGCAACCCCAATCAGAAGCCCGCGCGCATCTTCATGCGGGAGGGCGATCTGCCAGTTACCGTTTTAAACGGCAAACCGGGCTTCATAAACTTCCTTGACGCGTTCAACTCCTGGCAGCTTGTGAAGGAGCTGAAAGCGGCCACGGGACTGCCGAGCGCGGCATCCTTTAAGCATGTGAGCCCGGCGGGCGCGGCGGTCGGTCTGCCGCTTTCCGACACCCTCAAAAAGATCTACTTCACCGGGGACGGGGAGCTTTCTCCGATCGCCTGTGCTTACGCGCGCGCGCGCGGCGCCGACCGCATGTCCTCCTACGGCGACTGGGTCGCGCTTTCGGATGTCTGCGACGCGGACACCGCGAACCTGCTCAAGGTGGAGGTTTCGGACGGCGTCATCGCGCCGGGCTACACCGACGAAGCGCTTGCCATCCTGAAAACCAAGCGCAAAGGCGGTTACAACGTCGTGCAGATCGATCCGGATTATGTCCCGGCTGCGGTAGAGCACAAGGATGTTTTCGGCGTGACCTTTGAGCAGGGCCGCAATGATCTCAAGATTGATGCAAAAATGCTGGAAAACGTTGTCACCAATACCAAAGAAATCCCGGAAGGCGCGCAGCGCGACCTGGTGATTGCGCTGATCGCCCTCAAATACACCCAGTCGAACTCGGTCTGCTACGCGAAGGACGGCCAGTGCATCGGCATCGGCGCGGGACAGCAGTCCCGTATCCATTGCACCCGGCTCGCGGGCAACAAGGCGGACATCTGGTGGCTGCGCCAGCACGAAAAGGTGCTCTCCCTGCCGTTTAAGGCGGATATTCGCCGTCCCGACCGCGACAATACGATCGATGTGTACATCTCCGAGGACTACATGGACGTGCTGGCGGATGGCATGTGGCAGCAGTTCTTCACCGAACAGCCCGCCCCGCTCACCCGGGAAGAGAAACGCGCCTGGCTCGACCGGATGACCGGCGTGGCGCTTGGTTCGGACGCGTTCTTCCCGTTTGGCGATAATATCGAGCGTGCCAATCGTTCGGGCGTCAAATTCATCGCGCAGCCGGGCGGTTCGATCCGCGACGACAATGTGATCGAAACCTGCGACAAATACGGTATCGCAATGGCCTTCACCGGCATCCGCCTCTTCCACCATTAATAGGTGCGCTGTTCAGACGCGCTGAATAATCCGATAGGGAGAATCATCTATGAAAATATTGGTAGTCGGCGGCGGCGGGCGTGAGCATGCGATCGTCCGCAAGCTGAAAGAAAATCCCAAGGCAACCGAAATCTTCTGCGCACCCGGAAACGGCGGCATCTCCGCCGACGCCGTCTGTGTGCCGATCAAGGCGACCAACGTGGACGGGATGGCCTCCTTTGCAAAGGAGAATCAAATCGATTTCGTGGTGGTCGCGCCGGATGATCCGCTTGTGCTCGGCATGGTCGATGCGATGAATGCCGCGGGGATCGATACCTTTGGTCCGACCAGGGCCGCCGCGCGCATCGAAGGCAGCAAGGTCTTTTCCAAAGATCTCATGAAGAAATACGGCATCCCAACCGCCGGTTATGAGACCTTCGACGATCCGGCGAAGGTGATCGATTACATCAAGGCGCAGAGCACCTTCCCGGCGGTCATCAAGGCGGACGGGCTTGCGCTCGGCAAGGGCGTCATTATCGCGCAGAACCTGCAGGAGGCGGAGGACGCGGTCCATTCGATCATGCAGGATAAGATCTTCGGCGCGTCCGGAAGCCGGGTCGTGGTCGAGGAATTCCTCACCGGCCCGGAAGTGAGCGTGCTCGCGTTCTGTGACGGTGAAACGGTCGTGCCGATGGTTTCCTCGATGGATCACAAACGCGCGCTCGACGGCGATCAGGGCCTCAACACCGGCGGTATGGGAACCGTCGCGCCGAACCTCTGTTACACGGCGGAGATTGCGGAAGTATGTATGAAGGAGATCTTCCGCCCCACGATGGACGCAATGAAGGCGGAGGGCTGCCCGTTCTCCGGCTGCCTCTTCTTCGGCCTGATGCTGACGCCGGACGGCCCGAAGGTGATCGAATATAACTGCCGGTTCGGGGACCCGGAAACGCAGGTGGTCCTGCCGCTTCTGGAGACAGATCTGCTCGAGATCATGCTCGCCATCCGTGACCGGCGGCTTCATGAGATCGAGGTCCGGTTCGCAGGCCGCCATGCGGCCTGCGTGGTCATGGCGAGCGGCGGCTACCCGGTTAAATACCAGACCGGCTGCCTGATCGAGGGACTTGACGAAAACGGTCAACGTCCGGACGCGACCGTCTACCACGCCGGCACCAAGCGGGACGCGGAGGGCTATAAGACCGCCGGCGGGCGGGTTCTGGGTGTGACCTGCACCGGCGACACCGCCAAGGAAGCGCTCGAAAAAGCATACGCGGCCGTGGAGAAGATCCATTTTCAGGATGCGCATTACCGCCGCGACATCGGCGCGAAAAACACGCTTTGACAGCGAGGGAAACCCGCAAAAGATAAAAATACCCTTCCGTAACTGACGGTACGATGTGGGCAACCACAGGGGAGCGGAATGGGATAACCGAGCCGACCGTCTGGGCACACCTGTGAATAAATTGCAGGGGTGCCCTTTTTGTTTCCCGTAAGGGGCAAAAAGGGCGCCGGGTGAAAAAGAAAGGAAGGTTTACCATGAACGCATGGGAAGGATTCAAAAAGGGCAGCTGGTGCGAAGCGATCAATGTGCGGGATTTTATCCAGCGCAACTACCAGCCATATGATGGTGATGAACATTTTCTTGCCGGGCCGACCGAACGTACCAAAAAGCTGATGGAGAAATTAAACGGGCTGTTCGCCAGAGAACGGGAAAAGGGCGGGGTGCTCGATGTAGATGTTTCGACCGTCTCGTCGCTGCTCCATTACCAGCCGGGCTACCTCGACCAGGAAAACGAGCTGATCGTGGGTTTACAGACCGACGCTCCGCTCAAGCGCGGGGTCAACCCATTCGGCGGCATCCGGATGGTCAAATCCTCCTGCGAGGCCTATGGTTATGCGCTTTCGCCGCGCATTCTCGACGAATTCCAGTACCGTACCACCCACAACGACGGGGTCTTTCGGGTCTATTCGGACGAGATGAAAGCCGCCCGCCACACGGGGCTCATCACCGGCCTGCCGGACGCCTACGGCCGCGGCAGGATCATAGGAGACTACCGGCGGGTTGCGCTTTATGGCGTCAACCGCCTGATTGCGGAAAAACAGAAGGACAAGGCGAAGCTCGCAGAGGGCCTGATGGACACCGATTCGATCCGCCAGAGCGAGGAGCTCTATCAGCAGATCAGCTTTTTGGAGAAACTCAAGGGCATGGCGGAGCTTTACGGCATCGATATCTCAAACCCCGCGGAAAACGCGCGCGAAGCGATCCAGTGGACCTATTTTGGATATCTCGGCGCAATCAAGGAGCAAAACGGCGCGGCGATGTCGCTTGGACGGGTATCCACCTTCTTTGACATCTATCTCGAACGGGATATCGCACGCGGCCTGCTCGACGAAAGCGGCGCACAGGAGCTGCTCGACGACTTTGTGATGAAACTGCGTATGGCGCGCCATCTGCGCACACCGGAATATAACGCGCTCTTCGGCGGCGACCCGATGTGGATCACCGAAAGCGTGGGCGGCATGGGCGAAGATGGCCGGACCCTTGTCACCAGAAGCTCCTACCGGATGCTCCACACCCTTTACACGCTCGGCCCTTCCCCGGAGCCAAACCTCACCGTCCTGTGGTCGCTGGCGCTGCCGGAGGCGTTCAAGCGCTTCTGCGCGCAGGTTTCAATCGACACCGATTCGATCCAGTACGAGAACGACGACCTCATGCGGCCCATCTACGGCGACGACTATGGCATCGCCTGCTGTGTCTCGGCGATGAAAATCGGTAAACAGATGCAATTTTTTGGCGCGCGCTGCAACCTTCCGAAACTCCTGCTGCTCGCCCTGAACGGCGGCGTTGACGAGATGAAGGGCACGCGTGTCGGCCCGCAGATGGCGCCTTACAAGGAGGAGTACCTCGATTACACGGCGGTCATGGGCCGCTTTGAGGCATATCGCACCTGGCTTTGCAGGCTCTATGTCAACACCCTCAACGTCATCCATTACATGCACGACAAATATGCTTACGAGAAAACGCAGATGGCGCTGCATGACACCGAAGTCGAGCGGTTCATGGCGTTTGGCGTGGCAGGGCTTTCGGTGCTGGCCGACTCTTTCTCCGCCATTAAATATGCGAAGGTGAAAGTGCTGCGCGGCGAAAACGGGCTGATCACCGGCTTTGAAACCGAAGGGGATTTTCCGAAGTACGGCAACGACGATGACCGCGTGGACGAAATTGCCCAAAAGATTGTATCGGATTTCTCCGCCGAACTCTGTAAAACCCCGGCTTACCGCGGCGCAAAGCACACCCTTTCGGTGCTGACCATCACCTCGAACGTGGTTTACGGCAAAAAGACCGGATCCACCCCGGATGGACGGAAAACAGGCGAACCCTTCGCTCCTGGAGCGAATCCGATGCACAACCGGGAGCAGAATGGCGCCCTCGCGTCGCTTAATTCGGTGGCGAAGCTTCCGTATGCGGTCTGCCGCGACGGCATTTCGAACACTTTCTCGATCGTTCCGCAGGCGCTTGGCGAGGACAGCAAAACCCGCGCCGCAAATCTGACGAGCATCCTGGACGGCTATTTTGCGCAGATGGCGCACCACATCAATGTGAACGTATTGAATCGGGAAATGCTGGTCGAAGCGATGGAACATCCCGACCGCTATCCCAACCTGACCATCCGGGTGTCCGGCTATGCGGTCAACTTCCATAAGCTCACGCGCGAGCAGCAGAGGGAAGTGATCAGCCGCACCTTCCACGAGCGGGTATGACCGGGCGGATCGCAAAGCTCGAAACGCTCGGCGCGGTGGACGGGCCGGGCGTGCGGGCGGTGGCCTTTTTGCAGGGATGTCCGCTGCGGTGCGCCTGCTGCCACAATCCGGAAACCTGGGATGTGGCTGGTGGAGAGGAGATAGACGCAGAAACGCTTGCGGCGCGCCTTCTGCGTTACCGGCCGTATTTCGGGCGGGATGGCGGGGTGACCCTTTCGGGCGGCGAACCGCTTTTGCAGGCGGCATTTGCCGCCGAGACGTTCCAACTCTGCCGTGCCGCAGGGGCCGGTACCGTCCTCGACACCTCCGGATGTTTGCTGAACAGGGAGGTGGAGCGAGCTCTTTCCGAAACCGATCTCGTGCTGCTCGACCTCAAATACACCGATGAAGCGGACTACCGTGCCCATACTGGCGGCAGCCTTGCCGACACGTTGCGCTTTCTTGCCCATCTGCAAAAGCGGGATATCCCGGTCTGGCTGCGGCAGGTGAGCATTCCGGGTCTCACCGACGGGGAAGAAAACCTGAAACGGCTGGCGGAGATTGCAAAAGCGCATTCCTGCGTGAAGAAGGTGCAGCTTCTGCCGTTTCGGACCCTCTGCGCCGAAAAATATGAACGGCTCGGCATGCCGTTCCCGTTGGCGGGCACGCCGCAGCCGGACGCGGCCAAAATGCGGCGGCTCAACCAAATTCTGCAAACCCATCTCAAATAACGCATGTACCGCTCCCTTTTCGTCATACACTTTACAGACATGACGAAAAGGGAGCGGATCTGGTTTTGGAACTGTGGATGCCGGTATTGTTATTTGCCGTTGGAGTTGCGGCATTGGTCTGGGGAGGGGATACTTTTGTCGGCGCGGCCTCATGGATCGCGGAAAAGACCGGAATTCCCAAATTTGTCATCGGCGCGACGGTGGTGAGCTTTGCGACAACGCTGCCGGAATTGATCGTTTCGCTGATGGCTACGCTGGACGGATCAATCGACATGGCGGTGGGCAATGCGATCGGTTCGGTTTCCGCGAACATCGGGCTCATCATGGGTATCTCGCTGCTGGTACTGCCCGCGAAACTCGACGATGTGAGCTTCTGGGCCAAGGGCGCGGTGATGATCATTTCGACAGCGTTTCTGGGCGCGTTTGTGATCGACGGGGCGATCGGGGTGCTCGAAAGCCTTGTGCTGCTGACGCTCCTGTTCATTTTCCTCTTTTTGAACCTCAATTCCATGAAGATGGCGAGCATGTTCCCAGACCCGCGCCAGCCGCGGAAACGGCCGGGCGCTGGGGAAATCTTTGCGCATCTGATGAAGTTCATCCTGGGGCTGTCAGGTATCCTGCTCGGCGCGGACCTGTTGGTCGATAATGGGGAACGGCTTGCACGCATGATGGGGGTGCCGGAAGCGCTCGTAGGGCTCACCTTTGTGGCGATCGGAACTTCGCTGCCCGAGCTCATCACCACCATTTCGGCAATTGTACGGCGGGAATCCTCCCTTTCGGTTGGCAACATTGTGGGAGCGAATATCATCGACATCACGATGATTCTTGCCTCCTGTGCCTTTGTTTCGGAGGGCCGCCTGCGGGTCAACGCGCAGACGGCATCACTCGATGTGCCGGTGACACTGGTGCTGATGGTGATTGCGGTGGTACCGGCGGTTTTGCATCGCCGCTTTGCGCGTTGGCAGGGGATTTTGCTGTTGGCGGTTTACGGCGGATATATCTGCCATATCGCGCTGACTATGTGATAAAGATTTTCCCGAAATTCTATGGACATTTCTGAACGGATGCGGTATAATGCAATGCAGTGCTGTATTGACAGATGTATTGACATGTTTGAGGGGATGTTCATCATGGATCTTTTGCGGAAATTTTTCAAACGTTATTTTATCGATGCGATGAGCGCGATGGCGCTCGGCCTGTTTTCCTCGCTCATCATCGGGCTGGTGATCTCTCAGATCGCGAAGATTCCGGGCCTTTCATTTTTGGCGCAGCTTTCCGAAGTGCTTGGCGCGTCCTCGCCGGTGGTTGGCGCGGCGATCGGCACCGCGGTGGCTTGGGGACTCAAATCAAAGCCGCTCGTGACTTTTTCGTGCGTGGCCTGTGGTGCGATCGGCTATGCGGCGGGCGGCCCGGTGGGCGCGTATATCGCCGCCGTGGTCGGCAGCGAGATCGGCTCGCTTGTTGCGGGCAAGACCGGTGTGGATATCATCCTCACCCCAATTGTAACGATTATCTCGGGCGGATTTGTCGGGCAGTTCGCGGGCGGTTATGTCCAGAATTTCATGACCTTCCTGGGAAGCGTTATCAACACAGCCACCGAGATGTCGCCGGTACCGATGGGAATTATCATTTCGGTGATCGTCGGCATGGCTCTGACAGCGCCGATCTCTTCGGCGGCGCTGTGCATTATGCTCGACCTGTCCGGTATCGCGGCGGGCGCCGCGACAGTCGGCTGCTGCGCGCAGATGGTTGGATTCGCGGTGATGGGCTTTAAGGACAACGGATTCGGCGGGCTCATCAGCGTGGGTATCGGCACGTCGATGCTGCAGTTTTCAAACATCATGCGCCGTCCACAGCTCTGGATCCCGCCGACGGTTGCGGGCGCAATTCTGGGTCCCATCTCCACCCGCGTTCTGCGTATGACCAACACAGCGTCCGGCGCTGGCATGGGGACGAGCGGCCTGGTTGGGCAGTTTGGAACGCTGGCCGCAATGGAGGGAACCTCCGGCACGGTGCTTTTCGCGGAGATCCTGATCATGCATTTTATCCTGCCTGCCGTGCTTACGCTTCTCATCTACGGCGCGCTGTGCAAGTTTGGATGGATCAAGAAGGGCGATCTTAAAATTTCGGTGGGTTAAGTCGCGTCGGAAGCCTCCTGCATAGAATGGCAGGGGGAGGTGGCGCAAATGGCGACAGATTCGACCGGTGTGGTCGGCGCATCAGGGCTTTCAGGAGAACTGGTAGCCGATGCGCAGGCACGTGAGGCCGCACAGGCTGCCGGATCACAGCCCTCTGGCCAGCCGAAGCGGCAGCAGCCCACACAGCAGCAGATGACCGGCGAAGGCGCACAGTTTGTCTATGCTGCCGCCACGGTGGCCAATATCCTCTGCGACAACCTGTCACAGACGCAGATCAACCTGCTGGCGAACTTCCTGTCGGTGATCACCACCTGCGTTTATGCAATCCTGACAGTCGAGAATCCAAATGAGCTTTTGAGCGACTGAACAGATGTTTGCGGCGTTATAAAAACTGTGGTATAATGAATGCCAGTCCGAAAAGGACCGGCATTCATTCTTTTTTGCAGAAAATTTTCCGTATATGCAGTAATTTGCAGGTTTGCATTCACTATATGTATGAACCGTTTGGTGGAAAAAATGGTGGTTAGTAAAAATGGTTGTTGACGTAAATGCCGTCAGGCAGGCGCGACTAGGGGACAAGGATAGCTTTGCCGAGGTTTATCAGCAGATTGCTGATGACCTTTATAAAGTTGCGCTCTATTCACTGGGCAATTCCCACGATGCGCAGGATGTCGTCAGCGAAACCTTTATAGAGGCTTTTAAGGGCATCAAGAACCTGCGCGATGACAACAGTTTCAAACCATGGATCATGCGGATTCTCTCCATCCGCTGCAAACGGAAGATCGGGCAGTACATAAGCGGCCGCAATGAAATGGATATCGATGATTTCCTGGATTTGCAGGATGAGCGGGACGGCGTGGAGGAACAATCCACCCGTAAGCTCGCGCTTCTCAACGCATTGGATACCCTCACCGCCCAGGAGCGGCAGATTGTCGCGCTTGCGGTGATTCAGGGCTATACCGTGCGTGAGACGGCCGAAATCCTGGGCGCGCCGCAGGGAACAGTCAGCTCGAAATTGCACCGCACGCTCAAAAAGCTGCGGGCGCAGCTGGAGAAATAAGCGAAGGGAGTGAATGTGTATGAATCGGAAGAAACAGCAGGAATTGCAGAACGATCTGGAATTTCTCCGCGAACGTTTTGGCGAACTTGACGGGGAAATCCAGCTGCCGCATTCGCTCAGCGCGGAAATGCTGCGGTATAAATTGGAAAATATTGATCTGATAGCGGAAAAGCCCAAAAGAAAATATCCTGTCTGGTTGAAACCGATTGCCGGTGTTTGCGCCTGTTTTGTACTGATGCTGGGCGTTTACCAGGTCTTTAACAGTCAGGCGGTCAAATCGGGCGGCGCGCTGGAGGCGCCTGCGCCGATGATGGTTTCAGACATGGCGGCGGCCCCCGCTGCGGCTGAGAAAAACGAAAAGATGGCGGCGCCGGAAATGGCCGCGCAGGCGCCGTCTGAGGAAGATTCGGTCCCGATGGTTGCTGCGGGAACGCCGGAATCAAAACCTCTTGAGTGGAACCCCGCCGCTGGCGGTGCGGATGAGGCCACAAGCGCTTCTTCATCGGACAGCGCGGCGTCTGTCCAGCCGGATGAAGCATCCGAAGATGACGGTTTGATGTTGCCGAAGCAGGTGAGCGGTCGGGACGAAGATACAGGCAGCAAAGATAAGGGGACGGGCGGCAAAAAGACCGAAAGCCGCAACCCCGATACCGCCGGTTCCGGCAGGCCGGACGATATGGAAAGCAGCGATGCCGCACAGGACGATGAGGATGACGGGCTGGCGATTACGAAACCGCAGGGTGCGGGCATTTCCTCCGCGGAAAAGAATGACACAGCCCCGAAATCTGTTGTAACTGATGGGATAGAGGACACGGAGGTGGAAGATGCTGCCGAAGCGGTTATGGAAGAATCTGTAGCAGAGGCAGCGGATGTCGCGGACGAAGCATTGGCGGTCTCCCCGCGTGTTGCGCAGCCCCGCGCGGCAGCCTTTGCGCTGGGCGCGTCCGACGCGCAGGCAAAAGCCGCGCAGGACTATGCCCAGGTACGCGACGCGGTTTATCAAATGTCCGGCGGCGTTCAAAGTTATACGGACACGAACGATACGGCGGATGGCTCTGCGAAATATAACCCGGCAACTGCCGGCGCAGGGGATGCGCAGCCCGGTACCGGGGGGAGATTTTCCGGGACCAATACCCAGGAAGCGGGCGTGGATGAAGGCGATATTGTCAAGACCGACGGCGAGTACCTTTACAGTTATGTGGCAAAAAACGCCACCTCAAAATATCCCGCGATTTTTATCACCGACGCGGACGATCTGGAGGTGACTTCCAAGATCGAGCTGAAAGCGGGACGGATTGAGGAGTTTTATGTCACGAAAAATCGTCTGATCACGGTCCAGTCGTCTAATTTCACCCTGAACGCCAAGGTGCCGGACGATACAGTTATTGAAAGCACTGGCGAAGACCTCTATGAGGAAATCCAGGAGCAAAATTCTAGAAAGCGCATGCCGAATACCGACGATCCGCGGGATCGCCGGATGGCGCAGGCGGTCGTTTATGATATTTCCGATCCGGAAGATCCGGAGCAGATCAGAACTTTCTCACAGGATGGCGGGTATGTGTCCTCCCGGATGGTGGACGGCGTGCTGTATCTCGTGAGCAACCGGTATGTGAGCCCGGATTTCGCCCGCAAGGATACCAGAATGGAGGAACTCGTCCCGGTCGTCTATGACAGCGTGGAGGGCTCCGCACGGCTGCTCAAACCAAAGGAGATCGCAATCGCGCCGGACAGCAGGAGCGCCAGTTACGCGGTGGTGTCTGCGGTGAATGTCCGCAGCGGCCGCGCGGAGACCAAAGCGGTGCTCGGCGGCGGTGACGGAGTCTACATGTCAGAGGATAACCTCTACGTCTACTACCAGACCGCAAACAGCGATCTTCAGTCGGGCGTTTCGAGCTACACGACCACCAACATTGTCAAGATCGGCGCAAACGGGGCTGACCTGAGTCTTGGCCGCACTGGCCATGTGGACGGTTATGTCTACGGGCAGTTCGCGTTCAGTGAGTATAAAGGCAACCTGCGGGTTGCAACAACCGCGGATTACCCGAGCGGGAAAAGTTCCAACAATGTTTATGTCCTCGATAAGAACATGCGGCAGGTGGGTGCGCTTACAGGGTTGGCGCCCGGCGAATCGATCTATTCGGTTCGTTATATGGATGATAGGGCTTATCTCGTGACCTTCCGGCAGGTTGACCCACTCTTTGCGATCGACCTGAGCAACCCTGAAAAGCCCAGGCTGCTCGGCCAGCTCAAGATCCCGGGCTTCTCGGAGTATCTGCATCCGGTTGACAAGAATACCTTGATCGGTATCGGCCAGAGCGCGGACAACAACGGGCAGACCGATGGGCTCAAGCTCAGCATGTTTGACGTCTCAAATCCGGCCTCACCGAAGGAACTGCATGTCTATAACTTGGGCGGGCAGGGAAGCTGGTCCGAGGCGCTCGATAACCACCGGGCGGTGCTTTTCGACGCGCGCAGCAATCTGATTGCTTTTCCGGCGGACATTCGGTCGGCTGGAACGAACGAACAGACCTACTTTGTGTTCCGTTTCAGCAAGTCGGACGGCTTTACCTTGGAAAAAGAGATTATTCATGGCGACGACGAGCGGGTCGACAGCTTCGAAGAAGTTCAGCGCGGGCTTTACATCGGTGATACGCTTTACACCTTCTCGCCGAGCTATATTGTGAGTTATGATCTTGGTACCTTTGAGAGGAAGGATTCAGTTAAACTGAAATAAACCAGCAATCCCCGCCGTGAAAACCACGGCGGGGATTTTATGCCAAAAAGAGGAGGGACCTCATGCGGATTTTAGTGGACGCGGACGCCTGCCCGGTCAAAAAACAGATCGTGGAGCTTGCCAAATACCGTCGCCTGCCGGTCATCATGCTGATCGACACCAGTCATGTAATAAACGACGGCTACAGCGAGGTCATCACAGTGGATAAAGCGCGCGATAGTGTGGACATCAAGCTCATCAATCTTCTGAAAAAGGATGACATCGTTGTGACACAGGATTATGGCGTGGCGGCAATGGCGCTGGGGAAGGGAGCAAAAGCCCTCAACCAAAACGGCATGGTTTACGATGCGGACAATATGGACCGTCTGCTGTTTGAGCGGTATTTGGGCGCGAAGGTGCGCCGCGCGGGAGGCCGCACCGCAAATATCAGAAAGCGTTCCCCCGCGGATGATGAATCCTTTTCCGCAGCGCTTGCGCAGCTGCTGGATGCGACGGAAACAGGTTCAGCGCAGTAAAAAACGCCCCGATCTTCCGATCGGGGCGTTTTTGAACATTTTTTCAATCAGTCGCTGATATAAGGCAGCAGGCCGATGTGGCGCGCGCGTTTGATCGCGATGGTCAGTTCGCGCTGATGACGGGCGCAGGTGCCGGTCACGCGGCGGGGAACGATCTTCGCGCGCTCGCTGAGATATCTCCGCAGGCGGGGGACATCCTTGTAATCGATGGGGCCGAGCTTATCGACGCAGAATGAGCAAACTTTTTTTCTGCCTTTTCTGTTTCCGCGCGGGCCTCTATTTTCTCTTTCGGATCTCTCGAAAGCCATGATACAAACCTCCTTCAATGGTATTCATTCAATATGCCGGATTGGACGGGGATGTGTTCTGTCAATCAGAACGGCAGGTCGTCGGAATCGGCGGCCATTTCGGAGAAGTCGCCCACATCGCCGCTCGCATAGGAAACGGCGGGCTCGGGAGGCGCCTGGGTCGGCGCGGGCGCGGAATAGCTCTGGGAAGAGCTGGACGCGCTTTTGCTTTCACCGAACTGGACGTTGTCGGCTACAACTTCGACTGCGGTGCGCTTATTGCCGCTTTTGTCCTCATAGCTGCGGGTCTGGATCGAACCTTCCACAATGATCATCTTGCCCTTGTTGAAGTATTTCGAAACGAACTCGGCGCTTTGACGCCACGCGACAATATCGATAAAATCGGCCTGGCGTTCGCCGCCGCGGGAGCTGTAATTGCGGTCAACCGCGATCCGGAAAGAACAGACCGAAACGCCGTTGGGCGTTTGGCGCAGCTCGGGGTCAGCCACAAGGCGGCCCATCAAAATTGCCCGATTCAACATAACACTTGCACCATCCTTGTCTTACGCTTCCTGCTTGACTTCCGCAGGCTCTTTGGTTACGATCAGGGTACGCAGAACGCCGTCCGTGATTTTGTAGATACGATCCAGCTCAGCGGGGAACTCAGGGGTCGAAGTGAATTCGACGACCACATAATAACCCACAGTTTCATCGTTGATCGGATACGCAAGGGCTCTCTGTCCCCAGGTATCGACGTTGACGATGGTCGCATTCTCGCTGATGAGCTTGTTGAATTTCTCAACCAGAGCGGTTACGCTCTCCTCACCATTTTTCATGCTGAATACCATTACGGTTTCGTAGTTGGCTTTTACCTGTGCCATTTGAACACCTCCTTTTGGACTTTTGGCCCCGGGTCGATGCCCGGAGCAAGGATGTTTGGGCCAGCAGGGCAGAATTGTCCTGAGACTTAACTCATAAATTATACCAGCGCGGCGGCGAATAGTCAAGCCCCGATCTTCGATTATTTGTACAAGTTTTCGCTGTTTTCTGCTTCTCAACTGTGCTATAATTTTTTTAGAATATGGCAAGGGGTGACAAAATCCATGTTGATCGTAACTTCTCAGCAGATGAAAACGATTGAAGCGAACGCTTTAAACTATTCGCTCAGCTATGAACGGCTGATGGAAAACGCTGGCTCCGCGGCCGCGGCCGTGATCCGCCGCACCATGGAGGTGGACGGGCGTTTCGCGACCATCTTCTGCGGGCGCGGGAACAACGGCGGCGACGGCTTTGTTGTGGCGCGCAAACTCTGCGAGGCGGGTGCGAACGTCGCGGTGGTGCTCACCGACGGCGAGCCGCGCACCGAGGAAGCGAAAGCCATGCTCCGGCTGATCGGCGTGATGGAGGTGGCGGTTGTCGAATACGGCGACGACCCGCAGTATCTGGCCGAACGTCTTGCGGAAACCGACCTTCTGGTGGATGCGGTTTACGGGACAGGTTTCCATGGGGAGCTGGATGAGCGCCACCGCGACATCTGCCGGCTGATAAACGGAGTGGAGGTCGAAACCTTCGCGCTTGATATCCCGAGCGGTGTGAGCGCAAACAGTGGGTTTGCGGACGCATGTGCCGTTCGGGCGGATGTGACGATTGTGTTTGACAGCGACAAGCCTGCCTCTGTGATGCCCTGTGCGCAGAAATACTGCGGCAAGGTGGTGGTGGCGGACATCGGTATCCCGCCCGAGGCGCATGCGGATATCATTTCCAACTATACGCTTGTGGACGGCGGTTTTGTTTTCGACCGCCTCCCAATGCGTATGCGTGAGAGTCACAAAGGCGATTACGGAAGGCTTTTAAATATTGCGGGTTCACAGAAATACATGGGGGCGGCAACCCTTTCTTCGCTCGCGGCGCTGCGCGCCGGGGCGGGCTATGTGACGCTTGCCTCCACCAAGGAGGTCTGCCGCACCACGCTGCCGATGCTTTTGGAAGCGGTGATGCTTCCGCTCAGGCAGACTCCGGACGGTTCGATTTCCGCGCAATCGATCGATGAAATTCTTGCGGCTGTGCCTAAGAGCGATGCTGTCCTGATTGGCAATGGGATCGGCACCGGTGAAGATGCCTGCCGCATCGTCTACGAGGTGATCCGCGCGGCAAAATGTCCGCTGATTATCGACGCGGATGGTATAAATGTGGTTTCGCGGAATATAGATATCTTAAAGGAAGCAAACTGCAAAATTGTACTGACCCCGCACATCGGGGAACTTTCCCGGCTGACCACACTCCCCATCCCGCAGCTCAAGCAGGATATTACCGGCTGTGGGCTTGCTTTTGCCAAAGAATATGGTGTGACGGTGGTGCTCAAGGACGCCTACACCTGCACCGTGACCGCCGCGGGCCATGTCTACATCAATACGACCGGAAACGCTGGGCTTGCCCGCGCGGGCAGCGGCGACGTGCTGGCGGGACTGATTGGAGCGTTTGCCGCGCAGGGAAGGGAACCGGAACTGGCAGCGGCCTGCGGCGTGTGGCTGCATGGAATGGCTGGGGACTATGCGGCGGAAGAGTTTTCCCAGTATGGGATGCTCCCACGTGATGTCATCGATATGCTCCCGCGCGTTTTTTGTGACCACGAACGGTGATCGCGGGGCGGATACAAATCGCAGTTTCGGAGGTGCAAACGATGCGTAATAAACTGTTGTGTATCCTGCTGGCGGTGGTTTTGGCACTAAGCTTTTTCGGATGCGGCGGCAAAGAAAATTCCCAGGCGGCATCCGAACAGGTGAAGAAGGCGGCGGAATCCTTCCAGACGACCGCGAAGGTGAAATACCGGGAACTGGAAACGGTGATGACCATCTATAAAAAGCCGATGAACTGCGCGGTGGTGGGATTTGAAAGCCCTGACAGCCTGCGGGATATGAAGATGACTTTTTATCCGGATAAAGTCGCCCTGCAATATAAAGAGATGTCCTTCGACTTCGCGCCGGACAGCCTGCCCGGACAGGCGGCGGCAAAAATGGTGCTGTCAGCGTTAAATGCCGCATTGGCGGATGAAGGGATCACAGTCGAGCAGCAGGATAAAAAGCTCCTGGTCAGCGGTACGATTGACGAGGGGGCCTTTTCACTCGTGATCGATGCGGAAAATGGAAATATTTTAAAGCTTGTGATTCCTGAGAAAGAGCTTGAGCTGGAGGTCTTAAATTTTAAAATCCTTGAATAATAAAACGATATGGGAGAGGCCCGTGCATTTTAGCACGGGCCTTTTTGCTGTCAAAATGCGGTGGCGGACAATATGATGTAATACCCGGCTTTGTTTACTGGAGAAACTTTTGTACTCTGCCGGGAGCTGCCGGACGTACGGAAACTTTTCCCCTAAGGGCTGTTTAAACGGCGTCCGGATGGTTCAGAATATCTGTGGACGTAAAACGTGCCATATGAAAAATCCACGGAGTGTGATATACGTGACCGTTAAAAGGGGAGAGATCTACTACGCCGACCTGAGCCCGGTGATCGGGTCCGAACAGGGCGGCGTGCGGCCGGTGCTGATTGTACAAAACGATGTTGGAAACCGTTACAGCCCCACTGTGATTGCGGCCGCAATCACAAGCCAGAAGGAAAAATCCAAGCTGCCGACCCACATCGAGATCAATTCGCAGGTGTGTGGACTTTCACGGGATTCGGTGGTGCTGCTCGAGCAGATCCGCACCATCGATAAAAAGCGGCTGAAAGAAAAAATGGGCCGCTTGGATGATGGTTCCATGGGGCAGGTGAACCATGCGTTGTCAATCAGTTTCGGCTTGGGAGACAATCCACAAGGCAGCCAAGGCGCACTTACATAAGTGTGCGAAAGCCGCCTATGACAGTAAAGTACGACATCTGTAGCAGATTTGACGCCACATCCAAAGCACTCGTTGGATGTGGCGTTTTCATATGGAATTGCATTTTAGAATATGAACCATTATAATAGAAAAAGATATAGAAAATACATGGAAGGAATCTTTATGGAAAAGTACAATAAAACCAAACGGGTATCAGAGTCCCGCACCGAACAAATCCAAATCATCATGCCGGAACACATAAACGGGTTCGACCGGCTTTTCGGCGGTCAGCTTGTGGAATGGATCGATGTGGTCGCAGCAGTGGTGGCGCGCCGCCATTCAAACTGCAATGTGACCACCGTATCGATCGACAATCTGCACTTTAAAGCTGCCGCCCATGTAAACAATACGGTTGTACTGATCGGACAGATGACCTATGTGGGGACAACGTCGATGGAAGTGCGGGTGGATACCTTTGTCGAACGGATTGACGGCAGCAAAAAGCTGGTCAACCGCGCCTACCTCACGCTGGTTGCACTGGACGACAGTGAGAAACCCACGCCGGTTCCGCGCCTGCAATTGGAGACAGAAGAAGAGCGCGCCGAATGGGAGGCCGGCGTCAAACGGGCGGCGCTGCGAAAACAACGCCGGATCGAACAGTTTTAATCCGACGTGTTTGTCCCATTAGAAGGGGAATCCGGCTTGGGCTTTGTGTCAACGGTCATTGTGTCCGGACAGCCTGCGCACATGCTGCCGGGCACGTAGTGCCCTTTTTTGCGCATCCGGTTGACTGCTATGCAAGCGCCAATCCCGATCACAAAGATGATTGCGAGGAGGATCCATTCAAGTGGACTCATAGACGCACCTCCGGCTTTTTCTTTCATTATACGGGTCAGATGGATGCGGTGCAATCCAAAGATTAAAGCAGATTTTTTACAAAAAATCCTCTTGATTTTATTGGGCATATATGCTAATATAATATAGCTGTTTGGATATCCGGATATGGCGCAGTTTGGTAGCGCGCTACCTTGGGGTGGTAGAGGCCGTGGGTTCAAGTCCCGCTATTCGGACCACAGCATAAGCTACATTTTGACCTTGCGATGCAGGGCCGAAATGTAGCTTTATTTTTTAACAAAACCTTCATGATATACTGATTTTTAGTAACGATTGTGGAGGTTTTGCCATATTCAAATCTGATATGAGTCATGAGCAGCTGTTGAATCTGCCCAAAATTACAGAGAAAAGTTTTTCATAAAAAAGAAGCATTTGTATTGAAATAAAATAACATATATGATATCTTATATGTGAAAAAACAAAAAAGGGTGCTTACATGAATCTGTTAGAACAAACGCAGCAGCAAATTGAAAAAATGATTCTGAATAAGGAATATGACGAGAACAATTATCTGCCTAGTGAAGGGGAGCTTTGCAAAAAATTTGAAGTAAGCCGTGCCACCGTCCGCGAAGCGGTGCGATCCATGGAAGTGCGCGGTTTTCTCAAGCGGGTGCATGGCAAAGGACTCCAAGTGATTGACAACAGTGTAAAAGTAATGACACGTTCAATTGCCGACATGATTTCACTCCGGGATTGCGATTTGTCAGAACTCATCGAAGTGCGTAGGATCATAGAGGTGGAAGCAGCGCGGCTCGCGGCGGATCGGGCGGACGAACAGGATTTGGAACAGCTTCGTAAGTCGCTTGCAGTGATGGAAAACACCGAAGTGATGGACGACAACTACTACCACAATGACCTGGAGTTCCATGTCAATCTGGTAAAAGCGTCCAAAAATAATATGCTCAGTGCCATTGTCAGCGCCTATACGCCGCTGCTGTGGGATGTCGTCGTCGCGTCTTCGCAAACGAATTATTGTATTGAGCGGCGGCATCATTTTCATCGGGACGTCTACGACTGCATTGTAAAGCGTGAGCCGGACGCGGCTGCTGAGAAAATGCGGATTCACCTGCGTGCCACCAGTGAAAATGTCGAGACCTATCAGAAAAACGGAGAAAGGAAGTGATTCATTTTAATATTAGTTATATGATATCATATAAGTTGGAGGGCGTTAATCATTGAAAATACGTGAAGTCAAGGCGCACATTATTCAGGCGCCGCTGGAAGAACCTTTCGCGTTTTCGCAGGGATGGGTTTATAATCGCAGTTCGATGATTGTGGAGGTTATCTGCGCGGACGGAGAAAGCGGTTTTGGGGAATGCCTCTGTCATGGAATGCAGCCTCCACAGATTGCGGCGGCATTTATCCAAAACTGTTTTGCCCCCCGCATGGTCGGGCGAGATCTCTTTGACGTGGAGGTCCTTTGGGAGGAGCTTTACAACATATCCCGGCCGTTTGGCCAGCAGGGAGCAGCTGTCAACGCGCTGAGCGGAGTTGATATTGCCCTGTGGGATGCGATCGGTAAACAACTGGGGCAGCCGGTTTGCAATCTGATCGGCGGAAAGTTCCGCGATAAGGTTCAGGCATACGCAACCGGATTCTACCGCAAACAGGGCCGCAGCTATCCGGAGGAGGCCATCCGCGAAGCCGCTGGGTACATCGAAAAGGGATTTCGCGGGATGAAGCTCAAGACCGGGTTCGGCGCGCAGGAGGATATCGGCTATATCCGCGCGGTTCGGGAAGCGGTGGGGAATGAGATTCTGCTGATGGCGGATTTCAACTGCGCCTATAACCAGGCGGTTGCGCGCAGAATCCTTTTAGAACTGCAGGAAAGCAGGCTGGAATTCTTTGAAGAGCTGCTCGCGCCGGAAGATATGGAGGGCTATGCAGCAATCCGGAATTTGACCCCTTCGTATATCGCGGCGGGGGAGAATATTTTTGGGAAGATCGCATATAAGCAGTGGCTCGAGAAAGGTGCGCTGGATATTTACCAGCCGGACCTGTGCTCAAGCGGCGGCTTCACCGAATGCAAAAAGATCGCAGCACTCACCCAGGCCTATAATGCAATGCTGATTCCGCACGTATGGGGTTCCGGCGTTGGACTGGCGGCATCCTTACAGTTTATCGCGACGCTTCCGGCGGCCCCCCTGTGCATGAAGCCGAAAGAGCCAATGCTTGAATACGACCAGTCGAGCCATCCTTTCCGCTTGGATCTGATCAATGACGGGGTTGTTTTCAGGAATGGGTTTGTGGAGGTCCCCAATGCTCCGGGAATCGGTGTTGAAATAAATCGGGAAGTCCTCAAGAAATACCGCATCAACTGAGAGAAAAGGAGAAGTTTACTATGAAAAAACTGACAGCGTTTATTATGTCGGCAGTCATGATTTTGACTTTTGCAGCCTGCTCCGGCGCAGCGCCCGCGTCGTCCGCTCCACAGCAAGGTAATACGGCGGCGCCAGCCTCCTCATCGCAGCAATCGGAATCCACAGGCGCAAAGATCACCCTGAAAATCGGCAACAACCAACCGGATACCCATCCCTGGAACCAGGGAATTGCGGATTTGACGAAACTTGCGGCGGAATATTCCGGCGGCAGAATCGAGATTATCAACTATCCGAATGCCACCTTGGGAACCGAACCGGATATGCTGGAAAGCGTCCGGGAAGGATCGCTTGATATGGTGATCAGCGACCCGACTGTGGGGACCACCTTCTGTAAGGAGCTGGAGCTGTTCTCGCTGCCATTCCTTTTCCGCGATTATGACCATTGGCAGAAAGCGCTGGACGGTGAGCCTGGACAAAAATATGCGGACCTGATTGAAGAGAAGTCCGGAGGCTTGAAGATCCTTGGTTATTGGGGCGGATCCACCCGCAATGTGATCGCGGTGAAGGGGCCGGTTAAGAGTGTTGACGATCTGCAGGGCTTTAAACTGCGCCTTGCGCCATCCGATCTGAAGTTTAAGGTTTGGGAAGCCGTTGGCACGCTCCCGGTCACAATCGCTTTTGGCGAAACTTATTCCGCAATGGCATCCGGACTCTGTGATGGCATGGAGAATGAGATGCCGTCGATCTTGTCGGCCAAATTCTACGAGCCGGCGCCTTATTTCACGTTGACCGGGCACGAAATCACAGTGCGCCCGCTTTTCGTAAACGCGGAAAAATATAACGCTATGGAACCGGAAATGCAGCAAGCGCTTGCGAAAGCCGTTGCCGAGGCCACCGCGCTCGCCCGCCAGTATGAAAAAGAAGCTGGGGAAGCCGCACAGAAACAGATGGTTGAGGAATTCGGCGTGGAACTGTATGAGATTGATAAAACCCCGATTATGGAACGGACAAAGCCTGTGTTTGAGGAATTCGGAAACACGT
The DNA here is from genome assembly GCF_900078395.1 of Anaerotruncus rubiinfantis. Lineage (NCBI taxonomy): Bacteria > Bacillati > Bacillota > Clostridia > Eubacteriales > Oscillospiraceae > Anaerotruncus > Anaerotruncus rubiinfantis. Next base: position 2,047,379 of record NZ_FKLA01000009.1, on the reverse strand, counting down.
CCGGACTCAATGACCTGATTGCAGAGATCCAGGAAGTTCAGTAAATTGAGAATCGCAGGCGGCGGAAGCCGCCTGCGCGTTTGGGAGGGAACACTTATTGAAACGGATTTCTGATGGACTTGAAAAAATAATCAGTGTCGTCCTGTTCTTTATTATGACGGTGCTTGTGGTGATCACCTTTTTACAGGTGTTCAGCCGTTTTATCCTGCATATCCCGATCGCCTGGAGCGAAGAAGTGATCCGGATGAGCTTTGTATGGATGATTTCCCTGGGATCAGCGGTTGCCATAAAAGAAAACAGCCATTTGGTTATGGATATGCTCACATCTGCCGTTTCCGAGAAGATGCGCAAGGTTTTACGCATGATTGTTCTGGTGCTGATACTGGGGGTCAGTGTGATCCTTTTGGTGGCGGGCGCAAACTACGTGGTCCGAAGCATGGGGAAAACCGCTGTGACAATGCCGATCCCCTCCAACTGCGTCTACATAGCCATCCCGGTTTCAGCAGTTGTCATGATATTTTATACAGTGGAACAGGCCATCTTGGAACTGAACCGTAATCGAAAGGAGGCAGCTTCGTGAGCCCATTGCCCATTCTTATTCTGATCGTGGGTATGATCCTGCTGATGCTGCTGGGTCTGCCGCTTGCTTTTTCCATTCTGGCAATTTCCACGGCGGTGCTTGTTGGATTCACGGATCTGCCGTTTTGGCAGATCGTCCAACGTTTCTTTGCCGGAATTGACAGCTTTGTCCTGACAGCAATCCCATTTTTCCTGCTGGCGGGAAATCTGATGAATTCAGGGAAAATTACGGATAAGCTGATAGACCTTTCTTCCGCAGCGGTGGGACATATCCGTGGCGGACTGGCCCATATTAATGTCCTTGTCAGCTTGTTGTTTGGTCACCTGTCGGGCTCGGCGGTCGCGGATACTTCGGGCATTGGAACCATCCTGATCCCGGCAATGATCCGCAAAGGGTATACCAAATCGTTCACGGTCGCGGTCACTGCAACCTCATCCGTATTGGGTCAGATCATTCCGCCCAGCCTGATTATGATTATCTATTCCGCCACAGCCGGTGCAAGCGTTCAAGCGCTGTTCGTGGCTGGGATGGTTCCAGGCCTGATGCTGGCGCTCACGATGATGGTGGTTTCTCTGGGATATGCCATCAAATTCCATTATCCGAAAGAGGCGAAGTGCACCTTCCGAGAGTTCCTGATCACATTTCGGAAGGCCGCTTTGGTGCTTGTCATGCCGCTTATTATCATCGGCGGCGTGCTCACCGGTGTTTGTACTGCCACCGAAAGTGCGGTGCTGGCTGTTGTTTACAGTCTGATCATCACAATTTTTGTTGATAAGACCCTGACGCCCAAGGATTTGCTCCCCATCTTTGTGAAGTCTGCGAAGGGGGCGGCGACGAGTCTTTTCTGTATTGGAGCGGCGAGTGTCTTCGGTTACCTGCTGGCTTATTTCCGTACAAATGAATATGTCATGCAGCTGATGACCGATCTTAATCTGTCGAAGGCAGGATTCATGCTGTTCACTATCATCCTGTTTTTTGTTCTTGGTGCATTTATGGATGCGACCCCGGCGATCTGCATCTTTGTTCCGATTGTCGTTCCGGCCGGCTTGGCCCTTGGGCTGCATCCGGTGCATCTGGGCATGATCATTTGCTTGGTTCTGTCCTTTGGCCTCGTGACGCCACCGTACGGGTTGTGCCTGTTGCTGGCCTGCCAAATTGCAAAGATCGAACCGCAAAAGACCTTCCGGGATTTGTTTGTTATGCTTGGCGCGGTGGTCATAACGCTTCTGATCATCATCTTCTTCCCGGATTTCATCTTGGCCCTGCCGCGGCTGGTCGTTCCCAAATACATGTAGGATAGCCAGGAAATCTCTGACTTTGATTAAACAGAGGAGCCGCCTCCAAACTGGGGGCGGCTCCTCTGTACTTTGAAAGCTGTTCCGGAAAATTGGATAGGCCCGAATGAGAAAATCTGCTGGCGGTAGCCTGACAGCGGGGCTCTGCATCGTCGGGGCGGCTGCCGGTACTTATGCAGGGGGACTTGCGCGCAGCACCTGCGATTTGACGGAGTGAAACCGTATCAGTTAAAAGGGAGTTGTAAAACCCTCCGGCAGTCTGTTACAATGGAGGTGACCAAATTGAGAGGAAGGATGCGCATGCTGAAACCGGAGACCCGGCAGGAAAACACAAAATACCGCCTTGCCGAGGCGATCAAAGCCTGTATGAAGAACACGCCGGTGGACCGTATCACCGTCCAGCAGATTGTGGATGCCTGTGGGGTGACCCGCCAGACGTTTTACCGCAATTTTCTGGATAAGTACGACCTCATCAACTGGTATTTTGATAAGCTGCTGCTCGAATCCTTTGCACATATGGGCAGCGGCCGGACGGTGCTGGAAGGACTCGAACGCAAGTTCGAATACATCCGGGAGGAGAGGGTCTTTTTTACCGGGGCGTTTAGTTCGGACGATCAGAACTCCCTCAAGGAACATGATTTTGCACTGATCCTGGAGTTTTATACCCAGCAGATCAGACAGAAGACCGGACAGTTTCCGGATGAGGAGATCCGCTTTCTGCTGGAGATGTACTGCCGCGGCTCCATTTACATGACGGTGAAATGGGTGCTTGGCGGGATGCCAGAGCCGCCGGAAAAGATGGCAAAAAGTCTCGTGGATGCGATGCCGGCAAAGCTGGCCGACCTGTTTATCCATTTGGGCCTTTTGCCTAAATCGCATACATAATACCTTGTTTTTCGTGCGGATTAAAAAAATTTTTGTGGGATGTTACATCTTTGACAGATTGTAACTTTACTTTTCTCCGGATTCTGGTTTACAATAATGATAATAAATTGTCAAACTTGACCGCAGCCAGTATTTCAGAAAAAGGAGAAGATTATTTATGGCGAACAGAATTATGCTCAATCAGACTTCCTATCACGGCTCCGGCGCGATTCAGGAAATCGCCAATGAAGCCAAGGCGCACGGCTTCAAAAAAGCATTCGTGTGTTCCGACCCCGATCTGATCAAATTTAAGGTGGCCTCCAAGGTGACCGATATTCTGGACAAGGAAGGCCTCGCTTACGAGGTGTATTCGGATATTAAAGCCAATCCGACCATCCAGAATGTCCAGAACGGTGTGCAGGCGTTCAAGGCGTCAGGCGCGGACTATATCGTTGCCATTGGCGGCGGTTCCTCGATGGATACCGCCAAGGCGATCGGTATCATCATTGCAAACCCGGAATTTGAGGATGTGCGCAGCCTGGAAGGCGTCGCGCCGACCAAAAAGCCCTGTGTCCCGATCATTGCCGTTCCCACCACCGCCGGCACCGCCGCTGAGGTCACCATCAACTATGTTATCACCGACGTGGAGAGAAAACGTAAATTTGTCTGTGTCGATCCGCACGACATGCCGATCATCGCGGTTGTCGATCCGGATATGATGGCTTCGATGCCGAAGGGTCTGACCGCCTCCACCGGTATGGATGCGCTGACTCATGCGATTGAAGGCTACACCACCAAGGCTGCTTGGGAAATGACCGATATGTTCCACATCAAGGCGATCGAGATCATTGCAAAATCGCTGCGCGGCGCGGTCGCAAACACAAAGGAAGGCCGTGACGGAATGGCGCTTGGCCAGTATATTGCCGGTATGGGCTTCTCGAATGTTGGCCTTGGCATTGCGCATTCGATGGCGCACACCCTCGGCGCGGTTTATGACACCCCGCACGGTGTTGCCTGCGCGATGATGCTCCCGATCGTCATGGAGTACAATGCCGAGTGCACTGGCGAAAAATATCGTGAAATTGCGCGCGTAATGGGTGTGGAAGGCGTGGACGGGATGTCTCAGTCCGAATACCGGAAGGCCGCTGTGGATGCTGTCAAGAAACTTTCCGCTGACGTTGGGATTCCGGCCAAGCTGGAAGCGCTCAAGGAAGAGGATCTGCAGTTCCTTGCGGAATCCGCGTTTGCCGATGCCTGCTGCCCGGGGAATCCGAAGGATACCAATGTGGAAGACCTGAAAGCACTGTTCCGCAAACTGATGTAAGCTTTTCAAACAGAAGATTTTCGAAATCGCAATTCCGGCCCGCCGAGATCGGCTGGCCAGTAATATATCCGCGCCAAAACAGGACAGACAGCCAGATTCATGGCTGTCTGTCCTGTTTTTTCAGTATTTCTTCTGTTCGAGCGCGCGCTCAATCGCACGGAAGTTGGTGACCGAGGAATCCTTCTTTTTCAGCGCGATCATCGTATGCAGGGTATCGATAATTGCCATCTGCGCAATACGCGAAGAAAGCGCAAAAATCCGGTAGCGGGTTTCGTTCGATGCGGTGCAGAGCCGGATATCAGCGATGTCGTAAAGCGGAGACCGCCCAATATTGGTCAGCGAGATGATCGAAGCCCCTTTGCTTTTGGCGAGCGCCGAGGCGTCGACAATATCTTTTGAGCTCCCAGAATGGCTGATTGCAAAGACGGTGTCGCCCTTTTTGAGGTTGGTGGCCACGATGCTCTGGATGTGGGTGTCGGTGTAGGCGGTCGCGTCAACTGCGACGCGCAGCAGCTTATGCTGTAAGTCGAGCGCGATCGAGTGGGAGTTGCCCAATCCGAAAATGGCCACCCGGTTGGAGGCGATGATCCGGTCGGCCGCCGCGTCGAGATCCTTTCCGCGCAGCACATCGTGGGTGTACCGGATGGTGTGGATGGTGGACTGAAAAACCTTATCCATAATGGTGTCAGGGGGATCTCCCTCGGAAATTTCCTCGTGGATATTCTGCAGCGGTGTGACGATCGCTTGGGCAAGGGTGAGCTTGAGCTCCTGATAGCCGCTCATCCCAAGTTTGCGGCAGGTGCGAATCACCGTTGCGTCGCTCGCGTTGCTGCGCTCGGCAAGGCCGGCTACCGAAAGGTAGATCACCTCCTCGGGATGTTCAAGGATATAGTTGGCCACCTGTTCCTCTGTTTTGCTCAGGGAGCTGCGCAGGGCGCGCACTTTCATCAGAAGGGCGGATGATTCATTTTTTTCTGACATAGCAAAGGTCCTTTCAGAAGCCATTTAGCGGCTGAGTGATGAAATGAAACTTCAAATGTAGCAAAACTTCATAATTATTATACCGGATAAAATGAAAAAAAACAACACTATTCTTTATCGTAAAATAAAATATGATTAATTTGAACAATATCTATAATTTTGTAGTAATATTCCACAATTATAACAAATAAAATTTCACTACTCCAAAAAATAAAATGTATTGAAGTTTTACTTCGCTGATGATACAATGAAATCAGCCGGAAAGTAACAGAGTCGAAAGGAGTGTACAGAAACGATGCAAATACAGAGCTTCATGATCGATATGGTGCGCAGTGAACTGGAAGACGCGGTCGGGGCTGAAAATGTCAGCATCCGGCGCAGCGATAAGGTTGCGCATTGTATTGATTATTTTTGGCTGGCACGTCTTTGGGCGGACCGGGGGCTGGAACCCCCTATGCCGGATTTCATTGTCTCCCCGGGCAGTACGGAAGAGGTTTCCAAGGTACTTGTCATTGCCAATTATTATAAAATCCCGGTCTTCCCATGGGGCGGCGGCGCCGGTTCACAGGGCGGTGCGCTCGCGGTCTGCGGCGGGATTATGCTGGACATGAAGCGGATGGACAAAGTACTCGAAATTGACGAGCAGTCCCGTACCATCACCGCGCAGTGCGGCATCGTTTTTCAGCAGCTCGAATGGGCAGCGAATGAACGGGGCTATTCGTTGATGCACTATCCGAGCTCCCTCACCTGCAGCACGGTTGGCGGTTTTTTAGCGCACAATGGCATCGGTGTGCTTTCCACTAAATACGGCAAAATCGACGACCAGTGCCTGAATGTTGAAATGGTTATCCCGAACGGGCAGGTGCTCCGTTCCGCACCGGTCCCGAAACACTCCTCAGGACCGGACCTGAAGCACATTTTCATCGGTTCGGAAGGGACGCTAGGGGTCATGACCAAAGCTACCTTCAAGCTGTTTGAAATGCCCAAGGTGCGGCGGTTTCACGCCTACCTCTTCCAGGATATCGCAAGCGGCATCGCCGCCGCGCGCGACATGCTCCAGAAATTCAAACCTTCCATCATCCGCCTGTATGACGAGGCGGAGACCGTTTCGATCATCAAAAAGATTCTCGGCGTCGAGAAACAGGGCGCATTCATGAACTTGGCGCTCGAAGGCGAGGACGAGGTGGTCGCGATCGAAGAGCGCAAGATGCGGGAAATCTGTGCCAAATACCATGCGATGGACCTCGGCAGCGACTACGGCGAAAAGTGGTGGGACAGCCGGATCAAATTCTTCTATCCGGATTACGCGCTCGACTTTCCGAAGATGTTCGGCACAATGGACACCGTCGCCACCTATAAGGATATCGAGAAGGTCTACTGGGCGATGAAACACGCAGTGGAGGATCATTTCGAAGGGGTGCGGTTCATCGCGCATTTCTCCCACTGGTACGAGTGGGGCTGTATGTGCTACGACCGGTTTATCATGGACCAGCCGCCAAAGGACCCCGAAGAAGCGCTGCGGCTGCATAACCAGATCTGGAATGCGGGCGTGCGCGCCGCAATTGCAAACGGCGGTGCGGTCAATGATCACCACGGCGTCGGCATGAAACTGGGGCGGCTGATGAAGGAACAGTACGGTCCAGGCATGGTCGTGTTCGAAGGGCTCAAAAAAGCGCTCGACCCGAACGGGATCATGAACCCCTATAAGCTTGGAATCTAGCAAAAGGAGAGATGCGTGATGTTCTCGGAGAAAGGCGATAAAACAGTCAATGCCTGCCGGTTCTGCTGGATGTGCCGGCATATCTGTCCGGTCGGGCTTGCCACCGGAAAGGAATCGAACACGCCGCGCGCCAAAGCGCTGATGATCTCGATGACCGAGAAAGGGATCGACCTCAAACAGGACATGATGGAGGACATGTACGAATGCTGCCTGTGCAACGCCTGCGCACACGACTGCCAGAGCGGATATGAGCCAGCCGTTTTTATCCGGGAGGCCCGAACCTGCGCCGTCGCAAATGGCCTGCTGCCCGCGAAGGCGCAGCCGGTCGTCGACCGGTTGCTCGCGGATGGGAACCTCTTCGGTGAAAGCCCCGAAAGCAAGTTCGACGCGCTGGGCGATTCCATCGCCGGACTGCCGGAAACGGCGCCGGTACTCGTCTATATTGGGGAGACGGCCGCGCGCCGTGCGCCGCGGATCGCAAAGGCGTTTCTAAACCTCCTGCGCAAGGCGGGCGTCGAATTCACCGTGCGAAAGGACGAAGCGCCTTGCGGCGCGGAAAGCTATGATCTGATCGGGCTGGTATCGGAAGTGCAGGACGAGGCGAAAGCCTGCGCCGCGCAGATCGCCGCGTCGGGCGCGCGGACGGTGATCGTGCTCGACCCGGCCTGCGCCCGGGTCATGAAACAGGAGTACCCCGTCTGGGGCTGCCAGTTACAGGCGGAGGTCGTAACCGCGACCGTGTTTGTGGCGCAGCTTCTCCGGGAGGGCAGGCTGCATCCGCAAAAGAAGGAACTCGGCCCGGTCACCTTCCAGGACCCCTGCCGGCTGGCGCGGGATCTTGAGGAGACGGAACCGGCGCGCGAGATTCTCAGGGCAATGGGCGCCGACCTGCGCGAGATGTTCCTGCACGGCCAGATGACCAAATGCTGCGGCAACGAGATTTTAAATTCCCACTCTCCGCATCTGGCCGAGCGCACCGCAAAGGCGCGCGCCGCCGATGCGAAACGCACCGGAGCAAAGCTGCTTGTGACCGCCTGCCCGGGCTGCAGGGACATTCTCGAAAAGGGCGCGGACGAAGCGCTTGCGGTGGAAGATCTGTTTGTACTGCTCGACCGCTGTTGCTGACAGGAGGAATACATATGAGATATCTACTGGGCGTGGATTTTGGCGGCGGCGCGAGCAAGGCGACGCTGCTTGCGGAGGACGGCAGGGTGATTGCTACCTCCACGAAGGAATACCCCACCTATTACCCGCAGAGCGGATGGACTGAGCAAGACCCGGAGGACTCCTACCGGGCGCTGGTTTTCAATGTGCGGGCCGTTATCGAAAAGAGCGGGATCGATCCGGCAGACATCGCGGCTATGTGCCTTGACGCGGCGACTCACACCGCGGTGTTGCTCGATGAAGCGGACCGGGTGATCCGTCCGGCAATCTACTGGACCGACAAACGCAGCACCAAGCAGTCTGCGTGGCTCAAGGAGCATTATTACGACCGGATCTATGCGCTCTGCTGCAATATGCCGGACGTGATGTGGACCCTCCCGCAGATTATGTGGGTGCGGGAGAACGAACCGGAAAACTTCAAACGGATCGGCAAGATCCTCTTTATGAAGGACTATGTCCGCTACCGCCTGACCGGCGACTTCGTGACCGACTCGATCGACGCGATGGGCTCGATGCTACTGGACGTGCCGCAAAACTGCTGGTCGCAGGAGCTCTGCGCGCTCGCGGGGATCTCCCTCTCCATGCTGCCGCGCATCGTGGACCCGACCGAGATTTTAAGCCCGCTCTCCGCGAAAGCCTGTGCGGAAACCGGGCTCTCCCCCAAGACGAAGGTGATCGCGGGCGCGACCGACACGGTGCTGGAGGTCTACGCGAACGGCGCGATCGAACCGGGCCAGATGACCGTGAAGCTTGCGACAGCCGGCCGTATCTGCCCGATCGTGCCGCACGCGCTCGAGAATCCCTTGCTCTGCAACTATAAGCATGTCGTGCCGGGGCTCTGGTATCCGGGAACTGGTACAAAATCCTGCGCGGCCTCCTACCGCTGGTACCGCGACACCCTTTGCGAAGCGGAGAAATCGCAGGCGCAGGAACAGGGAGCGGACCCGTATTTCCTGATGGATCGGGCGGCCGCAGGGATTCCGCCGGGCAGCGACAACCTCTTTTTTCAGCCGTATCTACAGGGCGAATTGACCCCGTATTTCGACCCGGCCCTGCGCGGATGCTTTGTTGGGATTCTCTCGTCGCACACCAAGGCGCATTTTAACCGCGCCCTGCTCGAAGGGGTCGCCTTTTCGCTCAAAGACTGCTATCAGGTGGTTCAGGCGATGAATCTGCAGATCAACCAGGCACGGATCATCGGCGGCGGCGCAAAGAGCCCGCTCTGGCGGCAAATTCTCTGCGATATGCTCGGCATCGAGTTGGTCAAGACCGAAAACAACGATTCTTCGCTTGGCGCCGCGATGCTGGCCGGCGTGGCGACCGGGGCGTTCTCCTCCTTTGCGGAAAGCGTCGAACGCTGCGTGCGGATTGAACAGGTCGTGAAGCCCGATCCGGAAAACTTCAAGATCTACGAAAAACAGTTTACGCTCTATAAACAGATCCACGATGCGCTCGCGCCGGTCTATCACGCGATGGAGGGCTGAGCGGGACAGGAGCTGATTGATGTGCGGATTGCCGTATGTATGAAACAGATCCCCAGCAGCGCAACGCAGGGGTTCGATCCGGATACGAATACCCTCATCCGGGAGCAGGGAACCCTGATGACCAATCTGGCGGATGTCTACGCGTTGGAAAGCGCGCTGACGCTCGCGGGCCAGGATGGAACGGCGGATGTGTTCACGATGGGAAAGTCCTCTGCCTGCGCATTGCTGCGCGACGCGTGCGCGCTCGGAGCAAAAGGACTTTTTCTGATCAATGACCCGCTTTTTGCAGGATCGGATACCTTTGTCACCGCGAAAATTCTTGCGGCGGCGATCAAACACGAAGGTTCCTATGATCTGATCCTCTGCGGCAGGCGCACGCTCGACGGGGAAACGGGGCAGGTCGGCGGCCAACTGGCTGCGGTGCTCGAAGTCCCCTGTGTCACCAATGTGATCCGGCTGGAGCAAAGCGGGGAAAGAGCCATTCGGTGTACCCGGCTGCTCGAAGAAACCAGGCAGATGGTCGAGACAGACTTTCCGGCAGTCGTAACCGTTTGCGAAGGGGTAGAAGAGGTTGGACATCCGCGCCTGCCGAGCTTGCGTGGGATACGCGCCGCCGGGCATGCGCAGATCAAGCGGATCACCAATGAAACGCTCCAGCTTAATCCAGGCTCGGTGGGGCTTGCGGGATCGTTTACACGAGTGGAACAGACCTTTCTCCTTGCGGCTGGAAGACGCCGCTGCAAGCCGGAGCCGAACCTCGAAAACGGAGTCGCCCGTCTGCTCACATTGATCGAAAGCATGCGGATCGGCGGTGAGGAAAGATGAATGGAGAAATCTGGGTTGTGTGTGATGCGGAAGGAACCGGACTGTCCGGCTGTTCGTGCGAATTGCTGGGGAAAGCCCAGGCGCTTTCTGAAAAGGGCGCGGGGACAGTCTGCGCGGTGTGGTTTTCCGAGATACCGCCACCCGCACAGGAACTTGCATCCTTCGGTGCGGTTAGGGCTTATGCGGCGTGCTTATCTGACGCGGACGAATATGGAAAGGCGCGGCTGCTCGCACGCCTTGTGAAAATCCATTGCCCACGGATACTGCTGTTGCCGGCAACCGTGCAGGGCCGCTCGGTCGCGGCGCAGGCCGCCGCGCTCATCGGCACTGGCCTCACGGCCGACTGCACCGGGCTGGAAATCGGACCGGATGGGAAGCTCGTGCAAATCCGACCGGCATACGGAGGCAATTTGATGGCGCGGGTGACCTGCCCTGGTTCTCTGCCGCAGATGGCAACTGTACGTCCGGGCGCATTTTCCCGATGCAGACCATTTAACAGAGGCTGTTGCGCGGTGATGGACTGCACATCCGAAAAGTCGTTGGAGAACCCGGTACGGCTGCTGGAGACCATCCATCTGGCTGGTGCGCAAACGGCGCTCGGCGAAGCGGAGATTGTGGTGGCTGGCGGCGCGGGCATCGGCTCGGCCAGGGCATTCGATCAAATCTGCCTGCTGGCCGAACGGCTCGGCGGGGCGCCCGCGGCTTCCCGCGCGGCGGTCAACGCGGGTTATGCGCCCTACAGCAGTCAAGTTGGCCAGACCGGTGTCTGTATCCACCCGAAACTTTATATCGCTTTCGGTATTTCGGGCGCGGTGCAGCATCTGGCGGGAATTCAGGGAGCAAAGCGGATTGCGGCGGTCAATACCGATCCGAAAGCGCCGATTTTTGATTATGCGGATTATGGGATTGTGGGCGATCTGCATCGTGCGATCGACCTGATCCTGTGGCACACATCATAAAAGAATAGGAGAAAAAGATGGGAGGCGGTTGGAGGGAAACGGTAGGAATTGGCAAGTATGGAAAGAAAAGTAGAAATCTTTATAAACCTGAAGGGGGATCTGTCATGAAAAAGGTTATCAGCATCTTGTTAAGTATCGCGATGATTCTTGCGTTCTGCGCGGGCTGCGGAGGAAACACTGCTCCCGCCTCTTCCGCGGCCCCCGCGGCCTCCGCATTGCCTGCTGAATCGAAAGATGCCGCTCCTTCCGGCGAATCTGTCAAAATCACGTTGGGACATATCTATAACCCGAATCACAACGAAGCGATCGCCCTGGAAAAACTTAAAGAATTGCTTGCGGAGAAATCGAACGGCCGGATCGAGCTTGTAATTTATCCGAGCAGCCAGATGGGGTCCGAGCGCGAGATGGCGGAACAGGTCATGCTGGGTACGCTCGATATGGGCCTTTCGGATGGCCCTACCTGGTCGAACGCGCTGCAGGTCCCCGAAATCGCGGTTTTCGGTTTGCCGTTTCTCTATAAGGACATCGATGGGCAGAAGGCGGTTATCAACGAAATTCTGATCGACTCGGCAGGAGAGATGATGATCGGTAAGGGCGTACGCCCCTTGTTTGGCTTCTCGGCTTCGATTCGCGGTGCAATTCTCGCGACCAAGCCAATCGTTACCGCGGCTGATATCGACGGCGTCAAGATGCGTGTGCCGGAGATCACCATGTATGTCGATACCTGGCGCTGTCTCGGCGCGAACCCGACCACCACGCCATGGGGAGAGGCGTACACCTCGATTGCACAGGGTGTTGTTGACGGTGCGGAGGTCGACCCCTCCACCATCGTCGACGCAAACCTCCAGGAGGTCACCAAATACTTCTCCAAGACCGCCCATATGGGCACTATTCACATTGTGTCGATGAACGAAGCAAAATGGCAGAGCATTCCGGAAGACCTGCGGAAAATTTTCCTTGAATGTGCTGCGGAAGCTTCCGCATGGCAGATAGAAGACCGCAAAACCACCGACGAGGCCGCAGTCCAGAAGATGGTTGACGCGGGTGTTACGGTGAATGAAGTCTCGGACGAGGAGCGAGCAAAGATGGCCGAACGCTGCAAGCCAATCTATGACCAGTACGACGCGGACTACGGCCTTGGCGATCTGATCAGCCAGCTGCAGGAGATCGGCGGCTGAATCTGCAAAGAAAATGTCACAGTTGACCGGGGGTGGGTATGCGCTCCCGGTCTGAAAGGGAAGGGGGGCTTTGTATGCAGGAAATCGACGTCATGGGAATCAAGACAGTGATCACCGGTGCTTCCGGGGTGATCGGCATAGCGTTTGCAGAAGCATTTTTGGAACATGGAGCGTATGTTGCCAACTGGGATCTCCAGGAGAGTGATCCGGCCAAGAGGCTGGCACAGCGTTTTCCGCAGCGGTATCTCTTCTGCGAAACCGACGTTTGCAGAGAAGACAGCATCGAAAAAGCCGCCCGGGAAACGGCGGCACAATTCGGGGGGATCGACGCGCTTTGCAATATCGCGGGGATCATTGCCAAACAGCAGATAGGCGAACTGGAAACAGATACGCTCGATCGGCTTTACAAGGTGAACGTGCGTGGATTGATGCTGGTGACCAAGCGTCTCGTCCCGATGCTGAAAAAAAGCGGGCGCGGACGGATCATCAACATATCCTCCATTCAGGCGGCGGTCGGCATGGAGACCTACTCGCCCTACACCTTTACAAAAGCGGCTGTTTCCGGTGTTACAAGGGTGTGGGCGCTCGAGCTGGCCCCCTATGGAGTCACCGTCAATGCGATCTGCCCGGGCTGGGCAAAGACTGCGATGGCGGACCAGATGGTCGAGCGGCTGGGCGACCTGCATGGGATATCGACCGAAGAAGCGCGGGAGCTCATCCTGTCCTATGTCCCGCAGCGCCGGTTCATCGACCCGCAGGAGATCGCATTCACCGGCCTGTTTCTGGCAAGCAGCGCCGCGGGCGCGATCAGCGCGAATGAGATTTTTGTGGATGCGGGGATGGCCCACTGCGCCAAGCCGGGGCTCAATCTGCCGGTTCCCGAAACGGATGATCATCGCGGGCGAAAACCTTGAAAAAGGAGAACGGCTATGAAAATTTTCCACAAGATAGATCATTTTATTGAAATGCTGCAGGTGTGGGCCTGTGCGATTCTGTTCGGGGCGATCGTGGTCCTCGGCACGATCCAGGTCTGTGGCCGATACGTTTTCAACTATTCGATCCCGTGGTCGGAGGAGACGATGCGGTTCTGCTGCATCTGGATGGTGTTCATTGGCGCCGCGCTTACGGTGCGCAGCGACGGCCATGTTTCCATCGATATCCTGCAAGGATTTCTCAAGAACAACAAAACCAAGGCGGTTCTATATCTGATTGGAAGACTGATGTGCGTGGTGTTCCTAGTGTGGATCTTTCCGGCTTCGATCGAACTGATCAACAGGACCAAGAGCTCGATGGCTGCGACCCTGCCGCTGTCCTTCTCGTTTGTCTATGCCTCTTTTGCTGTGGGGGCGGTGATGATGCTGCTTTCTTATATTGCAACGCTTCCCAAAACGACAGCTGCGATCTGGAAGGGGGAGAAAGACGAATGAGTATGCTTGCAATCGCAGTCGTACTGCTGCTGATTTTTATTGCAATCGGTGTGCCGGTCTGTTTCGCAATCGGGCTTTCCGGATTGTGCGCGGTCGCATTTGGCGGCGATGCGCCGCTTTTTATGGTGGTGCAGCAGATTGTGCGCGGACTCAATTCTTTTCCGCTGATGGCCTGCCCGTTCTTTATCCTGGCGGGCGAAATCATGGGGGCGGCAAAACTCTCAGACCGGATTCTGGATTTCTGCCGGGCGTGCGTTTCCTGGATGAAAGGCGGCCTCGGCGCGGTGTGCGTTCTGGCCAATATGATCTTTGCGGCCATCTCCGGCTCCGGCGCGGCTTCGATCAGCGCGATCGGTTCGCTGACCACCCCGCAGCTGAAAAAGACCGGCTACAACCGCGGCTTCGTCGCGGCGCTGATTGCGGGCGGCGGCGCGCTCGGCCCGATCATCCCGCCGAGCATGAACATGATCATCTATGGCTCGCTCACTGGTGACTCGGTCGGCAAGCTGTTTTTGGGCGGCGTGCTGCCGGGTATCCTGATCGGCGGCGCAATGATGTTGATGTGTTTTTACTACGCGAAAAAGCATCATGTCGATCAGGGAACCGGAACCTTCAGCATAAAGGATCTGCTGACCACCCTGCGCAAATCCTTTTTTGCGCTGATCACACCGCTTATTATCATTGGCGGCGTCATCTCCGGCGTGTTCACCCCGACCGAAGCGGGGATTGTGGCTTGTGTCTACGGGCTCATCTGCGGATTTTTCATCTATCGAACCATCAAGGTGAAGGAACTGCTCAGCATCTTCCGCCGCGCGACCGAATCCTCGGCCATGATCATGATGATCATGGGCATCGCGACCATCTACAGCTACATCTTCGCGGTGGAGAATGTCGGTGACATGATCAGCAATTTCCTGCTTTCAATCTCGACCAACCCAATCATCATCATGTTGATTATCACGGTGATCATGATGATCATCGGCTGCTTCATGGAGACGATCGCCGCCATGGTCGTGCTGTTGCCGGTCATCTATCCGGTGGTCATGGGGCTCGGCGTGGACCCGGTCCAGTTCGGCGTGCTGTTCTGCATCTCGACGGTGCTTGGCGGCGTCACACCACCGGTCGGCGTCTATCTGTTCCTTTCCATGAGTATTGCCGGTGCGAATATCAAGGAGGTTGCGCGCTATATCATTCCGATTGTCATTTTTATCGTCACCACAATGATTCTAATTATTTTCATTCCTGGTGTTGCGACCCTGGTTCCAAATGTGCTGATGCGCTGAACAAACGAATAATAGGAGGGGAAGTCTTATGGTACAAACCACTGGCCGGGCCTTTGGTAGTCCACTCAAATATATCCAGGGACCTGGAGAATTCAACAATCTTCAGAAATACACCTCCATTTATGGTGAAAAGGCATATTTTTTGATCGATGGTTTTCTCCATACCGAGCTGAACGCGCGATTAAAGGAAATTTATGCAGAAACCGGTTCGTGCTATGAAACTGCGAAATTCGGCGGTGAATGCTGCCAAAGCGAGATCGACCGCGTAACCGAAGCCGCGAAGGCCTTCGGGGCTCAGATTTTTGTCGGTGTGGGCGGCGGGAAGACGCTCGATACCGCGAAGTTTGTGGCTAACGGGCTGGAAACGCCGCTCATCATTATGCCGACCGCGGCATCGACCGACGCGCCGGTGAGCGAGCTTGGCATCCTCTACACCGAAAAGGGGGAGCACCGCGCGGCCGTCAAGATGAAGCGCAACTCGGAAATTGTCCTAATGGATACCGAAATCATCCTCAAAGCGCCGAAACGCCTGTTTATAGCGGGTATTGCGGACGCGCTGGCCACCTGGTTTGAAGCGCGGGCAAACGACGCTTCCGATCACGAAAATTATATCGGTACCGGTTATCGACGCTGCAAAGCGGGTATGGCGATTGCGAAGATGGCGTATGACATCCTGATGGCGGACGGTCTCAGGGCGGTACAGGCGCTTGAACGAGGCGCGCTGACCGAAGCGGTCGAAAACGTCATCGAAGCGAACACCCTCCTTTCCGGCCTCGGGTTCCAGAACACCGGCTGTTCGACCGCGCACGGCATCCACTCGGGCCTGACCGAGCTGCCCTGTACCCACAAATATCTGCACGGCGAAAAGGTCGCGTTCGGCATCGTGGTGCAGATGGTGCTGGAGAACACCCCAGCCGAAGAGCTCGACCGGATCATGCGGTTTCTGGTAAAGCTGGGACTGCCGGTGACCCTTGGGCAGATGGACATTGATCCAACGCCGGAAAATGTTTCTGCCGTCGCGCATAAGACCACAAAAGGCAACAGCCTGATCTATTCCGAACCTTTTTTGATCACTGAAGACCTCGTGTATAACGCGATCATCGCGGCGGACGAGATCGGAAGAAGCTATCTTGCGGAAAATTAGATAGAAATCCCACGGCAAAGAGCCGGCTGACTTTCGTCAGCCGGCTCTTTGCCGAAATGCAGCAGTCCTATACGGTGCGATTGACCATCCCTAAAAAGCTGTTTTCCCCGCTAATGAGCGGTATCTTCCCAAGCCGCTCGGTCCGGCCGGTTGCGCTGTTTCCAGAGCAGGCAGTTGGAAAGGGCGCTTTTCAGCTGGTCAATGGAAATCGGCTTGGCAAGATGCCCGTCCATCCCAGCCAGCCGCGCCTGTCTGGCGTCTTCGGCAAAAGCGTCGGCTGTCATTGCGACGATCGGGAGTTCGTCGATCCGCTCCAAGCCTGACTCCCGGATCTCGCGGGTAGCATTGTAACCGTTCAGGACCGGCATCTGGATATCCATAAAAACCATATCATAATACAGCGGGGGATGGGAAAAAATCGCATCCACCGCCTGCCTGCCGTTTTCGGCAATTTCAACACTCACTCCCAACAGCCCAAGCATCTCGGCGGCAATCTGCCGGTTGAGTTCATTATCTTCCACCAGCAAGATCCGCAGGCCGGGAAAAGAATCCCTCACCCGATGCTTTTCCGGCGGCGTCATGACGGTTGGAACGTCACATTTTGACAGACAGATTGTAATCTGGAATCGGGAGCCCTTCCCGTACGCACTTTCCACTTGGATGTCGCCGCCCATCATCGCAACAATGCTCTGCACGATCGTCATTCCCAGGCCGGTCCCGGTGATTTTGCTGGTGCGGCTGTCATCAGCCCGGCTAAACGGCTCAAAAATATGCTCCAGATATTCCGGTTTCATCCCAATCCCATTATCCGCTACCGCAAACCGGTAGGTGCCGGCCAGCCGTTCGCCCTTTTTGAGCTCCTCCAGCGAGAAGGAGATCTGCCCATGTTCGCCAGAATATTTTGAAGCGTTTTCAAGGATATTGACCAGCACCTGTTTGAGCCGCCGCGCATCCCCAACCACCCGGGAATGGAGGCCTTCGTCAAGCTTCACTGTCAGTTCCTGCTGTTTTTTTTCGATGGGGATACGGACCAGCTCCACTGTGTCCCGAACCAGGTCGCGAAGGTCAAATTCGGCTTCTTCCAGCCCCACCGCTCCGCTTTCAATCTTGCTGACATCCAGCACTTCGTTGATAAGACCGAGCAGATGCGCGCCGGAGCTTGCGATCTTTTGCAGGTAGTCCCGCAGCTTTTCTTCGCTGCCGAGATGAAGCTGTGCAAGTTCGGTCATCCCCATGATCGCATTCATGGGGGTGCGGATATCATGGCTCATCCTCGAAAGGAAATCGCTTTTGGCCTGGCTGGCTCTTTCCGCTTTCTGCAACGCTTCCTCAAGCAGCACCTTGGTCCGGCGTTCCTTTTCGAGCAGCTCTTCCTGTATCCGGCGTTCGTCGTCGATGTTCCGCGAAAGGGTAATTTCAATCAAATCGTCGGTGTAGGGACTTTCGACCCGGACGACCTGGGTAAAGTTCCAGTGATAAATGCCGTCTGCGCCAAGGTGGGGCACCTTCATTGTCACAATGCGTTCGCCGCCGGAAAAAGCGGCGGTCAAAGCGCCACGCGAAAATTTACCGATGAATTCCGGGCGGTGATCCGGATGGACAGTGGCAAGCTCGGCTTCGATGAGGTCATCGAAGCTGCCCGCGTCGCCGGGCTTTTTGACGGGAAAACGCTCATACTCAAGCATGTGATAGGTGTTTTGGGTCAGGTTTACGGCAATCAGCATCTGATAGGCAATTTTTGCGGCAGTCGCAAGCTGGCTGATTTCCACATTGCGCTGCTGTTCCAGCAGAAATTCATCCTGGACATCACGGAAAACCAGTACACACCAGCATTCCGCGTCTCCGAGCGCTTGAATTTTTGCCGCATGGAAATCCACCATGTGATAGGTTCCGTCTGAAGTCAAACGACGCAGCCTCTTGGATATTTGTTTTTTTCCTTCTCCAAACAGCCGAAGCATCGCCTGTCGGGAAAAATGGTGGTTGAAGGCCTCCAGATCGTCGGGATGCAGCACTTTCTTTGCATATTTGTAGTTTTCCATCTCGAAGTTTCCCTGTTCCGGGATGTCTGTCCAGAGGGAATCCTTCTGGCAGTTGACGTAATAATCAGCTGTAAGATTGGCGATAATACACTCGCCAAAAACCGTTACAAGGCTTTTGGCATACATCTGTTCAATTTTTTGCAGACCCTGTTCTTCCTCAAAGTCCAATTTGTGCGGGGAGGCGGTCACGACCACCGCCGGGATCTGCCCATCCCAGAAAATCCGGTTTGCGGTGACGTCGACAGTGGACCGCAGGAGCGGATCATAACAGACAAGCCGGCCGGACTGTTTATCTCCAAGCAGATTAAGCGGACAGTTTGCGCAGACCTCGGGCCAGACTTCGTGGCATTTTGTTCCGAGCGCAGCCTTTCCGCGGCCGGTATCCTGACAGCGCCGATTAAAATACAGCAGCTTGTGAGTCGACTCCTCAATCACATAGACGCTGATATCAGCCAACGCATCCAGCAGATTTTTCAAATTTTCAGCAGACATGGTTTCCGCTCCTCATCCAGTGGGGTATTCTACGCCTGACATCCTTTGGGGTTTGACGCGCAGAAGACGCGCAGAAATAGTGTAATTTTATTATATGCCTGTCGTAGGAAAATAGAAAGCGTTTTGGCAGGTTTTTCCGCTGATATCCGGGACATTTTATAGAAGTTAGGTCACGAAATATATTTTAAATCCTGAATAGGGGATATTTTTATGACAAACGTGAAGACGCGCGCTTTCGGACAGAAAAAGGCATCCCCGCTGAAGTTTTGCGTGGATGCCTTTTCTCCGATTCTGAAAAGAAGCCGCGAAGCGATGCTAGAGTGTGAGACAGGCGATCTGAAGTCTTGTTTCTTATGACTGGCTTATGATGTATACAACATCTAAAAATTTTTCGATCCTACCTATCGGATCGAAAAATTCTGATTTTTGAGAAGCAAGTCGAAGGTGGCGTTTTTGGACTGGATCAGATGGCGGCGCAGCTCTCCGGCGGCGAGCGCCCAGTCCTTTTTCAGACAGGCTTTCGCAATCGCGATATGTTCGCTGACCGTGTTCTCGATACGCTCAGCCTGCTCCTGTCCGGTCATCACCCGAAACCGGAGGTTTTGGGTGTGGATTCCCTCGTAAGTGTTGAGCAGGAACCGGTTCGGCATCGCTCCCACAATGGTGTGATGGAATTCGTCGTCCAGCTCAAAATAACGGTCCGGCGGGGATTCCTGTTGGTTGGAAAATTGAGAATAAAATCCGAGAAAAACCTCGTCGCTCAGCGTGCGGCCATAGGTTTCAAGGGCGTAGGGTTCCACAAGCATGCGTACCTCAAAAATCATATTGACTTCGCTGATCGAAAGGCCGGAAACCATAATCCCTTTCTTTGGAAGGATAACGATGAGGCCTTCCTGTTCCAGGCGGCTGAGCGCGTCCCGGATAGGGGTACGGCTGGCGTTGATTTCCTCGCGTAGCTTTTCCTCGTTGAGCAGGGTATTGGGCGCATATTCGCAGTTGACGATTTTTTCTTTGATAATGTTGTAAGCTTGTAGTTTCAGGCTTTCTTTTTTCATTTCCGATTTCCTTTCCTGAGAAAACGTCGCGTAAAGTCGAAAATATATGTGAAGTATCCCAAACGGGATGATTTAAGGAGTCTACCGTTTATTTTAATACATTGCAGAACGATTGTATATTATAAAAAATTCACATAAAATAGGAGTGATCATTGGATAAAATAAATAAGATTTATAAAAAATATAAAATATCAATTGACAATCAGTGAATCATCCAGTATCTTTTGTTGTATACAAGACGTGCTTTGGATCGGGAACGGTCGGAAGTCACATGCAAAAAATCTATAGAAATCTGGAGGAATTTTTGATGAAAGCAATCCGAATCAATGCACCGGGCCAGGTCGAAATCTGCGAAGTGGAAAAGCCTGCCCTCAAAGAAGGCGAAGCGCTGCTGAAACTCCTGTACGGCGGAATCTGCGGCAGCGATTTGGGTACATACCGCGGAACGATGGCATACGCCTCCTATCCGCTTATCCCGGGTCATGAGTTTTCCGCTGAGATCGTAGAGGTCGGCCCGAACGACAAAGGACTCAAACCCGGCATGGTCGTTACCGCGAACCCCTACTTCAACTGTGGCCACTGCTATTCCTGCCAGCGCGGGCTGGTCAACTGCTGCACCGGCAACCAGACGATGGGTGTGCAGCGGGAAGGCGCTTTCGCCGAATACATTGCCATGCCCATTGAGCGCATCTATGACGGCAAGGGGCTGCCTGCGAAAACCCTTGCGCTGATCGAACCATTCTGCATCAGCTACCACGGCGTATCCCGCGCGAATATTCAGCCGGGGGACAAGGCGCTGGTCATCGGTGCTGGCACCATCGGCGTTCTGGCGGCGGTGGCCGCGAAGTCCAAAGGCGCCAAGGTATACCTGGCTGACGTTGCCGAGGGCAAGCTCGCGTATGCCGAGGGCTTTGGGATTGACGGCACCATCCTCAACGACGGGCCAGACGCGCTTGCGAAAGCGGTCAATGGGATCACTGGCGGCAACGGCTTTGATGTCACAATCGAGGCGGTCGGCTTACCATCCACCTTCCAGAACTGCATTGATGCGGTGGCGTTCGGCGGGCGGATGGTCCTCATCGGCGTCGGCAAGAAAAATCTTGACTTCAACTTTACCATGATCCAAAAGAAGGAACTGAACATCTTTGGTTCCCGCAACGCCTACAAGAAAGATTTTCTTGAATTGATCGATTTGGTGAAAAGCGGCAAGGTGGACATCGACCGGATTGTCACCAACACCTATAAATGGACCGATGCCCCCCGGGCTTTTGAGGAGTTCAGCAACAACGCGGGACAGATGCTGAAGGTTGTCTTTGATTTTACCTGATCAGGCCAAACGGCACAGCTTATGATCGAGGAAAGGAGTGATAAGAATGCCAAAGCATGTAAAGATGATGATTTTGGAGGACTGCCCATACTGCAAACAGGCGTTTGAGATGATGGAAGAACTGAAAACGGTCCATCCCGAATACCGGGCGGTTGATATCGAAGTGATTGAAGAGAACCGGGAGCCGGAAAAGATCAAAGGTTATCAGTACTGGTATGTGCCCACCTTTTTTGTGGACGATGTGAAGGTGATGGAGGGAGTTCCTTCGATCGAGCTTGTTGAGAAGATGTTCACCGAAGCACTGGGGTGACAGGCCGTCCGCAGTTTGACCGGAGAGGAGGCTTTTGATGGAACGTTTGGGATGTTTTCTTGCAGGCTATCTGCTCGGCTGCATTTTGACAGCCGAACTGCTCGCCTATTATAAGACCGGAAAAAGCGCCCGGACGATGGGGTCGGGGAACCCTGGAACAGCCAATATGACACGCCTGTTCGGGAAAAGAGCGGGTGCGCTGGTGCTTTGCGGAGACGTTATGAAAACCGCGGCTGCCTGCCTTCTGTGCAGGCTCGCGTTTTTCCCGCAGCTGGGAAGAATCGCGGTTCTTTATGCGGGAATCGGCGCCGCGTGCGGTCACAATTTCCCATTTTGGAATGGGTTTCGCGGCGGCAAAGGAGTTGCGGTGACCTGCACCTTCTTGGTGCTGTATTCCCCCATGTGGGGGACGGCAAGTTGTCTGGCGGGGCTTGGATTGGTGTTTCTGACCGGCTACCTTGCTGTTGGTGCGACAGCGATCCCAATCGTGTTTCTGCCGTTTGCGGCCTCGCTTTCCGGGTGGGAAGCGGGACTGCTCGTCCTTGCGGCCGCGGGCATGATGGCGGCGCGCAATTTCGGATCTTTCCGGCGGATTGCCGCGGGAAGTGAAAAAAAAGCCGGCTTCCTGCATCGGTTCCGGCGCTGAAAAAGCCCTCCGGGAAATGCTTCCCGGAGGGCTTTTCTGCATCCAGCTTCAATTTTAAGCATAAAGATAGGATGGAATGTATTTTTCAGAAATGGAGAGGGTAATATGGTCATCCATACGGTGGAGCGCGGGGACACGCTCTTTTCGATTGCGCGCCGGTATCAGGTGCCGGTACAGCAGCTCATCCAATATAATGGCCTGCAGAACGCCGACCGCCTGGTGGTGGGACAGACGATCGTGATCCTATATCCAAAAAACCTTTATACGGTGCAGGCGGGGGATTCCCTTTATGGGATCGCGCAGAAATACAAAATCCCACTCAACGAGCTCTACCGCAACAATCCGGGGTTAATTGAACGGGCCTACATCTATCCCGGCCAGCAGTTGGTGATTTCCTTCAGCCAACAAAAGCTTGGAAATATGGATGTGCTCGGTTATGCATATCCGGACGTCAACCGGCGGCTTTTAAAAAACATGCTTCCGTTTATGAGCTATCTGATGCCGTTTACCTATGAAATTGAGGAGGACGGGGAGCTCTCTGAAATGGAGGATGAGGAGCTCATCGAGATGGCAAAGGAAACAGATGTGGCCCCGCTGATGCACCTTTCCAATCTCCGGGAACCAATTGGGTTTGACAGTGACCTGGCGCATCTGGTGCTGACGAATCGCCGGATTCAGGAACGGCTGATTGAAGAGACGCTTGAAACCATCCAGGAGAAGGGCTATGTTGGGCTGGATATTGATTTTGAAAACCTTTATGCCGCGGATAAAAAGCTTTTTGCGGACTTTGTAGGCCGGATGCGCGGGCAGCTGAACCCGGCCGGATACGAAGTCTTTGCGGCGTTGGCGGCCAAGACTTCCGATGATCAGAAGGGGCTGCTTCTGGAAGGGCACGATTACCAGGCGGTTGGGGAAGCGGCAAACGGTGTTTTGCTGATGACCTATGAATGGGGGTACCGGTATGGCCCGCCGATGGCGGTTGCGCCGGTGGGGAATGTCCGGGAGGTGCTTGATTACGCGGTCACGCGCATCCAGCCGGAAAAGATTTTCATGGGCATCCCGAATTACGGTTACGACTGGCCGCTTCCATATGTGCAGGGCGTGACTGCTGCGAAGTCGATATCAAACGTCCGGGCTGTACAGATTGCCGCGGAATACGGCGTGCAGATCGAGTACAGCAGTACCGCGCAGGCGCCCCATTTCCGTTATCAGGATGGATCGGCCGAGCACGAGGTCTGGTTCGAAGATGCCAAAAGCATCCGTACAAAACTGGAACTGGTGGCTGAATACGGTCTGCGCGGAGCGGGCTACTGGAACCTGATGCGTCCATTCCCGGAAAACTGGAGCGTTCTGAACGCGCTATACAGGATCGAACAGCCTGGTTTTTAAACAGCGTGGATTTTCACTTTTCATGGAAGGTTGCAGGCGGACAAAAAAGTGCTATAATAAGCGCGGGCAATTTGAAAAAATGCCAAATTGCGTCCGCCTTGGGCGGGACTGAAGCGGTTGCGGCCGTGTGCTGTGCTTTAATATCACAAAACGCTTCGCGCTGGTGATATAATATAGTACGTTGCTGCTTACGAAAACCTGTCTGTGAAAGGAGATCTTCTCTTTTGAAAATAATTGATGCACACCTTCATTTTTGCAGGGCGGAATATTTCGACGGCATCGCTGCCGCCGCCGGGCATGAAAATACGGCGGAACATCTGAGCGAACAGTATGGAAAACTGGGGATCGTTCATGGTGTTGTGATGGGGAACCGCGGCTTGTCTGCACAGGGGGATTATCCGCCATTTCTCAGCTACTGTGTCGGTTTGGATGAAGAGCGTCTGCGGGAGGAAAGCTACCAGCAGACCGTGGAACAGGTGCAACTGCATCTGCAGCGGAAAAACTGTGTGGGGATCAAATTGTATCCGGGTTACAACAGCACTTATGTGACCGATCAGATTTATGCCCCCTTTTATGAGCTTGCCGCGCGCTATCAAAAACCGGTGGCAATCCACACGGGCGCGACCGCCGGGAAAGGCGCGCTGCTCAAATATAGTCATCCGCTGACACTGGACGAATTGGCGGTGCGGTATCCGCAGGTGCAGTTTGTCATGTGCCATTTTGGGAATCCATGGCTGGTGGATGCGGCGGCGGTGCTCGAGAAAAACGATAACGTTGCGGTTGACCTGTCCGGACTATTGGAGGGCCGGGTCAACCCCTGCGCCTTTTTTGCGGAAAACGGCGGCTATGTCGAACAGCTGCGGATCTGGATGAAATATGCGGACTGCTACGACCGGGTCATGTTCGGCACCGATTGGCCGCTTGTGAACCTCAAGGAATATATTGCTTTTATCGGGCGCCTGGTGCCGGAACGATTCCAGGAAGATATCTTTTTTGGCAACGCCAACCGGATCTATCAGCTCGGCTTATGAATCCTGCGAAGGCCTCCGTCTGTTTTGGGACGGAGGTCTTTTGATTACAATTTGTATAAAATATAAGGACTATTGTATCGATTTGCTTAGGTACAAAAAGAAGATTTTTGCCGATAAATTCCTGTATCATCATAATCAAGGGGGTATTTATTATGGAGATCGGCAAGATCGTTGGTAAAAAAATCAAAAAGTATAGGGAACGGACAGGCAAAACGCAGCTGCATTTTGCCCTCGACACCTATATGAGCCCCTCCTATATCAGTCGGTTTGAACGTGGGATTGTAACAAACCCTACCAAGGCGACGCTGGAACACATCGCGAAATCTCTGGGCACGACGTTGGAGGAGCTGATCCATGAAGAGGAAGAACAGCATGCAGGGACGAAGGGGGAAGCGCGGCAGGAAGACTACCGGCCATTATCTTATGACGACTACCTGAAATTCCAGGAGCAGTATCGCAAAATGCCGGCGGGAAGGCAGCGACAGCTCAGGATTATCCTTAACGCGCTCTTTATGGACATCCAGTAAGCAATGGAGAAAAGATTTATGGCGTGCGCAAAATTTAGATTGCGCACACCATAAAATCCGCCTTGCCTGTTTTATCACACAGCAGAACGATGTTTTAAGGGATTGGGGCAAAATGCCGTTGCCCGCCCGTTTGATTGCGAAGCAGTATCATTCGTCATTTTTAGTCTTGCGACTACCACAAATCTCCCATTTTCACTGTAAAAGTTGCAGGTGGTAAGGGTGATTAATTCATCCCCATATGATGCGGTTACTCCGGTGTCATACAGCGATAATTCTTTACAGGTATCTACGAATGTATAAAATTCTTCTTCGTTTTCAGCATCGGTAAAATTATAAAATGCAAAGTGGCCGTTTCCCGCATCCGCCGTCACATGAAAAACCGCCACGATATCATATTTGCCTGTTTCGTACAGGGTGTCAAATTGGATGACGGGGTGCTCCCGCCAAAAAGATTGTTCCTGATAGGAGAGGAGGGGCGTGAACATGGTGTCCCCGCTTTTCATGTTGTGGCCGTACAAGAGCAGATTGTCACTGCGGGGATCCAATGTGCAGTCGTATCCGATAAAAGGCGTTCCGGCTATGGAATCATTTTTGTAGAAGTCTTTTCTAAGGTAATATTCCACATCATCGGGGGTATACATCACCGGGTAGCTCAGATTTGTTCCTTCGATTTTAATCCAGCCGGCCATATCCGGATTTTGTTCATGCAGCTTTGCATATTGCGGGAGAACCCGCGGTTCAGCCATATCTTCTTGTATTTCTGCCGGTGGATCGCTCGGCGCTTTTTCATGAGAAGCGGCCGCCTGAACCTGATCCCGAAGCTGCTCAAACGCAGCTTTATCTTTCTCATTCTTGAGAACAATACCGACCCAACATGCAGTGGAGATCAAGAATACTGCAGCCAAAGCTCCGCTTATCATCTGTTTTTTCGTCATTTCATCCCTCCGGCTCAATACAGTATCTTTGGCAGATGGAATACCCAAAGAGACAGAAAGAATTTTCTTTCTGTCTCTTTGGCTTAATATTGCTCCGCTTACCGGCAGCGTTTCTTTCTGTTTATCCAAACCAACCCTGCTCCTGAGAGAACGCTCACCGCCAGCCAAAGGCCGGACATGGAGGAAGCGCCCGTATCCGGCAGGGGTTTTGGATTCGGTGCGGCGCCCGGGCCGGCTGGCGTTCCGGGTTTTGCCGGATCAGCCGGACGGTTGGGATCAAGCGGGAAAGTCGTGCCCTGCGTCCATTTGGCATAGACCGTTTTATCCCGGTCCATATACACAGAGGAGATTTTTTGGGTCAACGCCTGATCTGCATACCAGCCTTCAAAGGTGTAGCTATCCTTTGTGGGGCGTTGTGTCAGCCGTACGGTCGTATATTCCGTCACCCTTCTGCTGGAAATAGGGGATCCGCCATTGGTCCGGAAGATCAGAGTATAGTAGGTGTCGTCGTCACCGCCGCCGCCACTGTTTCCACCGCCACCGTTTCCGCCGTTGCTGCTTCCGCCGCCACCGCCACCGCTGTTGGATTCCCATTGGGCGAACAGGGCTACATCCTTCGCCGGCATCGTAAAGGTAGAACCGACTGTGTAGTCGTTGCCTTCGCCGTCCTTCCAGCCGGTGAATGACATACCCTCATAGGTAAAGGTGTTTTCAAAAACCGTTACGATTTCACCTTCCGCATATTCGGCTGGCTCAGCCGGAGCTGTGCCGCTGCCGCCGTTGGCGTCATAGGCGACCGTGTATTTAGGAGTATCTATTTCATAATAAACCTTAAACACGCTGCCGGCGGGCATTGGATTTGTCAATTCCAGGCTAAGCACATTGTTTGCGTTTGTTTGGTCAAAGGAATATTGGACGCCATCGTATGTAACAACCTCTTCCGGGGTTATGGTGTACATGCCCAGCGGTCCGGAGAAGGTCTTCGTCTCTGTGGGAAGTGCAGCGTAGCTTCCATCCGACGACTGGTAATAATACTCCACCTGATATTTGACGCCCTGTGCCAATTCCAAAACCGGAACAACAGGGCTCTGCTGTTCGGCGTCTGTTTCCGTATAGACCGCAGTGAAGTCTCCCTTTGTGCGGACATCAAATTTTTGCAGATCCGCTGGGGAAACATCTGCGAGATAGGTTTCAACCAGGTTTCTCCCGACCTGTTCCGCTGTTTTATCGGCGTCTTTAGAGGTTGAGTAAAGGGTGACCGGCAATCTGCCTGCAAAGGTAAAATCTCCGGCCTTGCTGATGGTGGTTTTATATCGTAGACCATACTTATAGTGATAATAATCGACCAGGGCGATGTCGTCGTCCTCGCCCCACACCGGCGCGCTGGATAAGCCCAAGTTCCCATCTTGATAGATGCCGCTTCCGGCTTTGGTTGCGGTATTGCCGGAGATCGTTCCGCCGGCGATATGAACCGTTTGCTCGTTGCCGATTCCGCCGCCGGTCTCGGCAGTGTTGCCGCGGATTTCTCCGCCAGTGAGATTGAGCGTGCCGCTTTCTGAAGAGCTGCTATGTCCTTGATTGGCAATACCGCCGCCGCAGTACGCTTTGTTGCCGCTGATCACTCCGCCTTCGACATTGAGCGTGCCGCAGTTATAAATACCGCCGCCGCCGCGCATAGCGCTTGTCTGATCATTTGCGCCGGCAGTATTGTTGATGATCTTCGCGTCGCCGGTGATCGTCAAGATGGCCTCTCCAGTGTAACCGTCCGTGGGGGTAAATCCGCCGCCGCTGGAACAGGAAATTCCGCCGCCGCAGGTGGACGCTTCGTTAGAAGAAATTGTTCCGCCCGAGATCACTCCCGTTGCGTTACGGATGGCAACGCCGCCGCCGTAGCAATCTCCCGATCCGTTTTCTACCTTGTTCTTCGTAATAGTACCGCCAGTCATTTCAAAGGCGGCTCCATCACAAATATAAACCCCGCCACCGGCGCCTACGGGACCGTCTCCGTCATTGGCGGTATTTCCCTGGATCAATGCATTGCCGGATAATTGCAAGGAGCCCTTTTCACCATCGACATAGACTCCGCCGCCTTTTTCATTATTGCGCGGATTATTGTTATCGATAATTTTTCCGCCGCTCATCTTGAATATTCCGTTTCTAACAGCAACTCCGCCGCCCTGTTCTGCGGAACTATTTGAAACTTCTCCGCCATTCATCACAAATGAACCGTCTTCAGCAACATAAATTCCTCCGCCATAGCAGATGTCGGAGCTTGTATCATAGAACCCCCGGGTTACTGCCGAGCCGTCTTCCATGACAAGGGTTCCTTCAACATAGACCAGCTGGCCATATGTATTTTCTCCGTCGATGGTCAGGGTATTTGTGCCGGAACCCGCCAGGGTGAGCGTCGCACCGCTGGCAATGGTGATCATCTTGTGACCCTTGCTGATCAGACAGCTGTCCTCTCCGTCAGCAGGCATTAAGGCGACCTGTTTTCCGGCAGGGATGGAAATGGGGCTCATTTCAATGGTTCCTTTTACACGAATTACAACATTTGTCTCGCTGTTTCCCAGGATGTCCTTCATTTCAGCCTCTGACGAAACCAAATGTTCTGCTCCGTTGTTGCCGCCGATAGGGTTAATTAGTGCAGCAGGTATACCTGCTGCACTGCACACATGTGTGCAGTCGGCGCCCTCTGCGGGCGCCACATATCCGCAGTTTTCGTCGTGAACGTGGTTGCAGGGCGTGCCCTCCCCGGGGATATATCCGCAGGCGGCGTCGTGCTCGTGGGGACAGGCGAGCTCTTTCGCGATACAGCCGTTTTCCTCGGTGCATTCGTGGGTGCACTCTGTGGGTTCCGGGGCCGCTCCTTCGTCATTGAGGACAGAGATTGCTTCCTCTTCGTCCTCGGGAGCGGACGGGGTTTCCACGCCTTCCTCTACGGGGAGGGACAGGGTTTCTCCCGCTGCATCGCCTTCCACCGGGGTTTCTGCTGCTTCCGCGTCCCCCGAAGCAGTATCCATAGGTGCTTCCATTTCACCTTCATCGCCGGGCGCTGTGTCTGCAGGCGCTTGCGTATCTACCGAATCCAGAACGGGATAGCATGCGTCTGTGTGTTCATGGACACAATTGGTCACCAGCTGATAGCATTCCTCAGTATGTTCATGGCTGCACGGGATACTCTGCGCGCCTTCTGTAAACCCGCAGGCGTCATCATGTATATGGGAGCAGGGTACGCCCTCCACAGAGGCGATGTAGCCACAGTTTTCATCGTGGATATGCCCGCAAAGCTCGCAGGCAGCTTGCGGGATTTCTTTTTCGTTTTCTTCTGTTTCGGCAGCCAATGCTACGGAGTTAAACACCGTGGCTACCATCACTGCCGCCAGCAAAAGAGACAACAGTTTTCGTTTCATGATCAGATAGCTCCTTTTGATTTATTGTTAAACGAATTAAAAATATCCGTTTTTCATCCATAAATTAGATAATCTTCTGTTTTAGTGGTTGTCCACCACCATATGCCAGTCGATCTTTTGGGTGGCGGCAAGAAAGCTGTATTTAATTCGCGGAGAAAATACGCCGCATTCGTCCCGCATAATCATGTTTACAGCCTCCTCATGGGAATAACGCGAATTGTATACCCGATCATTGGTCAATGCGTCGTAGCAATCCACAATACCCACCACCTGAGCGCACAAGGGGATCTCCTCACCGGCCAGCCCGTCCGGATAACCGCGTCCGTCGTACCGCTCATGATGAAATCGGCAGATGTTGTAAACAAATACAGACCATTCCGGATTGTCCGTCAAGGTGGGAATCTTTTGTGCCAATTCAGCTCCTTGGGTAGTATGGGCCTGCATCAGCTTTCGCTCCTCCGGAGTTAAGGCTCCGGGCTTTGCCAAGATATCCCTGGGGATGGTCAGCTTGCCGATATCATGCAGCGCCGCCAGCCTGGAGATTGCACAGATTTCCTCTACAGGCAGCGCGGCGTCGGGATACAACTCTCTCATCGCCCACAACAGCTTTCCGGTTCGATGCACCACTCCACGGCTGTGGCCCTTGCCCTCTGGCGAAATATTATCCAGCACAAACTGAAACATAGCAATGAGATCCCAATAGCTGTGTTGAAGCTCCTGCCGTTTTTGAATCACCGCCTCGTCCAGAGCGTTCAGTTCAAACTGGACTGTGGCGGCATTGTTAATGGTCAGCATCAAAGTTTGCGCTCCGCTTACCCAGCCGCGAAAAAGGATCATTTCCATCCAGAGGTAACCGTTACTCGTTTTAAAGCGGTAATAGATACGTTCTTTGGTGTAAGATTCATCTTGAGATCGAACTTCGGCGCCTTTCTTCATAAAGGCTTCCACCCCTTTCCTGTCATCGGGATGGATAAAGCCTGTAGTGTACTCCACAATGAGCTGCGAGTAACGCCCGCTGGAAGGGAGAATCTGACTGATGCCGTCATCGTGTATGTACTGGGTAAAATAGGTGTCCGCCTGAACATCCACCATTATATTCATTAAATGAGTTCGGATCTTGCAGCCCTGTGAGTCCATCAGCGCAGCAATGGTAGTTCCGCCGAACCGGTCTTCAATCTCCCATTGGGCTTGCTCATACGCCCGGCGCAGGTAGTCCGGCATGTCAGAAGATGCACTGCCTGGTTCTGACGTTAAAAATAGGTCTGCTTTCATACTTTTTTCCGTACAGCTGAGAATTTCCAGCATCGTAATGCTTTCAGGCGGCTTGGCCAGACGGTACCCCCCACGGCTGCCCTTGACAGCATCAATCAGGCCGGCCTGCTTCAGCAGCCTGATTACTTTGGGCACGTAGCTTGGGGGAATCCCCAGGCTTGTAGACAGCTGGACAGTGTTACAAATCTGTCCTTCCGCAGCCAGATAATACACAAGGCTCATTGCGTAATTTGTGGTTTTGGCAAACTGCATTTGTACCCTCCAATTCTATTTTTAAGCAAACGATATTCTCCAAGGGTCGTTAAAATTGGACAACCAATATTTTTAAAATGGCATTCACTTTACACCACCTTTTCTGAATTCGGACAAAAAAGGGACAAGTTCACTGCAAATAAAAAACGGTTCCCGCATCGCTGCTTTTACCGCGTTTCCTTACAGGCATAATTTATGTCATTTTTAATATGCCTATTGTGCAGCAAATCAAGGCCTCTTTTTAATCCTTGCAATAATTCCTGCATAATATATCATTTTATGGATGTTTTTGCGGATACTCAAGAGGGTATGACTTTTTGGCATTGCCAATTTTGTCATAAATATTGCCGTTTTGGCTTGAGATGGAATTTAGAATCTGATATACTGTTCATATGAGGTGAGAACATGACTTTTAGTAAAAAATTATCAGCACTGCTTGCCTTGACTATGACAAAGAATTCAGATCTTGCAAGAGCCATTCATATAGACCAGTCACAGATCAGCCGCATGAAAACCGGTGCCAGGGAACAGCCGCGTAAACCGCAGCTCTGCCGCTTGATGGCAGACTATTTTGCAAAATGCTGCAGCGATGAATACCGCCTGTCCGCCCTTGCCGATTTGACAGGGAACTTTCGGATTCAGGCGGATATCACCGAGCGCCATTTATCGAATATTCTGTTTGAGTGGTTAAGTACCAAAGATGAAGACCGGCCCAAAACCAGGGCGGAACATTTTTTATACAATATTAGCCAATACAAAGCAGATAAATCGAAGGATTATATTTTCGAAGCGAAAAACTGGCATCCGCAGGAAAATGATTTTGCCATCTATTATGGCAATGAGGGAAAACGCCAGGCGATCGCGGACTTTGCCCGGCTGCTGTTTGATTCAGGAAAACCCTACCATATACTGATTGCATCCGATGAATGTCAGGACTGGATATGTGAAGACGCCAGATTTGAGGAGGAAGCTTCTCGGATATTGCGTTCCTCTGTACAGTCCGGATGTACTTTCACGCATATTGTCGCGCCCACCGCCAATATTGACGAAGCTCTCATAATAATACAAAGATGGCTTTCCGCGTATGTTGCCGGTGCAATCCGCGCGTATTATTATCCTTGGCTAAGGGACAAGCTGTTTCGCCGTACCATGCTCGTTGTGCCTGGTTTGGGCGCGCTCTATTCCGAATCAATCGGCGATACAGTACCAAGCCGTATGACAACGCTCACCACGGTTCCGGAAGTAGTAGATGCCTATGCGCAAAAATTCGACGATTATTTGGCGCTCTGTAAGCCAATGATGGAAATTTTTACAGAAGGAACCATCGACAAACTGTATCCTTACATTTCGTCGATTACAGACGATTTCGCAGACAGACTCCACAAATTTGCCTCTCTGTCCACATATATGCTTCCTGCTGAAATCATGGAGAATATATGCAGGCAAGAGGGCACAAAAATGGCGGAACAGTGCTATGGGCTTCATTTGCTCAGCATTGAAGCAATGGAAAAAACGTTAAAAAACCATAGAATAGAGAATATGATCTGCCTTGCATTACCCGAAGCGGTGAGAAATGGAGAGGTTCCAATCCCAAACACGTTGCTTTTTAGCAAACCGTACTTTTATACAGTGGACGAATATAAAGCGCATCTGCAAAATATTATAGATAAATTGGAATCTACGGAAATGTACAATGTGATTATCACAGATAAAGCGGCGGAAAATTCGCTGATTATGTTTGTTCAGGGCAACGGGCGGGCGATGCTTATCAGAGCAGAGAACCCCTTTACGGTGGTCAACGTTATTGAGGCGCGGTTGGCCTCTGCATTCTGTGATTATTTAAGGCTAATGGCCGATGAGGAACGGCACAAATGCAGCCGGCAGAGAACCATCGCGTGTTTAAAAGAGTATATTGCGCATTTGTAGTAAACTAAGCATGAGGGATTGGGCTGCGGGAATACGGGAAAGGTTTTTCCGGATGCGACCGGTCCATTCTCGCCGGGGTTTTACCATAAATATCAAAAAAGAAAGAATTTTCAAATAACTAAAGACATTTCTGCCGGAATCTGCTAAAATTGGTCTATACGGAATCCATCGAGAATTAGGAAGGTGCAGGATATGTTTTTTAATCGGAAAGATACAAAGACTGTAAATGCGGCGTTACCGGCAGCCTATTTTGAGAGTCCGAACCGTCCGCTTTGCTTGGAAAAAATGGAAGAAGCGATACGCGGCGAAGGGAAAAAGAAAAAGGGCGCGATCATAAAACTTTATATTGAAAATTTTAAATTGTTCAATGATACCTTCGGTTATGATTATGGTGGACTTCTGTTGGAGGAAATTGCCCGTTTCATGGCGGGGACGCTCAATGCCGACGTCTACCGGTATGCAGGCGTAGAGTTCATTTCCATTATGGAAGGAGCGAGCTTCACCCAGGCTTCGGAGGCGGTGGAGCGGGTCTTGGAGCGCTTTGAAAGCACCTGGCGGATCAACGACCTTGACTGCATGTGCGCAGTCGATATGGGCGTCGTGCTCTATCCGGAGCGCGCGCAGTCCGCTGAGGAAGCCGCCAAACATCTCGACCTCGCGGTCAGCGAATCGGCGAGCAAGGGACAAAATCAGTACACCTTTTATAATCAGGAGCTGGAGGACAAGATCTGCCGCAAGCAGATCATCGCCCAGAATATTAAAAATGCAATCAAAAGCGGAGAAGGCATCGAGGTGCGCTACCGCCCGACTTTTAACCTCGAACGCCAGCAGTTCACCCGCGCGGAAGGATATCTTCGGCTGTTTTCTCCGGAATTGGGCGTGCTGAGCGCGCAGGAGTTTTTGCCTGTCGCGGAGGAACTGGGCCTCATCTGCGCGGTCAATGAGTTTGAACTGCGGCGTGCCTGCAAGCTGATCAAAGAGCTGCTTGCGGAGAAAAAGGATTTTGAAACGATTGCCGTGCTGATTTCCCCAATCATGTTTCTGCAGGAACATTTTCCGGACGATGTGCGCGCAATGCTCAAGGAATATGATATCCCGGCCAACAAGCTGGCGTTTGAAATTACAGAAAGCGTGCTGATCGATTCGTTCGCGCGGGTGAACATTGTCATGCAGGAACTGTCCGACATGGAGATTGAATTCGTGCTCAACGAATTCGGCACCGGCTATTCGGGCATCAACAACATCCTCTCGCTGCCGATTGACGTGCTCAAACTCGAGCGGCTGTTCGTCTGGCAGCTGGAGGAGAATCCGCGCAGCGGCTACATCATCCAGGGACTCATCCAAATTGCCCATAACCTGGGCCTCAAACTGATCGCCGAAGGCGTGGAAACCGAAAATCAGATCCAGAGGCTGGCGGAGTACGGCTGCCGTTACGAGCAGGGCTTTTACTACTCGCCTACGGTGGATGTATTGGGTCTAAAGGAACTGTTGAATCCGATTCAGGAATAGATCGCTGTAATTGTCAAAGCCCGGGCAGAGTCGCTGCCCGGGCTTTTTTGTGTGGCTGTATTCCACAGCATAAACGAGTATTTTTCAGGAAACTGGAGACAATTTAGGATGGATTCCCAAAAATCGCGGAATATGCGGAAAAACAGCAAAAATCCGCGAAAACAAGCTTGACTTTTTACGGTCTTATGCTATATTGGGTATTGCAGTTTTTGCGGCTGTATGCGTAGTAAGGGGGATGCATCGATGGGAGAACACAACATTGTAAGCCTGCGGGATATTTCGGTGGATTTTGATGGGGAACCGATCCTGGTCGGGCTTGACCTTGAAATTCACGATAAAGAATTCGTTACCCTTTTGGGGCCGTCCGGCTGCGGCAAGACCACCACCCTGCGCACGATCGGCGGTTTTGTCATCCCCAAAAGCGGTGACGTTTTTTTTGACGGCGTGCGCATCAACGACCTGCCGCCCCACAAACGGCAGGTGAACACCGTATTCCAGCGTTACGCGCTGTTTCCGCATCTGAACGTCTTTGAAAATGTCGAATTTGGGCTCAAGCTCAAAAAGATCCCGGAGAATGAACGCCGCGCCCGCGTGCGGGAGATGCTCGACCTTGTGAACCTCTCCGGGTTTGACCGCCGCAATATCGACCAGCTTTCAGGCGGGCAGCAGCAGCGGATCGCGATTGCACGCGCGTTGGTGAACCATCCGCGCGTCCTGCTCCTTGACGAGCCGCTGGGTGCCTTGGATCTCAAACTGCGCAAAGAGATGCAGATCGAGCTCAAACGGATGCAGCAGGCGCTCGAAATTACCTTCATCTATGTCACCCACGACCAGGAGGAGGCCCTCACCATGTCAGACACGGTCGTGGTCATGAAGGACGGCGACATCTTGCAGGTCGGCACGCCGCAGGATATCTACAATGAACCAAAAAACGCCTTCGTGGCGGATTTCATTGGGGAGAGCAACATCCTGGACGGCGTGATGCACCGGGACCGTCTGGTGGAGTTCGCGGGCAAGCAGTTCGACTGCGTCGATGTCGGCTTCGGCACCCTCGAACGGGTGGACGTTGTCATCCGGCCGGAGGACATCCGCATCATCGACCCCAAGGAGGCGCCGGTGACCGGCGTGGTGGAGTCGGTGATTTTCAAGGGCGTACATTATGAAATGATCGTCGACGCGCACGGCTACAAATGGATGATCCATTCCACCCGAGCCGAAGAACCCGGCGCTTTCATCGGCATGACGGTCGATCCGTTCGATATCCATATCATGCACAAGATGGAGGCGGAATGATGAGGTCGAAGGCAACCGCGTTTCCCTATCTCATCTGGATGGTCATTTTCATCGTCGCGCCGCTCCTGCTGGTGGCGTATTATGCGGTGACCACGCCGGAAGGGGAATTTACGATTGATTACATCTCCCAGGTCGGGGAATATACGCCGGTGCTGGTGCGTTCGGTCTGGCTGGCCGCCGTTGCGACGGTCCTCTGCCTGCTGATCGCCTATCCGCTCGCGTTCATCATCTCCCGCCGCAGTGGAAACGGGCAGCGCACGATGATTATGCTGGTGATGCTGCCGATGTGGATGAATTTTCTGCTGCGCACCTATGCCTGGATGACCATTCTCGAAAAGAACGGCCTCATCAACCGGTTCCTGGCAAACTTCGGGATCGGGCCGCTCGAAATGATCAATACACAGGGCGCGGTCGTGCTCGGCATGGTGTATAACTACCTGCCGTTCATGATCCTGCCGCTCTATTCGATCATGACCAAGATCCCCCAGAACGTCATAGAGGCGGCTCAGGACCTTGGCTGCAGCAGCTTTCAGGTGCTGGGCAAGGTGCTTTTGCCGCTGACCGTACCGGGCATCTCGACCGGGGTCATCATGGTGTTCGTGCCGTCGGTCTCCACCTTTATCATATCCCGGATGCTCGGCGGCGGCGGGAACCTCTTAATCGGCGATCTCATCGATCTGCAGTTTCTCGGCAACGCCTACAACCCGAACCTCGGCGCGGCGATTTCGCTCGTGCTGATGGTGCTGATCCTGCTGTGCATGAGCATCACTAACCAGTTTGGCGATGAGGAAAAGGAGGGCGTGATCTGATGAAATGGCTCTCCAAATCCTATGTCGGCGTGGTGATGGCGTTTCTTTACGCGCCGATCGCGGTGCTGATCGTCTTTTCCTTTAACCAGTCGAAATCCCGCGGCGCGTGGACCGGTTTCACCTTCGCATGGTATCAAAAGCTCTTCACCAATGAGGTGATTCTGCAGTCGCTCATGAACACGCTTGTCATCGCGGTCGTCTCGTCGATCGTCGCGACCGTGCTTGGGACGCTGGCCGCCATCGGCATTTCAAATATGAAGCGGCTGACCCGTGGGATCGTCATGAACATCACCTACATGCCGGTGGTCAATCCGGAGATCGTCACCGGCGTTTCGCTGATGCTGCTGTTCGTCTGGGTGAAGTCGGTCGGAATCCATATCGAGTTTGGCTTCCTCACCCTGATCCTGGCGCATATCACCTTCAATGTCCCGTATGTGATTTTAAACGTCCTGCCAAAGCTGCGCCAGATGGACGTATTCGTCTACGAAGCGGCACAGGATCTCGGCTGCAGTCCGGCGCAGGCCTTCTTCAAGGTTGTGATCCCGGAGATCCTGCCGGGCATCCTCTCCGGCTTTTTGATGGCGTTTACCTATTCACTCGACGATTTCATCATCAGCTACTTTGTCGCGGGCGCGACCTCCCAGACGCTGCCGATCACCATCTTTTCGATGACCCGGCGCAAGGTGAGCCCGGAGATCAACGCCCTGTCCGCGATCATCTTCGCGGTGGTGCTGACCGTGCTGCTCATCGTCAATGCGCATGACGCGCGCCGCGAGCGGGAAAACCGCCAGAAAGCGAGGGCGCGTGCATGAAAAAGCTGTTTTTGCTTTCTTTGACCGTGGCTTTTGCGGTATTGCTGGCAGTCCCGGCAAGCGCAGCAGTCGAAGTGGTCGATCCCGGTTATTATGCCCGGTTTCGTGGGAAGGGAAAATCGATCAATGTCCACAACTGGGGCGAATACATTGCCGACGGTTCGGACGGCGGGATGGATGTCATTGCGGAGTTTGAGAAGCTGACCGGCATCAAGGTCAACTACACCACCTTCTCGACCAACGAGGAGGTCTACGCCCGCCTGCGGGGCGGCAGTGCGAATTATGATGTCATCATCCCGAGCGACTATATGATCGCGCGGATGATCCGGGAGGGGATGCTCGAAAAGCTCGACCTTTCAAACATTCCGAACGCGGCGTTCATTTCGGAGGAGTTCCGGCATAACGCCTTCGATCCAACCGCGGAATATTCGGTTCCGTACACCTGGGGAACGGTTGGCGTCATCTACAACACCCAGATGGTTGACGAGGCGGATCTCGGCAGCTGGGATTTGCTCTGGAACGAAAAATACATGGGCAACATTCTGATGTTTTCCAATCCTCGGGATGCTTTTGGCATCTCGCTCAAACGACTCGGCTATACGATCAACCCGGAAAATGAAGAACAGCTTTCTGAATCGCTCGCGGAGCTGAAAAAGCAGAAGATGCTTGTCCAGGCGTATGTCATGGACGAAATTTTCGACAAAATGATCGGCGGGGAAGCCGCGATCGCGCCCTACTATGCGGGCGATGCGCTCACGATGATGGCGGACAACCCGGATCTTGGCTACTTTGCGCCGTCAGAGGGGACTAATCTCTTTGTCGACGCGACCGTCATCCCCAAAGGCAGCCGGGAGAAGGAATGTGCTGAGATGTTCATCAACTTCCTGCAGGAGCCAAAGGTTGGCGCGGCGAATATTGGATATATCGGCTATTCCTCCCCGAACGACGCAGTGCTGGCCGAACTGCCGGTCGAAGTGATCGAAAATCCGGTCGCGTATCCGCCGCGGGAGGTTCTCGCAAAAACCGACTTCTGGAAGGATCTGCCGCCTGAACTTAATAAGGCCGTTGACGCGGCGTGGACTGAACTTCTTTCCTCGGATGAGCAGTACAGCAAATGGCTGATCCCGATGATGATGGCTGCCGGTATCGCAGCTTCGGTCACGATTAACCTGGCGCGCGCTTATCGCCGCCGCCGCGACCGGGAATATACCGACAGCTTCCCGAAAAAACGAATGTAAAGGATATTGTCATTAGGAAGAACTGGGGCCGGGATGCAAAGCATCCCGGCCCCAGTTGGATTACATCCTTTGTGGATTAGCAACCGCAGCCGCAACCGCAGCCGTTGTTGTAGCATCCGCAGTCGTTCGCGGTGTTGCCGCAATCGCATCCGCATCCACAGTTGTTGTTGCAGCCGCAGCCACAGCCACTGTTGGCAACCGAGCCGCCCCAGCCAAAGCCATTGCCGCCCCAACCAAAGATGATGATGATCAGGATGATGATCCAGAAGTAGTTTCCGCCAAAGTTATTGCATCCCATGAAAAGTAACCTCCTAATTGTGATTTCAACTCATACTATGTTGTACGGCACGGTTCGGTTACAGAGCAAAATACTTTTTGACGAATATCGAAAGCCCGCTCTGACCATATTACAGATGGAAGCCGCATAAAGATTATGTGGTTGGATTCTCTATTTCCCAACAAGTTCATTTGAGGTGGTTATTTGTTTAAATTCAACGGTTTTACGCCGAAGGCGAACGCCGCGATCAACTGCGCGATCGAGGAAGCGTCCGCGCTGGGGCATACCTATATCGGGAGTGAACACCTGCTGCTGGGCCTACTGCTGGAGGGCAGCGGCGTGGCTTTCACTGTCCTGCAGAAAGCGGGCGTCACGGTTGAAAAGGTGCGGGAAATGCTCATCAAAACGGTGGGCCGCGGCATCCAGTCGGTTTTGAACCCGTCGGATATCACTCCGCGCTGCAAGCGGATTTTGGAGCTTTCGCTCATGCAGACGCGCATGAGCGGCATTCCGCTCGCGGGTACGGAACACATCCTTGTAAACCTGCTCAAAGAGAACGAAAGCTACGGGGTACGCTTTTTACGCCAGCTGCTGGTTGACCCGGAACAGGTGCAGAAGCAGCTTTCCGACATGACCTGCAGCATGGGCCCGGCGGATCTGCCGGGCGGCGTGAAAAAAGTTTCCCCGTCGCGCACCAAAACGGCGGCCCGCACGCCGCTCATTGATAAATATAGCCGGGACCTTACCGAACTGGCGCGGCAGGGCAAGCTCGACCCGGTGATCGGAAGGGAAAAAGAGGTGGAACGGGTTTTGCAGATCCTGACCCGCCGGACCAAAAATAACCCCTGTCTGATTGGCGAGGCCGGGGTTGGAAAGACTGCGATTGCGGAAGGGATCGCGCGACGGATTGTCGATATGGATGTCCCGCAGCAGCTCAAGGATAAACGCTTCGTTGCCCTCGACCTGACCGGTATGGTCGCCGGGACAAAGTATCGCGGTGACTTTGAAGAACGGATCAAGAACACGATTGAGGAGGTGGTTGCCGCCGGGAATATCATCATGTTTATTGACGAACTGCACACGATCATCGGGACAGGAGCGGCCGAAGGCGCTGTCGACGCGGCCAACATCCTGAAACCCCAGCTTGCGCGTGGGGAATTTCAGCTGGTGGGCGCAACGACAATCGACGAATACCGCAAGTTCATCGAAAAGGATAGCGCTTTGGAACGGCGCTTCCAGAGCGTGATGGTGGAGGAACCCAGCGAGAAGGACACTATTGAAATTATCCGGGGCCTGCGGGAAAAATACGAGGCGCACCACAAACTGAAGATCGCTGACGATGCGATCTCCGCCGCGGTGGGGCTTTCCGCGCGCTATATTGCCGACCGCCATCTCCCGGACAAGGCGATCGACCTGATCGATGAAGCTTGCTCGCGTGTAAAGATGAATACCATTACAGTTCCGAATTGTATTAAAGATTTGGAAAATAAGCTGAACGCCCTGAAAATTGATAAGGAAAACGCAATCTCATCCCAGGATTTTGAATTCGCGGCGAGCATCCGGGACCGGGAAGCCGAACTCAAGGCGAAACTTGAAAAGGCGCAGGGAGAATGGGAACTTTCGGGCGACGCGGATGGCCAAAAGGTCACCGGGGAGGATATTGCAAAGCTTGTGGCGGACATCACCCGCATTGACGTGACCCGGATTACCGAGGCGCAGAGCGACCAGCTTCTGCATCTGGAAGAATCGCTGCACGAGATGCTTATAGGGCAGGAACAGGCAGTACATGCCGTGGCAAACGCCATACGGCGTTCCCGTGTCGGACTGCATGACCCTGCGCGGCCGCTTGGCTCGTTCATCTTTCTGGGACCGACCGGCGTGGGCAAAACCGAGCTCTGTAAAGCGCTTGCCAAGTGCATGTTCGGTGATCCGCACGCGATGATCCGGCTCGACATGTCGGAATATATGGAGCGGCACGCGGTTTCGAAGCTGGTGGGTTCGCCGCCCGGATATGTCGGTTTCGAGGAAGGCGGACAGCTCACCGAAAAAATCCGGCGCCGCCCATATTCGGTACTGCTTTTTGATGAAATTGAAAAGGCACATCCGGATTTTTTCAACCTGCTTTTACAGATTCTGGAGGATGGCATTCTGACCGACGCGCAGGGCCGGACGGTCAGTTTCAAAAACGCCATCATCATCATGACCTCCAATGTTGGAGCGCGGCTTATCACCGAACAGGCTAACCTTGGATTTTCACTTGGGGATGAAACCGACTTCGACCGGCAGCAGGAAAACATCCGCAAGATGATGCTTGCCGAACTCAAAAAGGAGTTCAAGCCGGAATTTTTAAACCGTGTGGATGAAATTATCGTTTTCCATAAGCTCACCCAGGAGGAAGTGCGCAGGATTGCGGAAAATATGCTTGATGCGCTCAAAACCCGTCTGGCCGGGCTTTCGATTGAAATCAGCTTTGATGAAACCGCGACAAAGCAGATTTCTACTGATGGGTTCGATCCGCTCTATGGCGCGCGCCCGCTGCGTCGCGCGATCCAAAGCCGTATCGAGGATAAGCTGGCGGACGAAATGCTTCACGGCAGGATCAAAGCCGGGGATAAAATCCGCTGTACCTATGCGGACGAACAGTTTTTGTTCTCTTGATAGGTCTTTGTTTTGTCAGATACGCGAATAGCATTTTACACAAAGATGTGATACAATGCTTGTGACGAATAACGATCCCGGAGGCGTCACAATGCGGATAATAAAGCGGCTTGCGATCTTTGATATGGACGGGACCCTGCTCAATACGCTGGATGACCTGGCAAACGCATGCAATTACGCGCTGCGGGAGAACGGTTTTCCCGCGCATCCGAACGAGGCCTACCGATATTTCGTGGGGGACGGGATCCACAAGCTCGTGGAGCGCAGCCTGCCGCTGTGGGTGAAAAATGACGAAACGGTTCACGCGAGGGTAAAAGAAGCTTTCGATGTATATTATGGGGCGCACAGCGAGGATCTGACGAAACCCTATGACGGCGTGCTCGAGACGCTCGACGCAATGCGCGCGCAGGGCACCTGCCTCGCGGTGCTCTCGAATAAGCCGCATGAATTCGTGACCGTACTCGCCAAAAAATATTTTGGGGAACGGTTTGCCGTGGCGCATGGGCAGCGCGCCGGCTACCCAAGAAAGCCCGATGCGTCGCTCGTCAAAGAAATTTTGGAATTGACCGGGACAGGCCAGGGAGACTGCATCTACTGCGGGGATTCCGGGGTGGATATGCAGACGGCCAAAAATGGCGGCGTCTATGCCATCGGCGCGCTGTGGGGGTTCCGGGATGGGGAGGAACTGC
Organism: Anaerotruncus rubiinfantis; assembly: GCF_900078395.1. Taxonomy (NCBI): domain Bacteria; kingdom Bacillati; phylum Bacillota; class Clostridia; order Eubacteriales; family Oscillospiraceae; genus Anaerotruncus; species Anaerotruncus rubiinfantis. The sequence continues at coordinate 2,005,252 of NZ_FKLA01000009.1, read as the reverse complement.
TTAAAAATGGGGCGGATGCCCTGGCGGAGTCGTTCCCGGATCTTTTAAAATTTTCCCATGGAACCTATTGACAAATGGTTTCGGATCGTGTATATTAAACCACAATGATATTTGAAAGACGATGACAGGGACTGCGGAAAACATGGGTCTGTCCACAGAGAGCCGGCGTTTGGTGAAAGCCGGCGGCAGATAGTTTCCTGCTGATCACCCTTGAGTCGGGTGCCAAAAGCCGGCTGGCGAGTAGGTTCCCCCGCTGGACAGCGTTAAAGGTCGGAAGCTTGTTGGAGCTTTGCTAAGTGGTGCGTTTGCACAATGTGGGTGGTACCGCGGATTTGTTTATACAGACCCGTCCCTATTGAGTTAGGGATGGGTCTTTTTGTTTTATCGAAAATGAATTTGATATGGAGGTCATCATATGCAGGATCAGCTCAAAGAGATTGCCCAGAGAATTAAGGCGCTTCGTGAAATTATGGAAATTCCGGTGGGAGAACTGGCGCGGGAAAATGGAGTCACCGCAGAGGAGTATCTGGAATACGAATCCGGTGAAAAAGATTTTACCTTCACCTTCCTTTATAACTGCGCACAGCTTTTTGGAGTGGACATCATCGAGCTTTTGACCGGCGAAAAGCCGCGGCTTTCCTTCTATTCGATCGTCCGCAAGGATGCGGGGCTCAAGATCAACCGCCGCAAGGGCTTTACCTATAACCATCTTGCCTATCGCTTTTCCGACAAGACCGCCGAGCCGTTTTTGGTCACCGCGCCTTTCTTTGAGGAGGAGCAGGATCAGCCGATCCACCTTTCGACCCACGACGGCCAGGAATTTGACTACGTCCTCAAGGGCCAGCTCAAGGTACAGATGGAGGACCATGTCGAATACCTGGAAGCGGGCGACGCGATTTATTACGACAGCGGCCACGGCCACGGGATGATCGCGACCGGCGGCGAGGAGTGCGTTTTTTTAGCAATTGTAATGCGGGATCAGCATGAGAGAGGGGAAAGAGACTGATGGAGATGGAGAATTTTTATCAGCGCTTCTGTAAGGAGCGCTTTGACGAGAAAGGCGTGCTTACTTACTTCGAACCGGTGATTGCCGATAACTTCAACTTTGCTTATGACGTGGTCGATGAGATCGCCCGTCTGGAACCGGGCCGCCGGGCGATGGTCTGGTGCAATGTCGCCGGGGAAGAACGAACCTTCACTTTCCGTGAAATGAAGCTCTATTCGGACAAATGCGCCCAGATGCTTACCGATCACGGCATCAAAAAAGGCGACATGGTCATGCTGGTGCTCAAGCGTCACTATGAGTTCTGGTTCACTGTGCTCGCCCTGCATAAGATCGGCGCGGTCGGCGTTCCGGCGACCAATCTGCTCACCGTGAAGGATATCCTCTACCGCTTTGAGGCCGCAAGCATCACCGCCTGCGTCTGTTCGGGCGAATGCAACATCACCGAATATGTTGACGAGGCCTGCAAAAAGTATCCTGACATCCGCGCGAAGTTCATCGTGCGCGGCAAGCGGGAAGGATGGATCGATTACGCCGCCGAGCTTAAAAAGTACGATGGAAACTGGCAGCGTGTGGAAAATTCCAAAGAGGACCCGCTGCTGCTTTATTTTACCTCCGGCACGACCGGATTCCCAAAGATGGTCGTCCACAATCATGCCTATCCGGCGGCGCACATTCTGACAGCCCGTTACTGGCACAATGTCCATGCGGACGATCTGCACCTGACCGTTTCCGAGACTGGCTGGATGAAGGCGGTTTGGGGAAAACTTTACGGTCAGTGGTTTGCGGCGGCGTCAATCTTCGTCTATGACTTTGACAAATTCGTCCCGGGCGACCTGCTTCATGTAATGGAAAAGTACGGCGTTACGACCTTCTGCGCGCCGCCGACCATCTACCGTTTCTTCATCAAGGAAGGGCTTGGAGGCTACAATTTGAAAAATCTGCGCTACTCGACCACCGCGGGCGAGGCGCTCAACCCTGAGGTCTATAACCGCTGGCTTGAATTTACCGGGCTCAAACTTATGGAATGCTACGGTCAGACCGAGACGGTCGTGCAGTGCGTCAACCTGGCTGGGACTACGCCGAAACCCGGCTCGATGGGCAAACCTTCCCCGCAGTATCATCTGCGGCTGGTGGATGAGGAAGGAAATGATGTTCCGCGCGGCGAAGTCGGTGAAATCTGCGTCGATACGCAGAAACCGTATTTCGGACTCTTCAATGGGTACTACCGCAACGAGGAAGCCACCAGAGCCGCCTGGCATGACGGTCTCTACCATACCGGCGACACGGCGTGGATGGACGAGGACGGCTACCTCTGGTATGTTGGGCGCACTGACGATGTGATCAAGGCGTCCGGCTACCGCATCGGGCCGTTTGAGATTGAGAGTGTGCTGATGGAGCACCCCGCCGTGCTGGAATGCGCGGTCACCGGCGCACCCGACCCGATCCGCGGTACTGTCGTCAAGGCGACCATTGTGTTGACCAAGGCCTACCAGCCGTCCGACGAATTGAAAAAGGAACTGCAGACCTATGTGAAAAGACAGACCGCACCTTATAAATATCCCCGTATCGTCGAGTTCGTGGAAGAACTGCCCAAGACCATCTCCGGCAAAATCCGCCGCACCGAGATCCGTGCGAAGGATGGCCAGAAAGACTGATCCTTTATTTTCGTTTCAAAGCGCGCCGCTTGAAAAAGCGGCGCGCTTTCTTTGTTTTTTGCACATTTTCAGCCCCTTGTACATACATTTGTAGAATGAAAGGGATGGGGGCGATGGCATGAGGCCGGTGACAATCCGGGTGAACAAACGCAAGCTGCGCGGGATCAAAATGCTGGCGGTCGGGCTGGCCCTCCTGATGGTGATTGTGGTGATCGACGGGCGGGTACGGCCGATCATCACCACGATCTCCTCCTACCAGGCGAAGCTGGAGGCGACCAAATCGATCAACGACGCGGTCATCGAGGTGATTTCAGAAGAAGATGTCGTCTACAACAGCATCATCAGCATCACCCAGGGGAAAAACGGGGAAGTCTCTTCGATCTCGACCGATATGATCTCGATGAACCGGCTCAAAGCGGAGATCACCAACAAGGTTTCCGACTTCCTCAGCGACAACTCGACCCGGCCGGTCGGCATCCCGATCGGTACCCTGATGGGCGGGCAGATCCTTTCCGGCCGTGGCCCGGAGGTGGAATTCCGGGTCATCCCGGCCGGTTATGTCCACACTGAAATCTATAACCAGTTCCAGTCGGCGGGCATCAACCAGACGCTGCATCAGATCATGCTGAAGGTCGACGCGACGGTCAGCGCCGTTATGCCGATCTATACGGTCACCACCGAGGTCACCACCAACATCTGCATCGCGGAAACGATCATTGTCGGGCAGGTGCCGGAGGCGTACAGCGAGATCAACGGCGATCACTCCGACCCGATCAATATGTATAACGACTACAAGGCGGACAATTTCGACCTCTCCGGGGATACCTCCCGCTTGCGCGATTCCTGAACAAACTGAAAAATAACGGCATCAAAAGTTCATACGAAAGATCCGGCGTGATATAATATAATACCTTAGAATCTATCAAACCGGAGGACAGGAAAATGGATTTTGCCGCGGCAGAGAAACGCGTTCAGGAACTGCGTAAAATGATAGAAAAGCACAGCTACCAGTATTATGTTCTGGATAATCCGTCGATCAGCGATTTTGAATACGATAAACTCCTGCATGAGCTGCTCGACCTTGAAACGGAATTCCCAGCGCTCGATTCAGAAAATTCCCCCACCCGCCGTGTCGGCGGGATGGCGCTCAACACCTTTGCGCCGGTGCGCCATGAGGTGCAGATGGGCTCGCTGCAGGATGTTTTCAGCACAGAAGATCTTGTCGCTTTCGACGAGCGGGTGCGTGAAAAGATCGAACACCCCGTCTACATCGTCGAGCCGAAGATCGACGGGCTTTCGGTTTCGCTCGAATACCGGGACGGCGGCTTCGTACGCGGTTCGACCCGCGGAGACGGTATCACCGGAGAGGATGTTTCGGAAAATCTCAAAACGGTGCGCTCAATCCCGCTGACGCTTCGGGAAAAGCTCCCGTTTATCGAGGTGCGCGGCGAGGTCTATATGCCGCGCGCGAGTTTTGAAAAGGTGGTCACGCGCCAGATTGAGAACGAAGAGGAGCCTTTCAAGAACCCGCGCAATGCGGCGGCGGGCTCTTTGCGGCAGAAGGACAGCAAAGTGACTGCCCAGCGCGGGTTGGACATCTTCGTTTTCAATATTCAGCAGGTCGAAGGCAAGACCCTCACCGCGCATAAGCAGTCGCTGGAATATCTCCAGGCGCTTGGCTTCAAGGTGATTCCTTCCTTCAAAGCATTTGACAACATCGCGGACGCAATCGAAGAAGTGGAGCGGATCGGCCAAAACCGTTACGCATTCCCGTTTGATATCGACGGCGCGGTCATCAAGGTGGACGATTTTGCCCAGCGGGAAACGCTCGGCGCGACCTCGAAATTCCCCAAATGGGCGGTTGCCTTCAAATATCCGCCGGAGGAGAAGGAAAGTACCCTTCTCGACATCGAGATCAAGGTCGGTCGCACCGGCGCGCTCACCCCCACGGCGGTATTTGAGCCCATTACGCTGGCAGGCACGACAGTGAGCCGCGCGGTGCTGCATAACCAGGATTTTATCAACGAAAAAGGCATCTCGGTCGGCGACCGGATTGTGGTGCGCAAGGCTGGGGATATCATCCCGGAAGTGGTGGCTGTCGCACAGCACCAGGAGGGAAAAGCTCCCTACCAGATCCCGCATCTCTGCCCGTCCTGCGGCAGCGTGGCGGAACGGGAGGAAGGGGAAGCGGTCCTGCGGTGCGTCAATATGGCCTGCCCGGCGCAGGTGGCCCGCAATCTGACACATTTTGCGAGCCGCGACGCGATGGACATCGACGGGCTGGGTCCGGCGATTGTGCATCAACTCCTGGAGGCAGGGCTGGTGCACTCGGCGGCGGATCTTTATGAGCTGAAAGCGGAGGCGCTTGCAAAGCTCGACCGAATGGGGGAAAAGAGCGCCCAGAACCTTGTGGATGCGCTGGCAAAATCAAAGACGCGCGATCTTTCCCGGCTGATCTTCGCCCTCGGGATTCGCGGCATTGGGCAGCGGGCTTCCCAGTTGCTGGCACAACGCTTTGGGGATATCGACGCGATCCTTGCGGCCACAGCGGAGGAGATTGCAACGATCGATGGCTATGGGGACATCATGGCCGAAAGCGCGGCTGATTTCTTCGCACTCGAGCAGAACCGCCAACTGATCGAACGGCTGCGCGCGTTGGGACTCAACATGAAGTGTGAAATCGCGCCTGCGGAAGATACCTTGGCGGGCAAGACCTTTGTTCTGACCGGTACGCTCCCGACAATGGCGCGCAGCGAAGCGAAAGCGCTTATTGAAGCTGCGGGCGGCAAGGTGAGCGGCAGCGTCTCGAAAAAGACCGATTACGTGGTGGCCGGCGAGGAAGCGGGCAGTAAGCTCACAAAGGCGAATGAACTTGGTGTCGCGGTAATTGATGAAGCGGAGCTTTTAAAATTGCTCGGGAAATAAAATGGCAAAGCGACAGGCGTTCCTGCAAAATGCAGGGACGCCTGTTTTTTGACTATTTCTGCCGCGCCGGCTATAATTCACCCGCCTTTTGCCAAACATAAAAGGGAATACAAAATGGGGAAATGGCGGTTTACCGATGAAAGAGATCGAAAAAGTTACCATTACAGAGAAGGTCGAAGGGTTGTTTTCGCAGCTCTCCGAACATCGCAATACAGTCGCCGGAATACGCCGGGAGTTGTGCAAAAACCTGGATGTTCTGCGTGAAAGTTTCGCCGCACTGCGGGAAACAGAGGCTGCCGCCGGTTGGCAGCAATGGCTTTCGGACAATTTCTATGCGCTGGAGGGGCACGCAAAGCAGTCGATGAACGATCTGCGGGGATACCGCAAAAACAGCGTTCCGCTTGCTTCCCTCTATTTTATCCTGCGCGGGGTCTTTGCAGATGCGGTCGTCCCGCTGACGCAAGAAAACACCGCCGAAGCGCTCGGCGCTGCCAACCGCCTGCAGGAACTGGGGGAGCGTCAGTTTGGATTTGTCTATCCGGCGCTTAAATGTACCCTGATCGCGGCTGCGGCGATGGCCTGTTCGCCAAATCTTGCAGACGAGGAACGTGAACGCAGAATTGCCTTTGCGGTGGTTGGACTCTCGCAGCTTTATGAAATTGACTTTGCCGAACTGACCGAACAGTGCAGCACAGCGGAAGAGATCCTTTTGGAAGACCCATCAGGCGTCTATCCAAAAATGGCACGTCAGTCGAAACGATATTACCGTGAAATTGCCGCCCGTATCGCAAAAAAATCCGGCACGGCGGAAAGCGCCGTCGCCCGGGACGTGGTGGAATACGCAAAAAAATCCGATGGTGAACGCACTTCCCATGTCGGTTATTACCTGCTTGAAAAAGATCCGCAGGCAAAGAAGGGGAAACTGCACGGCGCGGCGGCACTGGCCGCCACCTGGATTGTGCCGGTTTTTCTTTGCGCACTCTGCGGATTTTGCTGGGACAGGATTTTTTTGCCGGTCCTGCTTTACCTGCCGCTGGTGGAGATCGTGCGGATTTTTGCCTGCGACCTTGCGATGCGGGGCATTCCGGCGCGCCATATTCCACGTATGCGCCTTGGCGGGGAAGCCCCCAGAACGGTGGTGGTGATTTCAACTTTACTGCCCGCTCCGGAAAAAGCGCGGGACCTGGCCAAACGTCTGGAACAGCTCTACTTTTCCAATAAAGGGGAGCATCTGCGCTTTTGCGTGCTGGCGGATTTCAAGGAGGACCGCAGGCCGTACCACCCACAGGACGCGGTGCAGATCGGCGCGGCCAAAAAAGTGGTGGAAGAGCTCAACGCATGCTATGGGAATCGTTTCATGCTGTTTGTGCGCAGACGGAGTTTTTGCCCGACGCAGGATCGTTACTGCGGCTGGGAACGCAAACGCGGCGCGATCACCGAATTTGTACGCTTTTTAAATGGCAGCGAGACTTCGGTAAGCTGTTTTGTGGGCGACAGGGCGGCGCTTTCTGAAGCACGGTTCCTGATTGCGCTCGACAGTGACACAAACCTGCTCTTCGACACGGCCGATGTGCTAATCTCCGCCGCGATGCATCCGCTCAACCGGCCGGTGGTCGGAAAAAACCAAGTCGTTACAGCCGGTTATGGGATTTTTGTACCCGCGATTGGCACCGAACTCGATTCTGCCAAGGAAACAGACTTTACACGCATCATGGCGGGGGCGGGCGGCATCTCCACCTATGAACAGGAAAGCAACGATTTTTATCAGGACCTGTTCGGAGAGGCGATTTTTTCCGGCAAGGGACTGATTGACATTGAGGCGTTTCGCACGGTGGTTGGCCACCGGTTTCCGGAGAATGCGCTGCTCAGCCATGATATTTTGGAAGGGGCCTATCTGCGTACAGCGCTCATTTCCGATGTCGAGATGACCGACGGGATGCCTGCAAGCGCACTCTCCTGGTTTTCCCGGCTGCACCGCTGGATCCGGGGCGACTGGCAGAACCTGCGTTTTATCGGGAAACGCTTTTCGGTGAATGGTATAAAACGGGTAAACCCTATCGGCGGGCTCTCCCGGTACAAGATGCTCGACAACCTGCGCCGCTCGCTTACGCCGGTGGCGGCGGTGCTCCTGGTGGCGGCGGCGGGATTGGCCCGCCCGGATGAAGCGCTCTGGCTGTGTGCTGCGGCGTTTCTTTCGGTTTCGCTCGCGCCGCTGCTTGCCGCATTGCGCGCGTTCCTGGCGGGCGGACGGTTTGCGCTCACCCGCGGGCGGACGGTTTGCGCTCACCCGCCGCTATTTCGCCCGGACGCTGCCGCGCGTTTTTGAGCTGGCCGGGCAGGCGCTGCTGTCCTTCGTAATGGCGGCCCAACAGGCGGTTGTGACGCTCGACGCGGTTTTTCGCACCCTCTGGCGAATGCTTGTCTCACGGAAAAACCTCCTGCAATGGACAACTGCCGCGCAGGGAGAACTGAGGGAAGTTTCATTTTCGGATGCGGCGCGGCGCAGCTGGATTTCTGAACTATTGGGGCTTCTTCTGCTCATATTTGCGCCGAGAACACATCTGATCGTCAAACTCTGCGGCGGGCTATTCCTGCTCTACGCGCCGTTGGCCGTCATGACGGCGCGGCGTACAGTGGAGCGGCACCCAGTGCCTGATCCTGTTCAGCGTGAACGGATCCTTTCCTGGTGCGCGCAGATGTTCCGGTTCTACGAGGATTATGCAAACGAAGAAAATCATTTCCTGCCGCCAGACAATGTCCAATTTTCTCCGAAAAAGACAGTGGCGCGGCGCACCTCGCCGACCAATATCGGAATGATGCTTCTGTCTCTGCTGGCGGCGCGGGATTTTCACCTGCTCGACAGCAGGGAACTTTATCTTCGACTTGACCGAACCTTTGAAACGGTTGAGTCCCTCGAAACCTTCCATGGAAACCTCTATAACTGGTATGCGACCGATGACCTGCGGGTACTGCCGGACGGGTTTATTTCGGCGGTGGACAGCGGAAACTACCTCTGCGCGCTTGTCGCGCTCAGACAAGGCGTCCTTGAATATGCGCCGCAGGAGCCGCTGCTGCGTGAAATTGCGCAGCGGATCGAAAAGATCCTACAGGGAACCGACCTTTCGATCTTCTATAACCGCAGACGGCGGCTTTTTTCGATCGGCGTGGATCAAAACGGGAACCAGGTGGGTTCTCATTACGATTTCCTGATGAGCGAAGCACGGACTCTTAGTTATTATGCGATCGCAACCCGGCAGGCCTCCCGCAAACATTGGCGGGCGCTGAACCGTACAATGAGCCGCAGCGGAGTTTACGCCGGGCCAGTCTCCTGGACCGGGACCATGTTTGAATATTTCATGCCGCATCTGCTGCTGCCTGTATACGAGGGCTCGCTGCTCGGAGAGGCGATGCAGTATGCGATCTACTGTCAGAAAAAGCGGGCCCGGCAGGCGGGCGTCCCATGGGGCATCAGCGAAAGCGGATATTTTGCCTTTGACGAGGCGCTCAACTATCAGTATAAAGCGCATGGCGTTCAGAAGCTCGGAGTGAAGCAGGGACTCGACCGCGAGTTGGTTGTTGCACCATATGCAAGCTTCCTGACCCTGCCGTTCGACCCGGATGCGAGCATGCAAAACCTCGAGCGGCTTGAAAGGATGGGGATCACCGGGCAATATGGATTTTATGAGGCGGCTGACTTTACGCCGGTGCGGGTGCCGCAAGGAGAACGGTATGCAATCGTGCGTTCCTATATGGCGCATCATGTTGGGATGAGTATGATCGCCTGCGCGAACGCGCTGCTCGGAAATGTGATGCAGAAACGTTTCATGCGTGACCATGCAATGGCGGCGGCACGGGACTTTCTGCAGGAAAAAATTGCAAAGGATGCGGTGGTGTATGACCAGATGAAACCGGAAAACAATGAGCGGACAAAATCCGCGCCAAAGGAAAACGAAACAATCAGCCCGCCGGTTTCGGCACTTTCGCCAAAGGCGGCGCTGCTTGCGAACGGCGTGATGTCCCATGCCTTTTCGAGTACTGGAGTGAGCTTTCTGCGGTATGGAGACAATGACGTTACCCGGCGTTCGCGGGACGCGCTCCTGTATGGGCAGGGAATCCTTTCAGTTCTGCGGATGAACGGAGAAACGGTTGCCGCGTCAGAAGCGCCGTTTTATCAAAGCGGTGTGGAAAGGCACTGCACCTTCGGACCGGAGTTTGTTTCCTTTTCGGCCAAGGCTGGGATGGCGGAGCTCGAACAGCGCTTTACGCTCGATGGGATTTTACCAGTGGCGCGGTGTGACGCGACCGTACGCAACCACACAGGAAACAAGGCGGTGGCCGAGTTGCTTTTCTATTTTGAACCGGTCCTTTCGCGGGAGAGTGAATATGCCGCGCATCCGGCTTTTTCAAAGCTGTTCGTGCTGGGGGAGCGGGATGCCGCGACCGATACGATCCACTTTCTGCGCCGCCACCGCGACTGTACCGATGGGCTGCATCTTTCAGTGGGTTTTGAGCAGACGGTGGAGTACAACTTCTCCTTGCGGCGGGAAGAAGTGACACCCTATCCAGACGGGCTTGCGCATCTGCTGCGCTTCGATACCGCGCCGCTTACCGGGAAAACTGCTACGCCGGACGGCTGCTGCGCTTTGCGTGTCACGCTGGTGGTGCCGGCACATGGGGAGGAGACGGTTGGTTTACTGCTTTCCTGCGCACCGACCCAAGCGGAAAGCATCGGGAATCTGCTCACCATCCGGGACGGCGGCAGGACGGCCGCACAGTCACTTTTTCTCAACCGTTCGATCACCGGGCGCATCGGGATGGAAGTCTTGCCGGATCTGCTTTTTGGTGCAGAAGCGGACGAAACGCAGCAGAAAGCACTTGCGGAAAATAGCCGTGGACAGGATGCGCTCTGGTCGCTTGGAATTTCGGGAGACCTGCCGATTGTGGTGTTTGACTGGGAGAAGAAACCGGATGAAGCGTGCCTTTTGGCCTACGCTGAATTCTGGCAGGCTATGAAACTGCACCGGTTGGATTTTGATCTTTGTGTGCTCGGCAGACCGGAGCTCGCACTGCCGCAAGGTGTGCGAAAAATCGATCCGGCTGCTTATGAACCGGAACTGGTCACGGCTCTGCGCGCCGCGGCATGCCATACGGCGGGAGCGGAAAGAAACGCCGGAACAATAAAAGGTTTCTCGCCGATGGCCGTCCTGCATACGAGTCCGCTTCCAATCCCACAGGAGGAGGGCCGATTCGATCTGGTCGGCGGCGCATATGTAAAGGGTCGTTTTTATGTGGAACGAGTGACGCCGCTTCCATTCTCACACATCCTTGCGAACCGCAATTTCGGGACACTGCTGCATGACTGCGGATTGGGAAACACCTGGTGGCAGAATGCCCGTGAGTGCAGGCTGACCCCTTGGCAGAACGATATTGCAACAGGAAATGACGGAGAACGGATACTGCTGCGCATTGGGGAAGAAATTTATGATCTCTGCTGCGGCGCACGCGCATCTTTTTCTCCGGCAGGCGCCTGGTATGACGGGATGGCAGGAGGAATCCGCACCAAATTGCAGGTGCAGGTGGCAGAAACGGAAAGCCTGAAAATAATGGACGTGACGCTGCAAAATGATACTGATGAGGAGGTGGAGATTATCTGTGCCTATGTGATTGAGCCGGTGCTTGGTGTGAGCAGACTCACAGCGAAATATACCCAGTTCACACAGGAGAACGGCTGCCTTACCCTGCATAATCCCTATACAATGGAACTGCCTGCATATGCGGCGGTTTGTACACCGGGCGAGCATCCCAGTTATACAGTAGACCGCACTGCGTTTTGGTCAGGCGACTGGTCGGCCAGGGAACTGCTCCCCAACAATGATCCGATCGCCGGGACGGTTGTGCGCAAACGCCTGCCGCCGCGCCGCAGGGAAAAGATTCGCTTTATCTTCGCTGCTGCCGCAAAACGTGATGCCGCCGTTAAACTTGCAACCGGGGCGCTGCCGCCATCCGGCGGCGTCCGCCCCGGTATTTCGATCGCCACGCCCGATCTTGCGCTCAATCACTTTGTAAACGGATTTTTGCCGCATCAAGTGGTAGCGGGCAGATTGTTCGGACGGTGTGCGTTCTATCAGTGTTCCGGTGCGTATGGTTTTCGTGACCAGCTGCAGGATGCGGCGGCCTGCCTGCTGATCGATCCGGAACTGACAAAAGAGCAGATCCTGCGCTGCTGCGCGGCGCAGTTCCCCGAAGGGGATGTACTGCATTGGTGGCACGACCTGCCAGGCGGGGTCAGGGGGGTGCGCACAACCTTTTCGGACGATCTTGTCTGGCTGCCGCTTGTGGTCTGTGACTATCTGAAGGCCACGGGGGATGAAAGCATCCTGTCAATCCCGGTTGCGTATTGCGAAGGGGAGCCGCTCGGCCCGGGCGAACAGGAACGATACCAGCGGGTGCATGCGTCCGCCATGAAGGAGGAGGTTTTTTTTCACTGCGTACGTGCGATCGAGCACGCCTGCAATTTGGGCGACAAGGGGATCCCAAAGATCGGCTGTGGAGACTGGAACGACGGATTTTCGAACATCGGGACCCAGGGAAAGGGTCAAAGCGTCTGGCTCGGGATGTTCCTTGCGATTGTTTTTGACCGGTTTGCGCCAATTCTGGAGGCGCGCGGCGACAGCTACCGGGCGAGTGTTTTCCGCGGGAACGCGGAGAATCTGCGCGGAAGCATCGATCAGAACTGCTGGGACGGCGGATGGTATCTGCGCGCCTTTTTTGATGATGGGACACCGGTCGGAAGCCGGGAGAACAGCGAATGCAGAATCGATCTGCTTGCCCAGAGTTTTTCGGTATTCTGCGGAATGCCGGACAATGCCCGCGTAATGGAATCCCTTGATGCGGCGCGAAAGCGGCTTGTGGATGACCGGGGACAAATCATAAAACTGTTCACACCGCCATTTGACCAGTCGACGAATAATCCTGGCTATATCAAGGCGTACCCCACCGGAATCCGGGAAAATGGCGGTCAATACACTCATGGAGCCATCTGGTTTGCGATGGCGATGCTGGAAGCCGGGCGTACAGACGAAGGTTACCGCCTGCTCAGTTATCTGAATCCCGCCGGGCGCTGTACCGACGCGGGACTGGCGCAGGCATTCAAAACAGAACCGTATTATATGCCAGCGGATATCTATACCCATCGGGACTGTTATGGACATGGCGGCTGGAGCATCTACACCGGCGCAGCGGGATGGTACTACCGCGCCGTGGTGGAAACGCTTCTGGGGATCCGTTTCTGTGGGGATCATTTGGAGGTTTTCCCGCGGCTGCCGGAAGGCTGGACACGTTTTTCCGCGCAGGTGCGCAGGAGCGGGTATGAAATTGAGCTGGAAGTCATGAAAACCGGGGTGGAAAGCATCACTGTGGACGGCACCCCAGCGGGAAAAATTCCGCTGGATGGGAAAAATCATAATGTTCTGTTAACATTCTGAAAAAGATGGTACAGGCAAGTCAAAATGTGCTATAATATTACTCTATAAAAAACCAAAATAGATTCTACTGAATTTTCAGACAGGAGATCATTGCATGGAGAATCAGTTCCTACGTGAGAAGATCGGTGACGGCGTTCATTTTTACCAGGTTACCGATCCCAAATTCAAACACAACCGCATAACGGTAAACCTGATCCTTCCGCTTTGCCGTGAAAGCGTCACCGTCAATGCGGTGCTCCCGTTCCTGCTGCGCAAGGGATGCAAAAGCTGTCCGGACTTTACAAAGCTCAATCAGAAGCTTTGTGAGCTCTATGGCGCTTCGCTTTCCTGCGATGTGAGCAAGTTTGGCGCTTACCAGGTGCTGGAGCTTTCCATTTATGGGATTGACGACCGTTTCACTCTCGGCGGAGAAACGATGGCCGCTGAATGCGCGGGCCTGCTCACCGATGTCCTGCTCGCGCCGAACTTCGGCGCGGACGGCCTTTTCCCTGAAACGGATGTCGAAACAGAACGCCAGCAGCTGATGGATACGATTGAAGGCCAGATCAATGACAAACGTGTTTACGCGCTCAGCAGATGCAAGGCGCTGATGTGTGAAGGGGAGCCGCTCGCTATTGAGAAGTACGGCTATATCGACGACGCGAAAAAGATTACGCCGGAGAGCGCGACGGCTGCTTATGAAAAGGCGATTGAAACGGCGCAGGTGGAGATTTCGTTTGTTGGTTGCGGAAATCCCGCTACCGCGAAGAAAATTTTCACAGACGCGTTCGCAAAGGTCAGGCGCAGCCCTGCCCGGATGGAAAAGTACGTCACCCGTCCGCAGGCGGACCAGCCGAAGGAGACAAAAGAGGAGCTCGATGTCGCTCAGTCGAAGCTGGTGCTGGGTTTCCGAACAGGGGCAATCCGCGACCAGGAGACTTTCGGCGCGATGCGCATGATGGTGGCGCTTTTTGGCGGCACGCCGAATTCACGGCTTTTCACCTATGTGCGCGAGAAGCTGAGCCTCTGTTACTACTGCGCGGCGCGCTTCGACCGGCTGACCGGCCTGATGATGGTCGACAGCGGTGTGGAAAAAGTCAACAAGCAAAAGGCGCAGGACGAAATTCTAAACCAGCTTGGAGTGATGCAGCGCGGCGAATTTACCGATGACGAGCTCACCGCGACAAAACTGCTTTTGCAAAACGCCCTGCGTTCGGTGACCGATTCGCTCGGCGCGACCGAGGAGTGGTACCTGACTCAGGTGATGGATGGCGGAAGCAGCTCCCCAGCGGATGAGATTGCCCTGATCGATACGGTTACCCGCGAAGCGATTATAAAAGCCGCGAACCAGGTCACGCTGGACACGGTTTACTTCCTGACTGGAAAGGGGGATGCGTGACCATGGAAAGAGAAACCATCCATTCGGAACGGCTTGGCGAGCAGATGATCCGATTGAGGCATCGTTCCGGCCTCACCATGCTGCTCTGCCCAATGAAGGGCTATTCCACCGCTTATGCGACTTTTACCGCCAACGTCGGCTCGGTCGACACCGGGTTTAAAACGCAGGACGACGCGGACTTTGTGGATGTTCCGGAGGGAATCGCCCATTTTCTGGAACACAAAATGTTTGAAAATGAAGATGGGGACGCCTTTTTGAAATATGCAAAAACCGGCGCCTCCGCCAACGCGTATACTTCTTTTGACCGCACCGCGTATCTTTTCTCCTGCACCGATAACTTTGCGGAGTCGCTTGAGATCCTGCTTGACTTCGTGCGCCGTCCCTACTTCACCAAGGAGTCGGTCCAAAAGGAACAGGGGATCATCGGACAGGAGATCCGGATGTATGACGACGATCCGGACTGGCGTGTGATGTTCAACTTGCTCGGCGCGCTCTATCAAAACCATCCAGTGCGCATCGATATCGCGGGTACGGTCGGATCGATTGCAAAGATTGATCACGAACTGCTCTATCGCTGTTATCGCACCTTCTATAACCTGAATAACATGGTGCTTTCAATTGCCGGAAATTTTGACGTGGATACGGTGCTTGAAGTGGCTGACCGCGTGCTGAAGCCCGATGAAAAGCCGATCGAGATCACCCGCCGCACCTTTGCTGAGCCGGAAGGGGTTTATAAGCCGCGCGTGGAACAGAAACTCGCGGTTGCGATCCCGCTCTTTCAGCTCGGTTTCAAAGGCAAAAACTATGGGATGCCGGGCAACCTCCAAAACCAGGTGCTCGATGAAATTCTGATCGATGTGATCGCAGGGGAAGCGAGTCCGCTTTATCGCCGGCTTTACGACGCGGGGCTCATCAATGCGACCTTTGCGACCGAAGCCACTACCGGCCGCGATTATATGTACACCATCTTCGCGGGCGAAAGTCACGATCCCGATAAGGTTGCCGAAGAGATCAAAGCGGAAATCCGCCGCATGCGAAAAGACGGCGTGGATGAGCGGTTGTTCGAGCTTACCCGCCGCGCCACCTATGGGCGTTATCTTGGCATGTACAGCCGTACAGAATCGGTCGCGGGCTTGATGACCACCTCTTATTTTGGTGGGATGGACAACATCTATGTGTTCCTTGACATCGTGGCAAACGCGACCATCGAGCAGATGAACGAACGGCTGGCGGTCGCGTTCGACCCGGAGAAATCCGCTCTTTCGATCGTATACCCGCAGGAAGGCTGATAATTGACCGAAAAACTGGCAATAGTGAGGAGCTGACAATATGGAACAGGTCGTTTCTTTTCCCGGCCTTGGCATCGGGGAGATCACCCTCAACCGGGTGGCTTTTACGATCGGCGGCATGAACATTTACTGGTACGGCATCATCTTTGCGGCGGCTTTCCTGGCCGCGATCTGCTATATCCTTTGGCGGGTGCGCGATTTTGGGCTTGACTCGGACCGGGCGCTCGATGTGATTATCGGCGCGGTGATCGGCGGCATCATCGGCGCGCGGCTCTACTATGTAATCTTTTCCTGGGAGATGTACGCCGACAACTGGCTCAAAATCTTTGACATCCGCGAAGGCGGCATCGCCATCTACGGCGGCGTGATCGGCGGATTCCTTGTGGGAATCCTGATGTGCCGCTGGCGGCGGGTAAAGCTTCTGCCAATGGCTGACGTTGCGATGACCGGCCTCATCCTTGCACAGGCGATCGGGCGCTGGGGCAACTTTATCAATGTGGAAGCGTTCGGTTCGAATACAGCGATGCCATGGGGCATGGCGAGTCCGTCGATCACCGCTTACCTCACCAACCATCAGGCGGCTCTTGCCGCCGTCGGCGTGACGGTCGATCCGTCGATGCCGGTGCATCCCACCTTTTTCTATGAGTCGGTCTGGTGCCTGATCGGGTTTCTCATCCTCGCGCTCTATACCAAGCACCGCCGCTTCGACGGCGAGCTGGTGCTCATCTATGGCGCGTGGTACGGCCTTGGGCGCGCATTTATTGAGGGGCTGCGCACCGACAGCCTGATGCTTGGGAATGTGCGCGTCTCTCAGGCGCTGGCCGCTGTCCTTACGCTGGCGTCACTGCTCGTGCTGCTATACGTTCGCAATAAGATTAAAACTGTGAACGATCCGGAATATCTGAAACTTTATGTCCACACCGAAGAAGGACAAGCTGTTCTGAGCGGGCAGTTTTACCGCAAACGTCATCCGGATGAGGACGGCCCGAAGGAGAGCACCATCTTTGAAGGAGAGACGGTCTCTGAGGCGGAGAAAGCACAGAGCCCGGAAAACGAAATAGCGGAAGGCACCGATACGGCCGATGAGGAGGAACCAAAGGATGAAAGCAAAACTGATTGACGGCAAGGCGGTGAGCGCCGCGCTGCGTGAGAATTTGAAGGCAGAAGTGGCAGCTCTTGCGGAGGACGGGATCACGCCGGGACTTGCGGTGGTGATCGTGGGAGAGGATCCCGCGTCAAAGGTCTATGTCCGAAACAAAAAGAAGGCCTGCGAGGAACTTGGGATGTATTCGGAGGAATACGCGCTGCAGGAGGAGACAACCCAGGAGGAGCTGCTCGCATTGGTGGACAAGCTCAATAAAAAACCGGATATCGACGGTATTCTGGTGCAGCTCCCGCTGCCGAAGCATTTGGACGAAAAGCAGGTGATTGCGGCGATTTCGCCGGACAAGGATGTGGACGCGTTCCACGCGGCGAACGTCGGCAAAATCATGATCGGGGACTACAAGTTCCTGCCCTGCACACCGGCGGGCGTGATGGAGCTCATTCATTCCGCGGGTATCGTGGTGGAAGGCAAGGAGTGTGTTGTGATCGGGCGCAGCAACATCGTGGGCAAACCGATGGCAATGCTGCTGATGCACGAAAACGGCACCGTGACCATCTGTCACAGCCGTACAAAGAATCTCGCGGAAGTCTGCCGCCGTGCGGATATTCTGGTCGCGGCGATCGGCAAGGCGAAATTTGTCACAGCCGACATGGTGAAGGAAGGCGCGACGGTGATCGACGTGGGCATGAACCGTGACGAGAACGGCAAGCTCTGCGGCGACGTGGACTTCGATTCGGTCTGTGAGGTCGCCGGCGCGATTACGCCGGTGCCGGGCGGCGTCGGCCCGATGACCATCACCATGCTGATGAAAAACACCATCAATGCCGCGAAGCGGTAAACCCGCCTCTAAAAACACAAAAGTCTTGGGAAGATATTGACAGGCCCTCTGCGTTGTGATAAAATAATTCATGCCGCATGTTCCAGGCTAAAAGTGCGCCCAGTCGGTGCCGCCTGTTGACAGCGAGTCTGATGAAATGAGGAAACAGTATGTACGCAATCATTCGCACCGGCGGAAAACAGTACCGCGTATCGGAAGGCGACGTCATCTACGTCGAGAAGCTCGATGCTGAAGCTGACGCGACCGTCAACTTTGACGTTCTTGCGGTCGGCAAGGACGACGGATTTGAGATCGGCGGTGCCGCCACCGTCACCGGAAAGGTAATCAAAACCGGAAAGGGCAAAAAGGTCACCGTTTTCACCTACCGCCCGAAAAAGGGTTCCGCCCGCAAGCTGGGCCACAGACAGCCCTATACAAAAGTTGAAATCCAGTCGATTCAGGCTTAATCCAAACGAAGAAAGCAGAGGTGTTTATTCATGGCACATAAGAAAGGTGTAGGTTCCACTAAGAACGGCCGCGATTCCGAAGCGAAACGCCTTGGCGTGAAGCGTGCGGACGGCCAGTTTGTCCTCGCCGGCAACATTCTCGTCCGGCAGAGAGGTACACACATCCATCCGGGCACCAATGTTGGTATTGGTTCCGACGATACTCTCTTCGCGCTGGCTGACGGCAAAGTCCGTTTTGAGCGCATGGGACGCGACCGCAAAAAGGTCTCGATCGTTCCGGTTCAGTAACCCATAAAGGTAAAATCCCGAGTGGTATCCACTCGGGATTTTTGTTCGTTACGGGCATATTGCCCAAACGGGAAGGAACACTATTTTTAACCCGTATGATAAAGGAGAGCAGCATGTTTGTTGACAAGGTAAAAATCCGCATCAAAGCCGGCGACGGCGGCAACGGCGCGGTCAGCTTCCACCGGGAAAAATATGTGGCGGCGGGCGGCCCGGACGGCGGCGACGGCGGCCGCGGTGGAGACGTGGTATTCGTGGCAGACACCAACCTTTCCACGCTGGTGGATTTTAAATATAAGAAACGTTATTTTGCACAGAATGGCCAGCCGGGCAGCAACAAGCGCAGCAGCGGAAAAAGCGCATCAGACCTGGTGATCAAAGTGCCGAAGGGGACGGTTGTGCGGCACGCGGAAAGCGGCCGCGTCATGGCAGACCTTTCGACCGATGAGCCGGTTGTGGTTGCGCGGGGCGGCAAAGGCGGCTGGGGCAATATGCATTTTGCCACCGCGACCCGGCAGGTTCCGCGCTTCTCGAAGCCCGGCCTTCCGGGCGAGGAGTATGAGGTTGTGCTGGAATTGAAACTGCTGGCTGACGTGGGACTGGTCGGTTACCCGAACGTGGGAAAATCCACGCTGATTTCAGTTGTAAGCGCGGCAAAGCCGGAGATTGCGAACTACCATTTCACCACACTGACGCCGGTATTGGGGGTCGTGTCGGTGGAGGAGGGGAAATCCTTTGTCATGGCTGATATCCCAGGCCTCATCGAAGGCGCGAGCGAAGGCGTCGGGTTGGGGCATGAGTTCCTGCGTCACGTTGAGCGCTGCCGCCTGATCGTGCATGTGGTCGACGTCTCCGGCTCGGAAGGACGCGATCCCATTGATGACTTCAAAAAGATCAACGAGGAACTCGCAAATTTCAATGAGGATCTGGCATCCCGCCCGCAGATTGTCGCGGCGAACAAATGTGACATGGCGACAGAGGAGCAGCTCGCGGGATTCCGCGCTTTTGTAGAGGCGCAGGGCTACGAGATGTATGAAATCTGTGCGCCGATCGCGCAGGGGACAAAGGAGCTGATCTATGCCGTATCCCGAAGGCTCGACACGCTGCCGCCGATCAAGCAATATGAGATTGAACATGTCCCGCTCGCGGAAACTGAACGGTTTGCGCGCAATGTCTTCGACATCCGGGTGGAGGATGGCGTCTATATTGTGGAGGCCGACTGGCTGATGCCTACATTGGGCATGGTCGATATGGATGACTATGAAAGCCTGCAGTACTTTCAGCGCGTCCTGCGGCAGAGCGGCATCATCGACAGGCTCGATGAGATGGGAATTCAGGAGGGGGATACGGTCAGCATCCTGAACTTTGAATTTGAATACATCCGATAAGGAGGGATTGCATGGATCTTTCGATCGAGACACAAAGCAATCCGAAGTTGTTGAGCCCGCTCACGCTGGCCTTTCTTGGTGATGCGGTGTACGAGCTGCTGGTGCGCAGGCTGGTCGTGGAAGAGGCGAATATGCCGGTAGGACAGCTGCATCAGAAGGCGGTTTCACTTGTAAATGCCGCCGCGCAGTCGGATGCCTTCGGCCGGATTGAAAAGATGCTCACCGAGGAGGAGCTTGCGATCTTTAAACGTGGACGCAATGCGAGCGCGTCAAGCACGCCGAAACATGCGGATATTGCACAGTACCGGCGCGCAACCGGAGTGGAAGCGCTGTTTGGCTATCTTTATCTGAAAGAGGAACAGGAGCGGATTGAGGAGCTGTTCCGGATGATCATGGAGACGATGCGGTAAATCGGGATGAAAGAAGGGGTGCGGATGGCTGCAAAGATGCCGGATCAGTTTTTTGATACATTGCTGGACCTTTTATTTGTGACGCTGGGCTGCGCGTCAGTAGCGTCAGGCATTCAGGCATTTATCGCGCCGAACCACATTGCTTTAGGCGGGGTGAGCGGCCTTTCGATCCTGTTCAACTATCTGAGCGGAGCGCCGATCGGCGCACTTTCGCTCCTCATGAACATCCCGCTGCTCCTGCTTGGCTGGAAATTTCTCGGCCGCGCCTTCACTGCCAAAACTTTGGCCGCGGTACTGATCTCCTCTTTCCTGCTTGATTATGTGGCGGTACTGGTGCCAAAGTATGAGGGGGACGCGCTGCTCGCGGCACTGTTCGGCGGTGCGCTCGTGGGGTTCGGGTTGGCGCTTGTCTTTATGCGCGGCGCAACCACCGGCGGAAGCGACATTGTCTCGCGGCTTCTGCAGCTGAAGATGCCGCACATCCAGCTGGGGCGCCTGCTGCTGGGGCTCGATGTTGTGGTAATCCTGATCTCGGCGGCAGTTTTTGGGCGAATAGAAACGGCGCTCTATGGAATGGTAGCCGTATTTACCTCTTCGCGGGTGATCGATGGGGTACTGTACGGCCGTGATACTGGGAAACTGGTTTACATCATGTCGAAAAAGGCAGGGGAGATCTCCGGCAGGGTGATGCTGGACCTGCAGCGGGGCTGCACGCTGCTCAAATCAACCGGCGCGTTCACCCAGAGCGATTCGCAGGTCATCCTGGTGGCGGTGCGCCGCCAGCAGTATTTCCAGCTGAAAAAGATTGTACAGCGGATCGATCCCGCCGCGTTTATCATTGTGACCGATTCGACCGAAGTGATAGGTCACGGATTCAAGCAGTTAAATGAAAAATAAGCAGAAAGAACCGCCGGACAGAGCCGGCGGTTCTTTTTCGATCGCGGATGTCCGTGATCAGGGTTAACGATTATTTATCGGCCGCAGTCGGTCGCGTTATTCTGCTTCTTTGCCTGGGTATTCTTCTGCTTGTGGCAATCGGTGGCATTGTTGGAAGCCGAATTGCTGAAGCTGTTGGAATTCTGGCTGCTGAAATTGTTGGAATTCTGTTCGTTGGTCAGGCTGTTCTGGTTCTTGCGGTTCTGTGCTTTGTTGGTTTCTCTGGACATTACCGTTTCACCTCTTTTCAAATATAGCGGTGATCCTAGTATTTGACCATGTTCAAAAAATATTCGTATCTTTTTCCTCTGAAACTGAAAGAAAAGATGTAAATTTTAGAAAAAAGGGCTTGACTAAACTATACAAATGTTGTATAGTTATAACCGTAGTAAACAAGTGAGACAGCTTGTGATTAAACATTTTAAGGAGGACTATTCTGATGAAAAAGTTTGTTTGCACAATTTGTGGATATGTTCATGAAGGAGATACCCCGCCGGAGTTTTGCCCGCAGTGCAAAGCGCCTGCTTCCAAATTTGAAGAGCAGGCTTCCAGTGGGCTGACCTGGGCGGATGAGCACAGAATCGGTGTTGCAGCTGGTGTCGATGCGGAGATCGTCGAAGGACTGCGCATGAACTTCACCGGTGAGTGCACCGAAGTGGGTATGTATCTTGCAATGGCGCGTCAGGCACATCGTGAAGGTTATCCGGAGATCGGCCTCTATTACGAAAAGGCTGCTTATGAAGAGGCGGAGCATGCCGCGAAATTTGCCGAGCTGCTTGGCGAGGTTGTCTTTGCGGACACCAAGAAAAATCTCGAGCTGCGTGTTGCGGCAGAGAACGGCGCGACCGCGGGTAAAAAGCAGATCGCGACCCGAGCCAAAGAATTGGGGCTTGATGCAATCCATGATACCGTTCACGAGATGTGCAAAGACGAGGCCCGCCATGGCTGTGCGTTCCAGGGGTTGCTGAACCGTTATTTCGGTAAATAAAACTGAAATCTGAATTGCCTATTTTAGCACGAAACAGAAATCTTTCTGTTTCGTGCTTTTTCATCCTTATGGACTTAAAGATACGGGAGATTTATAGTATAATAAAATCATAACTTTTCCCCCGCGGCTGGCGGCCAAAACTGGCCGGATAAGGGCATATCAGCAATAAGGAGCGCTTTATGAAGGAGTATCTGTCAATTACGGAAATGGCTTCGCTGCATCAGATTTCGCGCCAGACACTGATCTACTACGACCGCATCGGTCTGTTTTCACCGGCCTGCACCGGGGAAAACGGGTACCGCTGCTACAGTGCTTCTCAGATCCCGTTTCTGAGGGAAATCTGCTTTCTCAAATCGATCGGGGTAAAGCTCGCGGAGATTAAACGGCATATGAAAAATCGTGACCCGGCGGATGAGATCGCTCTCCTCGAAGGGCAGGAGAAGGCGCTTACCCGGGAAATCGAGGCGCTGTCCCGCACGCGGGTTTTGATCCGCGAACGGATCGCCCAGTATAAAAGTGTCTGCAGCGCAGCAGACGAGCGCTTTATACCGGCAATCCGGCATTTGGAGGAGCGGCGGATCGTGTTTATGCCCTGGCCTGACAATTCGGCGGACCGAAAGACGCTGCATCTTTCGGTGATGAAGCTGTGGGGGGTGTTGGCGGCATATGATATCCCGCCATCCCAGCGGTTCGGATCGATTCTGAAAAAAGACGGGTTCAGGTCGCTTGATCCGCTTGTGGGCGCGGGTTGCTATCTGGAAATTCCTGCCGGATTTGACGCGCCCGGACAAACCCGGCTGCTTGCGGCAGAGGATTATGCCTGTATGAACAAATACGGCATGCCCTATGATACACAAGGCCTCACCAGATTGCTTTGCTGGATTTCAGAAAACGGTTACGAACCGGTGGGGGATGCGGTCGACGCCTGCCTTCTGGATACCACATTTTATAAAGCGGAGCGGGATGTTGATTTCTGCCAGCTTCAGATTCCGGTCAAAAAAACCAAAGGAAGCACTTGACTGTATAGCCGCTATATACCTTAGAATAAAGACACAAAAAATGTCTCAGGAGGTATTTTATGTCTTGCGCTTATGAAGTCAACGATTTGCGCAGTGCGCTGAATTTGCTGAAAACCGTTCCCGGCCAGCTCACCGAATGTGACGAACCGGTGGAGCCGCTTGCGGAACTATGCGGGGTATATCGTTATGTCGGCGCTGGCGGAACAGTGAAGCGTCCGACAAAAATCGGTCCGGCAATGATTTTTAATCGGGTAAAAGGACATCCGGACGCGCGTGTTGCCATTGGTGTGCTGGCCAGCCGCAGACGGGTTGGACTCTTGCTTGGCGAAGCGCCCGAAAAGCTTGGCTATCTGCTCAACCGCGCGGTGAATCACCCGGTTGACCCGGTTGTAATATCCGCGGAAAAAGCGTCCTGCCGTGAAGTGGTGCATTACGCGTCGGATCCGGATTTTGATGTGCGCAGGCTGGTTCCCGCGCCGACCAATACCGAGGAGGATGCGGGGCCATATATCACGATGGGGATGTGTTACGCCACCGATCCGGAGACTGGGGAGGGAGACGTGACGATCCACCGCCTCTGCCTGCAGGGGAAGGACGAAATTTCGATGTATTTTGTGCCGGGTGCCCGGCATCTGGATGTTTTTCGCAAAAAGGCGGAGGATGCAGGCAAGCCGCTGCCCATTTCGATCAGCATCGGCGTGGACCCTGCGATTGAGATTGCAGCCTGCTTCGAGCCTCCAACGACCCCGCTCGGCTTCAACGAGCTTTCGGTGGCAGGCGGCATCCGCGGCAGAGCGGTGGAACTTGCGCCATGTGTGACGATTGCGGAAAAGGCGATCGCCAACGCGGAATATGTGATTGAAGGCGAACTGCTACCAGGTGTGCGGGTAGCGGAGGATCAGAATTCCCACACGGGAAAGGCTATGCCGGAATTTCCGGGCTATACCGGCCCTGCGAACCCATCGATTCCCCTTATTAAGGTAAAGGCGGTTACCCACCGAAAAAATCCGATTATGCAGACCTGCATCGGTCCGAGCGAAGAGCATGTGAACATGGCGGGGATCCCGACAGAAGCGAGCATCATACAGATGGTCGATCGCGCTATGCCGGGCAGGCTGCAAAATGTTTACTGCCATTCTTCGGGCGGCGGCAAATATATGGCGGTGCTCCAATTTAAAAAGCTGATGCCGAGTGACGAGGGCAGGCAGCGACAGGCGGCTTTGCTGGCTTTTTCTGCCTTTTCAGAGCTCAAACACGTTTTTCTGGTGGATGAGGATGTTGACCCGTTCGATTCGAATGACGTTCTCTGGGCGCTCAACACCCGGTACCAGGGCGACGTTGATACCGTCTTCCTGCCCGGCGTGCGCTGTCATCCGCTCGACCCTTCCCAAAATCCGGACTTCAGCCCGTCAATCCGGGATAACGGCATCTCCTGCAAGGTGATCTTTGACTGTACGGTTCCCTATGCGCAGAAGGAGCGCTTTCAACGCGCTAAATTTATGGAGCTTGATCCCAAACGTTTTGTTCCGGAGCTTTTCCCGGAGGATTGAACCGAAGGAGGCCGAAGATGAAAGAAAGGAAGAATCTGGTAATCGGCGTGAGCGGCGCGAGCGGCGCTCCGCTCGCCGCCGCGCTTTTGCAGACGCTGCGGGACTGTCCTAGCTGGTGCACACATTTGGTGATCACGCGGGGAGGCGAACTGACGATCGAGGCGGAAACCGGTATGACCGCGGCACAGGTAAAGGAGCTTGCGGACCGGGTTTACGACCCGTCGGAGCTTGGCGCGCCGATTGCGAGCGGTTCTTTTCGCACCGCGGGCATGGTGGTTGTGCCGTGCAGCATGAAAACGGTCGCCGGCATCGCGAACGGCTATTCGGAGAACCTTTTGCTGCGCGCAGCGGATGTAGATCTCAAAGAACGGCGCAAATTGGTGCTCGTCGCACGCGAAACGCCGCTTTCGGCAATTCACCTGCGCAATATGTTGACCGTGACCGAGGCGGGTGCGGTGGTGCTTCCACCGGTGCTGACCTATTACCACAATCCCCAGGGCCTCGACGGAATGACCCTTCAGATCGTGGGAAAGATTCTGGATCAGTTTGGGATTGATGCACCTTTTTACAGCCGGTGGGGCGTACGGACGGACCGTTCCGGAACCTTTTGAGATAATAAAAAAGCGCAGAAGAGAACAGGCCCTGCTTTCGCAGAGCCTGTTCTTTCTTAAGAGGAGTTAAAGTGGTTAGTCTGTAATTTCAGACTGTGGATATTTTTTGAGAATCCAGAATTTCATCATCAGGTAATAACAGATTCCGCCGACGATGATTCCGACAAAGAATGCGTAATCCGGAATGAGGAAGCCGCTGAGGGCGCCCGGAATCCAGACGATGAACGCTGCCGGGTTAAAGCCGTTGACATAGTTATACTGGCCGGAGGTGTCATAGAGCGCTTTGATATTGAGCTGACGGTGACGCAGCATGTGATAGTCTGCGATCATGATGCCGACGACCGGTCCAAGCAGACAGCCAACGACCAGCAGGATGATGTTGACATGTGCTTCAAACCGCCAGGGCATCATCGCCATGCCGACACATCCGCAGATCACAACGGCGGTTGAGTATTTCAGTTTGCCCGGGAAGAGGTTAGAGAGGACGTATCCCGGAGGCATCAGGTTCTGAGCGGTATTTGTGGCGATCTGTGCAAAGACGACGAACGCCGAAAGTGCAAGAACGAGGATGACGGGATTATCCGCGAATACGACGGTCATAACCGTGATCGGATTATATTCGCCCGTGGCGATTCCGCTGGTCATGCCGATCAGCACGAACATGGTGATGACCGGAACCATGCCGAAGAACTGCGCGCACATAGCGCCTTTATTCTGTTCAAAAAACCCGCCGGATTCCTTGCGTTTGATAAACCGGGTCAGGTCGCATACGCTGACCGCCATGGTCGTCTGCGGGCCGGCCATGATTGCAATGCCCATCAACACGCTCATGCTGCCGTCTCCCGGCGCATTGATCACATCCCAGGTGATGTTGTAGTTTTTGATCAGGAAGTATTCGATATAGATACCGACAACGAGCAGAATGGGAGTGGCAACCCAGTCAAATTTTGCCATTGCGTTGACACCCATCGCACAGTTGACAACTTGTGCCGCAGCGAACAGGAAAACGATAATCCAGAGATTTGATTTTCCGAAAATGAGCTTGACGATCTCGTGGATTGCCATCGACCCCAGATAGGTCTGGAACCCAAACCAGAACATCGCGGGGATAGCGCGCACAAGCCCGGGCGCCTGGGAGCCTTTATAACCGAACGGGGCGCGCAGATAAATGGCGTAAGGCAGGCCATGCTTGATACCGATATCGCCGGTGAGGGTTAGCAGCAGCCAGACGAGGCCGTTTCCTGCAAGGCAGGCGAAGATGATCATTTTCGGAGAAAGTCCGGGATAAAGCTGTGCGCCGTTGATAAATGAAAGCAGCTGTACGTACATGCCGACGCACATTACGAAGAAGGTTACCGAAGTGATGGTCCGTTTTTCAGGCGGGGTTGGCATAAGGTCTTCATGGGTGGTAGAGCTGTCAAGCTCCTGCACGGCGGTGCTTTTCTCCATTTGGTCGCTCATGATGCTCCTCCTTTTCACACACAGTTATGAGGTGGATGATTTCTGTTCAGCCGAGAATTGGCACACCGCGGCGCACCATCCGGCCTTTGAACCGGTCGCCCACAAATTTTCCATCCTCCACGATGATATTGCCGCGAATCAAAGTGTGAGTGAGCTTTCCGGTGATATGGAAATCCTCGAATGGCGTATAGTCGGTTCCCATATGCAGATCCCCGGCATGCAGGACATAGGAGGCGTTCGGGTCCCAGAGGACAATGTCCGCATCCGAGCCGGCTGCCAGAATTCCTTTTTGCGGGAACATGCCCATCAGCTTTGCGTCGTTTGTCGAAAGCATCCGGACAAAATCGTTTTCGGTGATGCGTCCCTTTGCGACACCTTCTGAAAAGATGATCGCGGCGCGGGTTTCAATACCGGGCAGACCGTTCGGTTCTTTGGTGAAATCGTCCTTGTGGCTTGCTTTTTGCGCGAGATCAAAACAGCTGTGATCGCTGTTGATGACGTCGCAGAGACCTTCCGAAACCATTTTCCACAGGCCGTCCTGATCTGCCTGGGCGCGCATCGGCGGATTGCACATATAGTTCTGCGCGTCTGGACGACTGTAGACCTGCTCGGTCAGCGTCAGATAATGCGGGCAGAATTCGGTGAATACCGGCATTCGTTTTTTTGCCCAGCGGATGTAATCACAGACCTGCGAGGTGGTCATATGTACGAACACCGTTGCCGCGTCCGTTTCTTCGATCATTGGAAGCAGATTCGCAACTGCGGTAACTTCGGTGACCGGAGGGCGGGTGAGCGGATGATAGTAGGGGGTGGTAAGCCCGCGGCGTACATATTCCGCAACGTTTGCCTCGATCATATCAGCGTTTTCCGCATGGATTTTAGCAACGCCGCAATGTTTTCCGATCAGCTGAAGAACTTTATAGATGCCGAGCTGTTCGAGCATGACCTCCCCGCGGTAGACGGTAAACATCTTGATGGAGGGAAATCCACCCGTCAGGATGTCCCGGACATCCGCCAGCGACTGATCATTCAGATGTGTGATCGCGCCATGGAAGGAATAATCGATGACCGACACATCCTTTGCCGCATGCATCCGTTTTTCAAGCGCCTGTATCGGGCGTTCATCCCCCACGGGTATGGCGAACTGCACCATTGTAGTGGTTCCGCCATAGGCGGCGGCAATCGTGCCGGTTTCCACCTGGTCCTTGGTGAAAAATTCTCCCTGCGCATCGTCAATATGGACATGGGAATCGATCAGTCCCGGCATCACAAGCTTTCCGGAGGCGTCAATGGTTTTAACTGCCTGGCCGAAATCCGATTTTCTGCCGATGCAGGCGATTTTTCCGTCTTTGATGCCGATATCCGCATCAACCGACCCGTCTGCATTTACAATGTGACCGCCGCTGATAATGAGGTCAAGCACAGGAAATCCTCCCCCCGGAACTTTTAGTTGTAGACCTTTTCGGTTGGCGTTTGATAGGTGTTAGATTTGCTTGTCTTAAGACCGAGATCAACAAGGCTTTCAGCAACCTTGACCGCGCACATCACGGTATCCAGAACCGGTACGCCAATCTCCTTCGAGACGATATCCGCAAAACCGCTCATCCCGGCGCATCCGAGGATGATGAGCTCCGCAAGATCCTGCTCGACAGCTTCGCGCGCCGCTTCGATCAGGGTCCGCCGCGCGTTTTCGAGATCATCGTGGAAGGCGAGAACCGGCAGATCCGGAGTGCGGATGATGGCGACACGGTCGATCACACCATGGTGGCGCAGCCGGTCCTCCATGTTTTTGCGTACCCGCGGAAGGGTGCTGACGATTGCAAACTTCCCACAGAGGAAGGTTGCGAGATGGAATGCGGCTTCCGCAACGCCGACAACAGGCTTATCGGTGATCTCACGCAACGCGTCAACCGCAGGATCCCCGAAACAGGCAACCACATAGGCATCGTAACCGCCTTCGGCCTCCGCTTGGCGAACCACTTCTACCAGGTTGTAGGAGACCATCACTTCGTCGAGCGCGCCTTCGGCGCACGCGGGCCCATGCAGCGGATTGGTGCAGACGATCTCGGTATCCGGACGGGCGGAAGCCCTGGCGGAAGCGCCGATGTCCCTGGTCATATCCTCTGAGGTGTTTGGGTTGATAACCAAAATTTTCATGTGTTACAACCTCCAATTTTTCCTGGAAATTGTTGTTTTGAGTAAACTACCTACCGGTCGGTAGCTTAAAGATATCATCAGAATTCAACAATGTCAATATAAATTATTAAAAATATACAAATAATTTTCCGGTGTGAAATTTAAAAAGCTTGACATAAGAAGTGGGAAAGCTTAGAATAAAAACAATCAAGATGGTTTATTCGATCAAAAAGGTTTGGAAATTTTTCATGACAAGAGATAAACTGATTGCGGTGGCTGAGAAGCTTTTTGCAAAATATGGCTATGATTATACCTCGCTTTCCCAGATTGCGGAGGAAACCGGAATCCGCAAAGCTTCCGTCTATGCGCATTTTGCGAGTAAGGCGGAATTGTTTTTAATGATCTACCAACAGACGCATGACCGCACACTCGCGCAGATTCGGGAGACTTACGAAGACGACCGGCTGAAATGCTCGGAGAAGATGAAAAAGATATTCAAGTGCATCTGCAGAAGCGAGTCGCTGGGTTTCTTCCGGGCGACGATGTTTCCACCAAGCGAGCTCAAGAGCGAAACGCTGCCGATCTTTTTTGATTTTGAAAACGACGTCAAAAAGATGCTTTCTGCGACGATCCTGGAAGCGCAGCAGAATGGGGAGCTGCGCGGCTATCCGGTGGAAAACATCATAGACATGTTTTTCTATGTACTGGATGGGCTGATGGCAAAAAGTCTGTTCTATACGGTCACCGAATACCGGCAGAAGGTGGAGATGGCCTGGTCGATGTTCTGGGAAAGCATTGCGGCGCCAGAGTGAATGGGGAAGGCGGAAGCCTTCTCTTTTTGCCATACAAAACAGAATATAAGCGGCCCTGGCAGGAAAATTCCTGTCAGGGCCGCTTTTTGTAGCATTGCACAAATTTATCAAAAATAAACCTGTCATAACGGAAAAAATTAGCAAAATAAAAAAAATCTATTGACTTTGCCAGCCTGAAAGAATAACATGAAAGCACAAAATGCCATATAAAAGAATGATGTTCCGTATAAAAGAACAAAAGGAGGAAGCAAATTGATTCAGGTAAAAATTTATGGATTGGGAGGACAGGGTGTTGTGACCTGCGGAAAGATCATGGCGTATGCCTATGCGATCAACCAGGGAAAGTTCGCGCAGACCATCCCCGCATACGGACATGAACGCAGAGGCGCCCCGGTGAACACCAGCTTGATCCTCAGCGATGAAGCAATCCCCACAAAGTCGTTTGTATATGAGCCGGACTATGTCATGGTGTTCGACGTTTCGCTGCCGGAACGGCATGTGGATCTGTTTGAGGGCGTGGACGACGATACCGTCTTTGTCTTTAACGCGCCTGAGATCCCGGATTACATGAAAGGTCGCCCGAATAAAACCTATATCGTGGACGCTGAACACGCCGCGCTTCGCAATATTGGGCGTGACATTCCCAATACTGCGATGGCGGGTGCCTTTGCCGCGCTGGGGATCGTGGAGATCGGCGCTGTGGAAAAATCCATTCAGGAATTCTTCAAGGAAGGGGAGGACGGCAGAAATGTTAAAGCAGCAAGAGAATGCCACGACGCAGTCCGTGAAGCGTAAGATTTATTTTGGACCGGTTGCCACCCATGTCACAGATGTGGACACTGGGGCATGGAGAATCCTGACACCGGTGGCAGATGATGAAAAATGTATCCGCTGCGGCATCTGCCAGAAACATTGCCCGCTGGCGATCATCCAGGTCGACCGGGAAACGCCGTTCACAGTGGATCTGCGGTTCTGCAAGGGCTGCGGGATCTGTTCTCAGGTCTGCCCGAAGGACTGCATCGCAATGACAGAGATTGGCAAAGGGGGGGAATAAGGATGGATGCACGTAAATTACTCGATGGAAATATGGCGATGGTGGAAGCCATGAAACGCGCCAGGGTCGGTGTGATTTCTGCCTATCCGATCACGCCGCAGAGCCCGGTCGCGGAAAAACTGAGCGAATATGTCGCGGATGATTCCCTCAAAGCGGAATACATTCGCGTGGAATCGGAACATACGGCCCTTTCCTGCGCAATCGGCGCACAGCTGACCGGTGTGCGTGCATGCACCGCGACTTCATCGGTCGGCCTGGCGCTGATGCACGAAGTCCTCGGCATTGCGGCGGGCTGCCGCGTACCGATTGTCATGGGCATCATCAATCGTGCGCTGGTCGCCCCGTGGAGCCTCTGGTGCGATCATCAGGACGCGATGGCAGAACGCGATTCGGGCTGGATTCAGATTTATGCGGAAAGTGTCCAGGAAGTTTTCGATTACATGATCTACGCCTACAAGCTTGCGGAACACGAGGATGTCCTGCTTCCCGCAATGGTATGCCAGGACGGATTTTTCCTCTCGCATACAGCGGAAATCGCAATGATCCCGGATCAGGAAACGGTGGATTCCTTCCTGCCCGCCTATATCAGCAAAAATACCTATCTCGATGTGAACAATCCCATGTTCATCAACAATCTGACTCCCTCCTCGGAGTTCGGGGAGATGCGCCGTCAGCAGAAGGATGGATTTGATGCGGCCAAGGCGGTGGCTCCCGCGATCATGGAGGAATTTGAGCAGGCGTTCGGCCGCAAGCTTCATATAGTGGAAGCTTACCGCTGCGATGACGCGGATGTGGCGCTGGTGACCATCGGCTCGATGTCTGGAACAGCTAAACATACGGTTGATATGCTGCGCGAAGAAGGCAAAAAAGTCGGCGTGCTGCGGTTGATATTTTTCCGACCGTTCCCGCATGAGATGGTGCGGGAGGCGCTGAAAAATGTTCCCACCATCGGTGTTCTCGACAGGAGCGCGGGCCTTGGTGCACAGGGCGCGCCGGTCTATGTGGAAGTGAAGGCTGCGGCCGGGGATTGCGGTGGAAGCATCACTTCGCTGGTTGGCGGTCTCGGAGGCCGCGATATTTCGGTCGCGACGATCAAAAAGGCGTTTGATCATCTTTATGCGGTCCATGAAGGCAGAGCCGATGCGGATGAGCAGGTATGGGTCGACGTACGGGCGGATTACAACGAGCTGCGCCGCAAGATTGGAGGAAATGACTGATGTATCAAATAGAGACAGTATCGAAGGGCCTGGTAGCGCATGGCGTCAGCACCTGTCATGGATGCGGCCTTGAATTTGTTATCCGCACGGTGGTTGAAGAGCTTGGCCCGCGCACCATTATCGTAATCCCGCCGGGATGTTCCGCCGTTTTTTCCGGATGTTCCTATGAAACGGCCCTCAAAATTCCAGGTTTCCAGGGGAATTTGGAAAACACAGCGGCCTATGCGGCGGGCATCAGCCGCGGCTTGCGCGTGCAGGGGATCGAGGATGTCCATGTGCTTGGTTTCGCGGGTGACGGCGCCACGGTCGATATCGGGCTGCAGGCACTTTCCGGCGCGATGGAACGCAATGAAAATATTATCTATGTCTGTTATGACAACGAGGCGTACATGAATACCGGTATCCAGGGATCGGGGTCCACTTCCTATCACGCATGGACTACCACGACCCCAGCGGGTAAAAAAGGAATGCCCAAGGATATGATGATGATTGCGAAAGCGCATAAGATCCCATATGCGGCAAGTGCGTCGGTCGGCTATCTGGACGACCTGAAACGAAAGGTGAAGAAGGCCAAGAACGTCAAAGGAATGGCTTATCTGCATGTCTGCGCTCCCTGCCCGACCGGATGGGGCTATAAACCCGAGGATACCGTCAAGATCGCGAAGCTCGCAGTTGATACCGGCGCATGGGCCCTTTATGAAATTGAGGACGGAAAGGTTCATATCACAAAGAATGTCGCAAACCGCAAGCCGATCGAGGAATACCTGAAGATCCAAAAGAGGTTCAGGGGCATGTCGGATGACGACATCCGTTATCTCGGAGAACAGGTCGCAAAAAATTGCGACGAGCTGGAACGTCTGGAAAAACTCTATCAGTAAGAGGAGGATTGGATGAGAGCGCATGATTTGGATTGCCTCTTTTACCCGGATTCAGTCGCGGTGGTCGGCGCGTCCAACCATCCGAGCAAAGCGTCCTACCATGTAATACATAACATGCTGAAAGACGGGTACAAAGGCAGAATTTATCCGATAAACCCCAAGGAGAGCGAAGTTCAGGGCCTCAAATGTTATCCGGCGCTG
Source organism: Anaerotruncus rubiinfantis (assembly GCF_900078395.1). Taxonomy (NCBI): domain Bacteria; kingdom Bacillati; phylum Bacillota; class Clostridia; order Eubacteriales; family Oscillospiraceae; genus Anaerotruncus; species Anaerotruncus rubiinfantis. Next base: position 1,972,180 of record NZ_FKLA01000009.1, on the reverse strand, counting down.
AAGGATATTCACGAGAAGGTCGACCTTCTGGTCATCGGCATTGGGGCTAAATTTGTACGCGAAGTGTTCTATCAGGCCCAGGAGCGGGACGATATCAAAGGCGCGATTATCATTTCCGCCGGCTTTGCCGAAACTGCGATCCCTGAACGGGTCGCATGGCAAAAGGAGATCGCGGAAATTTGCAGGGAGAAGGGCATTCGTCTGTTCGGGCCGAACTGCAATGGCATTATGAACGCGGAAAACGGGATCAACACCTCGTTTGCGCCAGGCGTGAAAATGCGGCTTGGGAATGCCGCCTATTTTTCCCAGTCGGGCGCGCTGGGCGGAACGCTGGTCGTCTTTGCGGGCGAGCAGCCGGTCCCGATGGGCTTTAACAAATGGGCTCATATGGGCAATATGTCCGACGTGACCAACATCGAAGTGCTGCGGTATTTCGGATCAGACGACGCGATCGATGCGATTGCAGGTTATATGGAGAGTGTGCGGGATGGGCGTGAGCTCATGGAAACCGCCGCCCAGATCACTTGTAAAAAGCCGGTCCTGGTTCTCAAGGTGGGCCGCACCGAACTCGGCTCCCGCGCGGCACAGTCGCATACTGGTAGCCTGGCAGGGTCGGATGCCATCTACGAAAGCGCCTTTAAACAGTGCGGTATCGTACGTGTGCAGGATGTGGAGGAGCTTACCAATGCGATGAAAGCGATCTCTTTCTGCAAGAAGATGAAGGGCAACCGTGTGGCGGTCCTGACCGAAGCGGGGGGACCGGGAATCATCTGTATGGACGCGCTGGTTGCGGGCGGCGTGGCCGAACTGGCCCCGATGTCCGAGGCGACCCGCGACCGGCTGGTGGAGTGTCTGCCGGAGATGGCGATGGTCTGCAAACCCAACGGCTATGTCGACATGTCGGCCGCCGCGATGGAAAAGGAGCACGAGGAGGCGCTGCGCGCCGTGCTCGAGGACGATCAGACTGACGGCGTGATCATGATTTCGCTCCCGCCGACCTTTTTGCCCGCCCTCGAAGTGGTCAAAGGGCTTGTCCCAGTCATCAAAGCGTATCAAAAACCAGTATTCCTCTGCCTGTTCAAGGGAGAAGCGATGGCTGAGGCCCGCGCTTACCTGGAGGAGAACGGCATTCCGACGTTTGACACGCCGAATCAGGCGGCACAGGCGATGGGCGACCTGATCCGTGCTTCCCGAAATCTGGGTGAGGTGCGTTTTACCCGCGGCAGCGAAGCGGAAAATCCGCATCCGCTGGTAAAACAGGCGCATGAAGAGGGCCGCAACCTGCTTGAGCCGGAAGCGATGAATCTGCTTCGGGATTACGGGATTCCGGTCGGAAAGTTTGGATGGGCGAAGAGCCGTGCGGAGGCTGGAAAACTGGCCGATGAAATTGGATATCCGCTCGTCATGAAGATTGTTTCTCCACAGATCATCCATAAGAGCGATTACGGCGCGGTGAAGCTCAACCTGCAAAACCGCACGCAGGTCGAGGAGGAATACGATAAACTGATTGCCCATGTGCTCTCGCTTAAGCCGGACGCTGAAATGAAAGGGGTCATCCTTGCGCCAATGGTGAATGGCGGCGTGGAGGTGATCGCGGGCATGGTGAAGGACCCGCAGTTCGGCCCGTCGATCATGTTTGGCAGCGGCGGCATCCTGGTTGAACTGCTCAAGGACGTGAGCTTCCGCATCGCGCCGCTGCGGGAGCAGGACGCGGAGGATATGATCCGCGAGACCAAAGCCTACAAGATGCTTTGCGGTATGCGCGGGGATAGCCCGAAGGATATCGGCGCAATGGTAAACCTGCTGGTGAGCCTCGGCCGGCTTGCTGCGGAGAACCCGATGATCCAGGAGATCGATCTCAATCCGGTCAAAGCGCAGGAGCAGGGGATCAATATATTGGATGCGCGCATCATCATCGGATGATAAAAAGAATACTTTTATATAGTCGGAGGAAGAAATTATGTTTGATACCATTGCCGAATACGGCCATGAAAAAATTGTGTATTGCTACGAGCCCGATGTCAATCTGCGTGCAATCATCGGTGTCCACAGCACCGCGCTGGGTCCTGCGGTAGGAGGCTGCCGGATGCGCAAATACGCAACCGACGAGGAGGCGCTGTTCGATGTGATGCGTCTGTCCCGCGGCATGAGCCTGAAAAACGCGGCGGCGAACCTCGGTGTGGGCGGCGGAAAAAGCGTGATCATCGCCGACCCCTTCACGGAGAAAACCCCGGAACTGCTGATCGCTTTTGCGGAGGCAATCGAATCGCTCGGCGGCATCTACTGGACTGCGGAGGATGTGGGCATGTCGGTAGACGACCTCAACCTCATCTGCCGGCACACCAAATATGCCATGGGCGGGACCGAAAACCCCTATGGCCTCGGCGACCCGTCTCTGCCGACCGCCTACGGCGCTTTCTTGGGAATCAAGGCCGGCGCGGAGATCAAAATGGGCATTACCGACCTCTCTGGCGTGAAGGTTGCGCTACAGGGCGTTGGGAACGTCGGCACCCAGCTGTGCGGGCTTCTGACCAAGGCGGGCGCGGATGTCACCGTTACCGACGTAAACACCGCCCGTGTTGAAAACGCGGTGAAGGAATACGGCGTCAAGGCGGTTGCGCCGGACGACATCTACGACGTCGACTGTGACATCTTTACGCCTGCGGCCTTCGGCGGTTCGATCAATGAAAATACCATCCCCCGCCTGACGGCGAAGCTTGTGGTCGGCCCGGCCAACAACCAGCTGCTCAAGGACTCCGACGCGGTGCTGCTTGCGAAACGGGATATCTATTTCATTCCGGACTTTATCGTCTCCTGTGGCGGCGTTACGATGGGAACGGCGGAAATGTTCCATCTGACCTATGATGAGGCGTTCAAAAAAATCGAGATCGTTACCAGCAATGTCCACGAGGTCGACCAGATCGCCCGCACCAGGGGAATCACAACCAACGAAGCGGCGCTCGAAATGTCCTGGGGCCGCATCCGCGCGACAAAGGCAGCCAAAAAAACCGCGAAATAAAAGGCTGCAGCCGTAACCGACGGATCGAATCTGAGAATGGGGTGACAAGATGAACGGCAAAGAAAAACAGGTGTGCGATTATCTGGAGGAAAAACGGGACGATATCATCCGGCTTCTGCAGGACCTTGTCTCAAAGGAGAGCGTCAATCCGCCGGGAGACACCCGCGGCGCGGCGCAGGTGATTCTTGATAAGCTGGGCGAATACCGGATTCCCTGTCTGGAGATCGTTTCGAACGAAGTGCATAAAAGTCTCCTTGCGACCATCGGTGAAGGCAAACAGAACCTGCTGTTCAATGCGCACATTGACACGGTGCCGGTTGGAGACCTGCAAAAATGGACGACTGACCCCTTCAACGAGCCGCTGCATGGGAACATCATGTATGGCCGCGGCTGCGCGGACGACAAGGGCGGCGTGGCTGCAATGGTCATGGCGATGTGCGCGCTCAGGCGCTGCGGTATCGATCTGAAGGGGCGGATGACCGTGAACCCGGTGGCGGACGAGGAGACCGGCGGGGAGAACGGCGCGAAGTATCTGCTCGAAAACGGCTATCTCAAGCCGGATATGGTGGTTGTCGGGGAAATCACAACCAACGAGGTTGCGATCGTACACAAGGGACTGGTTTGGTTCAAGATCACTTCGAAAGGCAAAACCGCGCATGCCAGCACCCCTTGGGACGGCGTGAACGCCATCAGCAAAATGGTGGGCTTCCTCCATAAAGTGGAACAATATTATAAGGAAGAACTCCCCCGGCACATCGATCCGCTGACCCCGCCAGCCACCTATAATATTGGTACGATTGAAGGCGGCCCCAAGGTGAACGTCGTTTCTGACATCTGCACAGTGATGCTCGACCGCAGGATGCTTGCGGAAGAGAGCCTGGAATTTGTGGAGAATGAACTGCAAAAATTGCTGGATGAATACAAAGCGGAGGACCCGGAAGCGGACATCACTTTTGAATGCGTAAACTATTCGCCGTCCCTGCGCACAAGCCCGGATGAGGAGCTGGTGAAAAAATCACTCGCGGTGGTCTCAGAATTCGGTAGAAATGATCAGCCGGTCGGCTATAAGCAGTCGAGCGACGGACGGTATTTCTCCGTGCGCGGCATTCCCACTGTACTCATCGGCCCAGGCGTCGCTTCGGTGGGGCACACTCCGGATGAAAACATTGATGTCAGGGAAGTGGTTGAGTGCGCAAAAATCTATGCTGTGCTGGCGATGCGCCTGCTCGGATATAAGGAGTGACCCAACCCCGGCTCCGTATGCCGGAAAACAGATCGGACAAACGGAAAAGAGGCACTGACAAATGTAGAGGAGGCATTGGAATGAGCAAACAGGCGGAACACAAGGTAGACCTAACCAGAGTCCCCGATGACAGGCGGTTATTTGGAACCGTCAGCTATATGCTGATGTGGTGGTCGTCGGTCATTGTCATCCAGGGATTCATGCTCGGACAGAGCATGCTTCCGCCGGTGGGCGGGCTGAATATCTTTCAGGCGCTGACCGCGATGGTTGTCGCAAGCCTTACCCTGGCAATTTTCTTCTCGCTGAACGGTTCGGCTGGGCTCAAATACGGCATTCCCTTTGCGATCCATTCCCGTTCATCCTTTGGCGTCAAAGGGAGCAAGATCGCGACCCTCCTGCGCGGAGTTCCAGCTCTGTTCTGGTTCGGCATCGCCACCTGGATTGGGGCGGATGCGATCGCAATGGTCACCCAGACAATGTTCGGATTTGGAAACACCATGGTTTACTTCTTTATTTTCCAGATTCTCCAGGTGATTCTGGCGGCCTCCGGTATTCAGTCGATCAAATGGTTCGAAAGCTCAATGGCGATTATCATCGTTCTGATCATGGGCTATATGATGATCAGCATTTCCCAGAATTTCGGCGATCAGCTCACCGCAAATTGGACCTCGGCAGGAAGCTGGGGCATGCCGTTCATCACTTCGGTTGTCGCGCTGGTCGGCGCGGTGTTCACCAGTTCGGTAAACAACTCGGATCTGACCCGTTATCTCAAAAACAGCCAGAAGGTCAACTGGATCGGCCATCTCGCAGGTATTCCGATTTCAAACGCTTTCCTCGTTGGCTTGGGCATCATGTCCGGCGCGGCGGTTGGCGAGTGGGACCCGGTCAAAGCCCTGGTCAAGATCGCCCCGAACACCGCTACCGCGATGCTGATTCTGATCTTTATCGCGCTCGCGCAGATTACCACAAACCTGACGATGAATGTTCTGCCTCCAGCGCTCACGCTGATGGATTTTGTCCCGAAGATCGGATGGAAAACCTCCTGTGTGATCGTCGGCGTGCTTGGCGTCGTCACCTGTCCGTGGCTGCTCTTCAACAGCCAGGGGTTCTTCGGGCTCATCAACGCATATTCCGCATTCCTTGGTCCGGTGCTTGGCGTCATGCTGGCGGATTATTTCTTCATCCGTAAACAGACCCTCGATATCGACGAGCTCTATAAAGAAAATAACACCAAATACCGCTTTACAAACGGCTGGAATCTCGCGGCGCTTATCGCGGTCGGTATTGGCGGAATCTTCGGCATTATCTTTAACAGCCTTTCCTGGCTGGTTGCCATGCCGATCGGTCTGGTCGTTTACATGATCCTGTATCCGATCATCTATAAAAACCATGACGCGAAGGTTAAGGCGTAAGTTCGGTTCGTAGCGCTGCCATCGGAAGATGACATCACATTAATTAATAAGGACAAGGGAGGATGAATCATGGATCTCATTATCAGAAACGGCACGGTCGTATCCCACAAAGGCAGGCAGATTGCAGATGTCGCCGTTAAAGACGGAAAAATTTTCGCGGTCGGTTATCTGGGCGATATGAAGGGCAACAAGGAGATCGACGCGAAGGGAAAATTTGTGATTCCCGGCGGCATCGACACGCACACCCATCATGAAAATCCGTTCCAGGGCTGCTGCGGCGGCGATGATTTCTACACCGGTTCGATTGCGGCCGCTTGCGGTGGAACCACTACCATGATGGACTTCTCGATCACTGACCCGGGCAGCCTGCCGTACGAGTTTGCACAGGGCCGCATCAAAAAAGCGCTTGACCGCGGCATCGTCATCGATTTCAGCTTCCACTGCTGCCTCAAAGAGATGAGCGATGCGATCCTCGAGCAGGTCAAAGATGTGATCGATCTGGGCCTTGCGTCGTTTAAGGTGTACATGGTTTACGCGAAAGAGAAGATGATGATGGACGACGGTATGCTTCTCGACCTCATCAAGGAAGCTACAAAATATGGCGGCCTTGTGGGCGTCCATGCCGAAAACTGTGCGATCGCGGACTATAACGTTGCAAAAGCGATCGAGCGGGGCGATGTCGACTGGATGGCGCACGCCACAACAAAACCGAATCTTGTGGAATATGAGGCAATCCAGCGCGCAATCACACTGGCGCGCAGCTGTGACACCGCAATGTATATCTATCACATGTCCACCAAGGAAGGCGCCCAGATGCTGATGGACGCACAGGCGGAGGGACGCCCGGTCTATGCTGAGACCTGCGCGCATTATCTGCGCCTGACAGACGAGATCTTCACGGGCGACGACGGATATCTCAACCTGCTCAGCCCGCCGCTGCGCAAAAAAGAGGACCAGAACAAGCTGTGGGAAGCGCTCAGCAAAAAGGCGATTTACTGTACTGGTTCCGACCATGCGCCTTTTACCATCGCGGAAAAATCTATGCGGCTTGAAAAAGGCCCTGATGGAAAGTTTATCCATGACTTTACCAAGGTTTGCAACGGCGCGCCCGGCATCGAGCTCAAGCTGCCGACCCTGATAAACGGCGTTAGCGAAGGGAAGATTACCTGGGAGCAGCTGGTCTTTGCAAACAGCTACGGCGCGGCAAAGATTTTCGGCATGATGGGTAAAAAGGGCGAGCTTACCCCGGGAGCGGACGCGGACATCGTCATCGTTGACCCGAACAAGGAAAAGACCATCACCGGTCCGGAAGTGCTGCATATGCACTGCGACCACACCCCGTACAAAGGCCTGCATTTCCAGGGCTGGCCGGAGATGACCATCCTGCGCGGCAAAATTATCGTCAAGGATGACGAGTGGGTCGGCGACAAAGGCGACGGCGAGTTCGTCAAACGCAGGATCGAGCCGGAAGTGCTCAAGACTTCTTCCTGGTACAAAGACTGATATCCCACGTCACATTTCATCAACATACTGCCCAATGGGCGTGCGCGTCATACGTGGTACGCGCACGCCCATTTCTTTTTTTCAGAAAATATGATAAAATAAGACACGGTAAAATGAATTTGTGCCCGCAGGGCAGATCGGATGTGCAGTATGATCGATCATGAAAAAAAACCGGTCTTGCAGTCGGTTGCAAATGCGCTCGATATATTGAAGCTTTACAGCGACAGCGAACCGGAGCTGGGGATCAGTGAGATCAGCAAACGCATGCAAATTGGAAAGTCGACCGCTTTCCGGCTGGTTTCCACCTTGATGTATGCGGGATTTTTGGAACAAAATCCGGAGAATTCCAAATATTACCTTGGGACTGCGCTGCTGCAGCTGAGCAGACTGGTGATGAATCGTATGAACATTATCCGGGATGCGCACCCGTACCTTGTAAAGCTGTCCGGCAAGATTGGGGAAACCGTACACCTTGTGGTGCTAAATGGATATAATGCCATGTTTGCCGATAAGGTGAAAGGTACCAGCATTGCCAATATGGGTTCCTCTATCGGGGTGACGATCCCGGCGCACGGGACCGCGAGCGGAAAGGTCCTGCTCAGCTATAAGAGCGACGAGGAGATTGAGGACTATCTGCTCCATGTAAAACTCGAACAATATACCCTGCATTCCCTGACCCGTCCGGAACAGGTCAGGGAAGCGATTGCGAACGCCCGCATAAACGGGTATGCGGAGGACCTTGAGGAAACGGAGGAGGGACTGCGGTGCCTCGCGGTTCCCATCTTCAACTTCAATGGGAACCCAGCGGGTTCAATCAGTATTTCGGGAGCGTCTTCCCGCATGGAGCGCAACTGGAGCGTTTACTTGGAGGAGATCCGTGCGGCAGCGGCAGAAATCTCTCAGAAGTTGGGCTACCGGCAGCCCTGAAGATAAAAGGACGCCGATCCTTTATTAAAAGTGAAACCGCGGCTGGCATTTTGCCAGCCGCGGTTTGGTTCTTTAGCAGTTGTAATACTGCCTTGCAGACGAACTGCTTCAGTTGGATATTCCTTTTTCCTTCCCGCAATTATTTGAGAAGGAGCTCCTTTTTTTCGAGAATCGCAGCCACAGCGATACACGCCGGACAATCGCAGAAATTTGCACCGGCGGCCTTGATGTCCTTTGCATGGGCGGCAATGTTTTTTGCGGCGTCCGCGCCAAAATACCGGGAGCCGGCATCGGATTCTGCAAAACCGATCAAATTGTCAATGGGCATAATATCTGCTTCCAGCTCATCGATATATTTTTTCGTTTCCGCCGCTTCCTTTTCGGTTCCAACGGCATCCAGCCAGTCCTGCGCCGCAGCTTTGGTTTCTCTGCTGCATGTGGGGGCGTTTATGAGTTCGTGCGTCTTTTCAATCACAAAATCCAATGCGCTTTTATCCATATTGCTGCTCCTTCTTTCCCTGGAATTTGTCTATATAGTACCATATTTATTCCGTTTTCGCAAATTTTGTTTGGAACAGAAAAGGCAAGGGCCGTGTCCGGTCCTTGCCGCTTTGTTTCAGAAAAGGTCAAAAGAAAAACTCGGGGTCCTGTGTAAAACTGCACTGGAAATCTGCATAATAAGGGAGGAGCAGATAAGTGGTGCGGGCGATCCGCTCCAATTTTGCATTTTTCGCGTATGCTGCTCCGGCGAGGAAATCGAGCAGGCGTCGGGTGTCCTCCGCAGGCATGTCCGTAAGGTTGAGGACAACCGCGCGGTTGGCGCCCAGATGATCAGCGGCCTTGAGGGATTCCTGATAGGTCGTTGGCCTCATAAGGACAGTTTGAAAGGGATCCGCGCTTGCCGTGGTTTTGCATGCGGATTCCGCGGCTGGCTCGCTGGGAACATCCTCATAAAAATCGTCTTCCGGATAACCGATCCATGATTTCCATTTTTTTGCAAGGCCCATAATAACCTCCATCAATCAAAACAGCGTACAAAAATCTTTCTATATTATAGCGCAAGATACGCTCTATTTCAAGTGACAGCGGCGTTTTACCAAAATTGACCATCCAAAAAGTTCCTAAAACGGAAGATTTCCCCCCAAAGACCTGTATGCGGATGGAAAGCAATTTACATCCTCCTGTAATAGAACGCGTCCGATTACGCAATAATAGTACCATCCTGCTGAAAACGAATAAAGGATTGGGACTATGAAAAAAATAACATTTCGCAATAAACTTGGCTATATGCTTGGCGATGTGGCCAACAATATGACATTTGCAATGTCAGCGACCTTCCTGCTGTCCTTTTACACTGATGTGGCGGGGATTTCCGCGGCAGCGGCCGGCACGCTTTTTCTGGTGGCGCGGTTTTGGGACGCGGTAAATGACCCGGTCATGGGCGCGATTACCGACAAGCTGTTTGCACGCCGGCTGCGCAGAAACAAAGGAAAACAGGTGGATAAATTTAAACCGTTCCTGCTGCATGGATCCTGGATTGTCGTGGCGGCGGCAATCCTGATGTTTTTCATGCCGTCCGGTTTTTCTACGGTTCAGCGGCTCGTATGGGCGTATGCGACCTATATTGTCTGGGGAATGGCGTACACCTTCGTCAACATCCCATACGGTTCGCTTGCGGCCGTCATGACCCAGGATACTGCCGAACGCGCCTCGCTTTCAGTGGCGCGCGGGATCGGCGGCACAGTCGGAAACCTGGTGCCGCGTATGCTTGTGCCGCTCATCCTGAGCGCCTTCGCGGACGAAGCGCGCGGTTATCTGGTTTCGATGGTTGTGATGGGCGCGATTGGGATCGTATCCTATCTGATCGCTTACTTTTCAGTCGACGAAAACATCAAATCCGCTGTTCCGGCGCACCGTCCGGAGGAGGACGGCATCCACTTGCTCGCCTACCTGAAGGTGCTTATGCATAACCGACCATTTATCGCGGTTTCAGTTGCTTCGATTTCAATGATCTTCGGCATCATGATCAACGGCTCGATGTTGATTTTTTACTTCAAAAATAACCTCAACGCATTCGAACTGATGGGTGTGACCACCATTATCAGCATGGTGCCTTCGCTGCTCATCGCCCCGTTCCTTTCAAAACTGGTGCGTAAATTCGGCTTGCAGAAGACCGCTTCGGTGGGAAGTTTGATTGCCGGGATCGTATTCGGCGCAATGTTTCTGCTGCCGGACAATATCTGGATCTATATTGTGCTTTCATTCCTGTCGGCAATCTTTATGAATGTACCGAATTCTCTTGTCTGGGGGATGGTGTCGGACTGCATCGATTATAACCAGTACCTGACAGGCAACCGGCAGGAGGGTGTGATATACGGTTCTTACAGCTTTGTGCGCAAGATGGGTCAGGCACTTGCGGGCTTTCTGGCGGGGGTGGGGCTGGAACTGGTCGGTTACAATGCAAAGCTGCTGGAGCAGACCTTTGGGACGCTGCTGGGCATCAAATTCCTGACGCTGGGATTTCCCGCGATCGGTATGCTGATCGCATTTGTGGCATATCAGTTTATCTGGAATCTTACACCAGAAAAACAGGATGAGATTTTGAAAAAAATCAATGAAGAATAAGGAGTTTCAACGATGACAAATTCATTTTTATATCCAATTGAGAGCAAAACGCGGCAGGTAAAGGACCTTTGCGGTCTGTGGAAATTCAAACTTGACAAGCATAACGAGGGCCGTGCGGCTGGCTGGAAGGACGGGCTTGCCGGGACCATCCCGATGGCGGTGCCGTCGAGCTACAACGACATCTTCACCCAGAAGGAGCTGCGGGAGCATGTCGGAGACGTCTGGTATCAGACCGAAACCTACATCCCCAAAGAATGGAAGGACCGCGAAGTGGTCCTACGGTTTGGTTCAGCCACTCACAGCGCAGTGGTTTGGGTGAACGGCGTGCAGGTCGCGCAGCATCAGGGCGGCTATATGCCATTTTCGGCGCGTCTCAATGAAGTTGTGACTTTTGGAGAAAGATGCAGGATCGTCGTTGTGGTCAACAACGAATTGAGCTACACCACCATCCCGACTGGTGTGCAGAAAACCCTGCCGAACGGGCGAAAAGTGCAGTCCCCGTTCTTTGATTTTTTCAATTACGCGGGCCTGCACCGTCCGGTCAAACTGCTGGCGCTGCCGAAGGAGCATATCCATGATATCACGGTGAGTACCGACTTTGCAGATGGTGAAGGGAAGATCCGTTATGATATCACAGCTGCAGGCGAACACAGCGTAAATGTTGAAGTGTTCGACGAAGCCGGAAATCAGGTTGCCAGCGCACATGGGAAAACTGGTGAAGTCGCGATCAAGGACGTGCGTCTCTGGGAACCCGGCAACGCTTATCTTTACGATTTTAAGGTCACGCTGGCCGAAGGGGAGGAGCTGCTTGACGAATATGTCCTGCCGGTTGGTATCCGTTCGGTCGAAGTAAAAGGTAACCGTTTCTTTATCAACAAAAAGCCATTCTACTTTAAAGGATTCGGCAAGCATGAGGACTGCGCGATGCACGGCCGGGGATATGACCCGGTGGTCATGCTGCGCGATTTCGAGTTGCTGCGGTGGATTCATGCCAATTCGGTCCGCACAGCACATTATCCCTATTCGGAGGAGTTTATGCGCCTGTGCGACCGGGAAGGGCTGGTCGTTATCGATGAGACGCCCGCTGTGGGGCTTTTCGACCAGCTGATGAACTTTCTTGGCGCGGGCACCGGCAAACAATCCCGTTTCTTCGAGCGGGAGATTGTTCACACTGAGACAATCGAAAACCATAAAGATGCGATCCGGGAACTTGTTCTGCGGGATAAGAACCATCCCAGCGTGGTGATGTGGTGCCTTGCGAATGAGCCGGACTCCTCACTTGCGCAAGCGGAGGATTACTTTGAGAAGATTTTTTCCTATGCGCGTACGCTCGACGTACAGAAGCGCCCGATGACCTTTACCAATATCATGGTGGCACCATATGGAAGCTGTAAAGTCAGTCACCTTTCTGATGTGATCTGCCTCAATCGGTATTACGGCTGGTATGTGAATGGCGGCCCGGACATTGACATTGCCCGGGAAAACTTTGAAAAGGAGCTCGAACAGTGGTCCTCCACCGGCAAACCGATCATCCTCACCGAATATGGCGCGGACACGATGCCTGGACTCCATAAGCTTCCAAGCGTTATGTGGTCGGAGGAGTATCAGGAGGAATACCTCAAAATGCAGCATGAGGTATTCGACAGCTGCGACAGCGTGGTTGGCGAGCAGATGTGGAACTTCGCCGATTTCCAGACATCTGAGGGGATCATGCGGGTTGACGGAAACAAGAAAGGTGCCTTTACACGTGATCGTCAGCCAAAGGCGGCGGCGTATCTCCTGCGCGAGCGCTGGAAAAAGATCGACAGCAGAAACTACAAAGCATAAAAAAGGCCCGCATCCCGATGGATGCGGGCCTTTTTTCAATTTTACGAAAGGTACCGGGAAAGAAACTCCCTGGTACGTTCATTTTTCGGATTTTTGAAGACCTGCTCGGGAGGGCCTTCCTCTACGATTACGCCTTTGTCCATAAAGACCACGCGGGAAGCGACATCCTTGGCAAAGCCCATCTCGTGCGTGACGACGATCATCGTCAGCCCTTCACGCGCAAGCTGTTTCATGACGTCCAGCACGTCGCCGACCATCTCCGGATCGAGCGCCGAAGTCGGCTCGTCGAACAGCAGAATTTCAGGGTCCATACAGAGTGCGCGCGCAATCGCGACGCGCTGGCGCTGTCCTCCTGAAAGCTGCGCTGGGGAAGCGCCGGCAAAATCGCTCATTCCAACCTTATTGAGGTAGAATTCCGCTTTCTTCTGGCTTTCCTCCTTGGAGCGTTTGAGCACGGTCATCTGGCCGATCATGCAGTTTTTCAGAACGCTCATATTATTAAAGAGATTGAACGACTGAAAAACCATACCGACTTTGACGCGGTGCTTATTGACGTCGATCTCACCGGTAAGGATATCCCTGCCATGCAGCAGGATCTGACCGCCATCCGGCGTTTCGAGCACATTGATGCAGCGCAGCAGGGTGGATTTCCCGCTGCCCGACGCGCCGATCAGGCAGATGACGTCGCCCTTATCGATGCAAAACTGGATGTCATTTAAAACTTCCAGCTTTCCGAAATGCTTTTTCAGGTTTTTGATTTCCATCAAATGTTCTGACATCGTGGCGCCTCCTTAAGCGTGCTTATGCTTGATTCGTGCTTCCGGAACCGTCTGTGAGGTGGGGTAGCTGGCCGGTGGACGGTTCATACGGATTTCGATCAGGCGTAGAATCCGGGTGGTGGTAAAGGTGAGCACCAGATAGATCAGAGCGGTGACAAGGAATGTGTCGGTATATTTGAAAATACTGCCCGCGATCTTGTTTGACTGGAAAAACAACTCGGTTACCGAGATCGCGTTAAGTACCGACGAATCCTTGATGTTGACAACGAATTCATTGCCGATGGCGGGGAAAGCGTTTTTAATCGCCTGGGGCAAAACCACGTGGAACATCGTCTGTCCCGAGGTCATGCCGATACTGCGGGCGGCTTCGATCTGTCCCACATCGACGGCCTGGATGCCGGCACGCAGGATTTCCGCCATGTATGCGCCGGTGTTGATCGAAATGATGCAGATACCGGCGGTGATGGGGTTCCAGTTGAAGACCGGTTTAAGGCCGTAATAGAGGAAAACAGCCTGTACCATCATCGGCGTGCCGCGGAAAAATTCCACATAGATGCTGGTGATGAGAAAGATAACCCGCTTGGAAAGGCGTGTCATAAAGGTATCGCGCGGTTCGATCTTTGCGGAGATCGAGCGGATGCTTCCAACAAACAGGCCGATCACCAAACCGATGATGGTACCGGTCAGAGAGATGAGCAGGGTCGTTTCGATGCCGGCCCAGAACATCGGCCAGTACTTTTCTGCGATTTTAATTGCCGAGGCGATCATATCACAACAATCCTATCTTTTTATGTTCTTATTCCTGGGAAGGCTGACGGTTGGTGGCGTCGATCATCCACTGCTGGCGGGTTTCCTCGTCGGCAGAATCAAGCGCGCCCTGGACTGCTTCAAGCAGTGCGGAATTGCCTTTCTTCACGGCAATCGAAACGGAAGTGTCAGCCTGGAAGCCCTTGTCGGGTTCAAATTCGACATATTTGAGATCCGGGTTGCTGGTTACAACGCCCACGGCGACCGGAAGCTCCGCAGTCAGCGCGTCCACTTCTTTGTTCTGCAGCGCGGCGACCATCAGCGGGTAGGTGGCCAGGGAAGTGACATGGTCGACGCCTTCAATCTGATCGATGACCGTGTCATAGAGAGTATTGGTCTGGCCCTGCACCTTTTTGCCGGAGAGCTCCTGAATGTCGGTGACATTCACAAGATCACTGTCCCCGCGCACGATGATGACCATCTTGCTCTCATAATACGGGGTGGTGAAGTCGACGTTTTCAGCCCGTTCGGGAGTGGCGGTCATACCGGCGATGATCGCGTCGATTTCGCCATTGTTGACAGCCGGCTCAAGACCTTCCCACGCGATCGGTTTGACGACCAGTTCAAGTCCGAGCTTGTCCGCGATATATTTGCCGACAACAACGTCGTAGCCATCCGCGAAGGAGGCGCTGCCGATGTCGACCGCAGTTTCAGTCTGTTCAAGCTGGGTCCAGTTGAAAGGCGCGTAGGCGCACTCCATACCGACGGTGAATTTGCCTTCAGTAACGGTGGTGAAAGTGCCGTCCGCATCCGCCGGTTCAGAAGCTGTGCCGGACGGGGCGGCGGAGGCCGCCGGCGCGGGTGCGCTGGAGCCGGAGTCGGAGGAACCGCAGGCGGCAAGCGCCAGGGTCATCATCAAAGCGAGTGTGAGTGCAATGACTTTTTTCATTTTACATTCTCTCCCAAATACAATTTTCAGTTTCAA
Source organism: Anaerotruncus rubiinfantis (assembly GCF_900078395.1). Taxonomy (NCBI): domain Bacteria; kingdom Bacillati; phylum Bacillota; class Clostridia; order Eubacteriales; family Oscillospiraceae; genus Anaerotruncus; species Anaerotruncus rubiinfantis. The sequence goes on along the minus strand of NZ_FKLA01000009.1, from coordinate 1,957,113 downwards.
ATTCGGACAAAGCGGAAAAATCTGCATAATACTCCATCTTTGTCTATGTGTTACAGTTTATGTTGTCGAAGCGGTAAAGTCAAGGGCTTTTCCCGGTTTCTATACGGAATCTTTATAATTTCTATGTGAATTTATACGAAAATTCAACATGCAGGAATGCCTGCATTCCTGCATCCTGTGACACGCTCAAAATGCCTGTGCAGCGCGGAATAGGCTGTCCGCGTATCGGGAAAGGGCCGCGCTGTTTATGCCCTGTTTTTGGGGGCTTTGCACCGATTTGGAAAGATGGACGCCGCGGAAGAATTCTCCTGCTGGGTTGTCCGCCGCAGAAAAACAGTCCGCAGAAAAAGAACTTCGTCTGCAAGCGGCTTTTTTATTGAAAATGCATAAAAGCAGGCCGCTTGCTGCAAACGGCCTGCCAGGATGATTAAAAATAGGAGATGTTGTCGAGGATACCGGTGAGCTTTGCGAGCGCCACGCCGTAATTGGTGATCGGAACGCCCTGAGCGCGGGCTTTTTCAATGCGCGAGAGGACATAACGGCGGTTGAACATGCAGGCGCCGCAATGGATGATCAAACTGTAACAGGACAGGTCCTCCGGAAAGTCCGGGCCGCTCACCACGTCGACTCCCAGCTGTTCGCCAACTTTTTTGCGCAGCATCCGCGGAATTTTCACCCGGCCGATATCTTCGGCGAGCGGCGCGTGGGTGCAGGCCTCTGCAATCAGCACGCGGGAGTCCGGCGTGAGCGAATCGATCGCGGCCGAACCGTCCACAAAGGCGTGGATGTCCCCTTTGACCGCGGCCATCAGAACCGAGAAGGAGGTCAGCAGGCTTTCGGGGGGCTTTTTTTCGTACACGGTCTGAAAAGCTTGGGAGTCGGTGATAATCAGCTTTGGCGGTTTTGCGAGCGCCGCGAGGCCCGCGTCGAGCTCGCTGGTGGCGACGCTCATGATGAGGCAGTGGTTGTCGAGCAGATCGCGGATGGTCTGCACCTGCGGCAGGATGAGGCGCCCTTTCGGCGCTTGAATGTCCTGCGGCATCACGAGCAGCACAAGGTCGCCCGGCCCGACCAGCCCGCCGGTGATGCTTTTGCGTTCGTAATCCTCCGGAAGCTGACGGATGACGGCTTCGACAACGTTTTTGATCCCGCTGTGCTCCTTGGCAGAAACGACAACCGGGAAGAGAGAAAAATGCTCGTGTATCGTCTTTGCAATCTCCGAAACGTTGGTCAGGATGTCCGACTTGTTGACGACCGCGATAACGGGAATCCCGTGTTCCCGCAGCATCGAAATCCAGGCGGATTCCTGTTCAATGTCGGTGTCGCAGAAGACGACGATCGCAACGTCGGTCTTTTTGACCGCGTCCTGGGTGCGCTCGACGCGCAGCCGGCCAAGCTCGCCCTCGTCGTCAAAGCCGGCGGTGTCGATCAGCATGCAGGGGCCGATCCCATTGATTTCCATCGCTTTGTAGACCGGGTCGGTGGTGGTGCCGGGAATATCCGAGATGACCGCGGTGTGCTGATTGGTGATCGCATTGATCAGCGAGGACTTCCCGCTGTTTCGTTTGCCGTAGATGCCGATATGAAGCCGGTTCGCACTGGGCGTATTGGTTAAGCTCAAACAGATCACATCCTTCATGTCATGCAAAACGCAAAATCACGTTTTGCAAGCATTAACTATAGCATATCCGCTTGTATTTCGCAATATAAAAAGTTTTAGAAAAACCTGCCCGGCTTGCAAAAAAAAGTGGTTGCGGATATAATAACAGCATCATTTAATAAAGGAGAATCAGAAATTGATCAGAAAAGTGACCGCAGAGGATCGGGAAGTCTTTTTGCCCATGCTCCGTGAATTCTACCATTCACCGGCTGTGCTGCATCCGATCCCCGGGGATCATTTCGAACGCACCTTCGCACAGATCGCGGCGGGCAGCCCGCTTCTGGAGGCGTATCTTTTTGTGGAGGAAGGCGGGATCGCGGGCTATGCGCAGATTTCCTATACCTGGTCGAATGAAGCGGGGGGCCTGTGCGCTTGGATTGAAGAAATCTATGTGCGGCCGCAGTTTCAGGGGAAAGGGATCGGCGCGCGCTTTTTTCGGGAATTCGAAGAAAAGTCCCAGGGAAAGATTTCCCGTATCCGGCTTGAGGTCGAAGCGGATAACACTGGCGCGTCCCGGCTTTATGAACGGCTGGGCTTTGAAAAGATGCCATACCTGCAGATGTATAAGGAACTGGATGTTTGAGGGTGCGCGGCTGGGAAACCAGCCGCGTTTTTATCCTTCATGAAATTTTCTGAAATAAATCGCAACCGATTTGTGAACTCTAAGAGTATAACCTTGTAAACAAAAATCCGGCATGCTAGAATGATGCTGGCTTATCAAAATTTTATCAAAGGGGACGAACTGTAGCATGAAAAAATTGTCCGGTGGGATGATTGCCTTAATTGTAATCGTTGTCTTGCTTGTGATTGCCGTGTTTACGCTTGTGGGGGCATACAATGGCATGGCAACCCTGCGGGAAAACGTCGATACCCAGCAGTCGGCCATCCAGACCCAGCTGCAGCGCCGGTCGGATTTGATCCCGAACCTGGTGAATACTGTGAAGGGACTTGCGGCCCAGGAGCAGGCGGTGATTGACAGCGTGACAGAGGCGCGCGCCCAGCTTTCCGGCGCGCAGGGGATGCAGGAGCTGGCCGCTGCCAATGACAACCTTTCGAGTGCGCTCTCACGGCTTTTAATGGTGGTGGAGAACTACCCGGAAATCCAGTCGAGCCAGGGATATATCTCCCTGATGGACGAGCTGGCCGGGACCGAAAACCGTATCTCGGTGGCGCGCGTCGATTATAACGAGGCCGTCAAGAGCTACAACAGCAAAATTATCACCTTTCCCAATAACCTGCTTGCGGGGATGTTTGGCTTTGTGAAGGCGGAATACTTCGAGGCGCCCGAATCGGCCCAGTCAGCGCCGAGCGTCGATTTCACGGCTTAACGGGATGAAACAGCGGATAAAAAGGATATTCCCGGCTGCTGCCGCCCTGCTTTTGACGCTTGGACTTTTCTGTGGGGCGTCCTATCCAGCTCCAACACGGGATTTCTTCGTAAACGACTACGCGAATGTGCTCTCCCAGTCCACGAAGGATTATATTATGGACAGATCCGCTTCGCTTGACCAACAGACCGGCGCCCAGCTTGTGGTGCTGACGGTCGCTTCGCTCGACGGGCAGGATCGGGACAGCTATGCGCTCGGCGTGGCGCGTGCGTGGGGGATTGGCAGCAAGGAAAAGAATAATGGAGTGCTCTTGCTGCTCGCGCCGGATGACGGTGAAATCAAGGTCGAAGTTGGTCGCGGGCTTGAGGGCGCGCTCAACGACGCGAAAGTTGGCCGGCTGATCGACACCTATGCGATCAGCTCCTATAAAGAAGGGGATTTTGACACCGGTACGCGGGAACTCTATAACGGGCTGCTTTCGGAGATCCTGGTCGAATACGGGTTGGATGCGCTTCCGGGATATGAAGCGATCCCGGAGGAATCGGAGGAAAGCGATTTTGGAGATCTGCTCGTCATCCTGGTTGTCATTCTGGTGTTCGTTTCAATCTTTTCGCGCGGGCGGCGCGGCAGAAACCGGCGGAAAGGCCCGTGGGACGACGATGACGACGATCACCATTTTGGCGGCCCATTCTTCTTTGGCGGATTCGGCGGCTTTGGGAGAGGCGGCGGAGGCGGCTTTGGCGGAGGAGGATTCTCCGGCGGAGGCGGCTTTGGCGGAGGAGGATTCTCCGGCGGAGGCGGAAGTTTTGGCGGGGGAGGCTCCGGGAGAAGTTTCTGACCTGGCTAAAAGAACGGCGGACGCCGCGCAAAATATGCGCGGCGTCCGTTTCGTTTTGATGCACCGCCAGAGGCCGCTTGTGCAAAAAATAGCCGCAAAGCGGCTGTTTTTAGTTGAGTGCGGCCCTGCGCCGTGTTATAATCTGTTTTGCACAATTTGAAAAGAGGGAATACCAGATGAAGTATGAAGTGGTGCTTTGGGATTTCGACGGAACGATGGTGGATACTTCCGAAGGGATTTTTCAGTCGTTGCGATACGCGTTTGACAAGATGCGCTTACCGGCGCCGTCAGGCGAAATCCTCAGCAAGTTTATCGGTCCGCCGCTGACCAGGATCTTTCGGGAATGTGTCGGCCTGGATGACCGGCAGGCCGCGGATGCGGTCCGCTTTTTCCGGGAAGATTACCGGGAGCGTGGGATTTTTGTTGCAAAGGTCTATGGCGGGATTCATGAGCTGGTTCTGAAATTAAAGGCAGCCGGAGTCCGCAACGCGGTTTCCACTCTGAAGCCGGAACGGATGGCGCGCCAGCTCCTGGAGAAATACGGCATGCTGGATGCGCTGGAAACCTGCTGTGGGACGGTGGAAAGCCGGTCGGAGAACATTGACAAGTCGGAAATCATTTCACGCACGCTTGACCGGATGGGTTATACGGACCTTGCGAAGGTGGTTATGATCGGGGACACCGGCCATGACGCCTCCGGCGCGTGCAAGGCAGGTGTGGACTTCATCAGCGCGGCGTACGGCTATGGGTTTCGGTTTGCCGGAGAAAAGCTTCCGGCAGGCCTTCCGGCCGCAGGCAGCGTCGCTGAACTGGAACAGATTTTGTTGGCGGATACATTGTAAAACGAAAAGAAACATTGTAAAATAAAGAAAATGACTGCAAACGGAGGGAAGAGACATGGACGCCAATTTACATACCATCATCGAAAAGCGGATCAACCGGACAATCGGGAACCTGCAGAACAATAAAATGGACGCCTACTATGTAAAGACCTGTGCCGAAGCGGTAAAGCTTTGTGAAGAGCTCTGCCCGGAAGGCCAAACGGTTTCCTGCGGCGGTTCCGCGACGCTGGATCAGTCCGGGATAAAGGCGCTTCTGCGCTCTGGAAAATATCAGTTCCTCGACCGGGAGGCAAAGGGGGCGGACCCGGCGCAGATCATGCACCAGGCTTTTTCGTGCGACACCTATTTTACCAGTACGAACGCCGTGACCGAAAATGGGGAGCTTTACAATGTGGACGGGGTCGGAAACCGTACAGCGGCAATGCTCTACGGCCCGAAAAGCGTGATCGTTGTCGCGGGTTACAATAAGATTGTCACCGATCTCGATGCCGCGCGCGACCGCGTGCGCAGCATTGCCGCGCCCGCGAACGCCGTGCGGCTTGACCGCAAAGTTCCCTGTAAGGTGCTGGGCAACTGCCGGGACTGCCGCAGCGATGAACGTCTCTGCTGCGGTTTTGTGGTGCTTGCGCAGCAGCAGTTCAAAGGGAGGATCAAGGTGATCCTCGTCGGCGAAGAGCTGGGCTTCTGAGCGAAGGCGATGCCGGAGCTGTACCGGCCGGGAAAACGGCCGGTACAGGCTCCTTTTCTTTCTATACGCAGAAAATAAAAGGGATGGATGATTTGAAAGCGCGATACTACCTTTACATTGTCACGGCGGCATTTCTATGGGGAATGATCGCCCTGCTATACAATGAGCTTGCCGCCGGTGGGCTCAGCCAGATGCAGGTGGTTGCGGTGCGCGCGCTGGTTTCTGGCGTACTGCTTACGGGCTATCTGGCGATTTTTGACCGTGGAGCGCTTCGGATCAACTGGAAGGACTGCTGGATCTTTGCCGGGACCGGGATGCTCAGTTTTGTGCTTTTCAACTACTGCTACTTTATGTCGATCGATCTGGTTTCCGTATCGGTATCGGTTGTGTTGCTCAATACCGCGCCGATCTTCATCATGATCATCTCCGCAATCTGCTTTCATGACCGGATCACCCGCAAAAAACTGGTGGCGCTGGTCATCACCATCACCGGCTGTATTTTGGTGACGGGCGTGCTGAACGCGGACCCGGCGGCCTTCTCTCCAGCGGGAATCCTATACGGAGTGGCGTCCGGTTTTTGTTATGGGCTTTACAGCGTCTTTGGAAGCCTCGCCGTGCGGAAAGGTTACAGCAGCATCACAATCACTGCCTATACGTTCCTGTTTGCGGCGCTCGGTTCGCTGCCGCTTTGTTCGCCCGCGAAACTTTTCCCACTGCTGCATGGAAAAACTTTGCTCGCGGCGCTGGCAATCGGCGCGCTGGTGACGCTGCTGCCGTTTTTGCTTTTTACGAAAGGGCTCACCCGGATCGATTCCGGAACCGCTTCGATCATTGCGACAATGGAACTGGTCTTCGCGTCTCTGGTTGGACTGCTTATCTTGGGGGATTCCTTCACTTGGGGGAAGCTCGTGGGCGACCTGCTCATCATTTTTTCGGTCATTACGCTCAACACAAAACTGTTTGATAAAAATACTGTGCAAACTGGGGGTTGATCCGATGCGTAAACCTGTAATTGGAGTGACGCCGCTTTATGACGACGCGATGGCAAGCGTCTGGATGCTGCCGGAATATCTTGACGGCGTGACGGAAGCGGGAGGAATTCCTGTTATTCTGCCGCTCGAAGGTGATCCGCAGACAATTTCCCAGCTGGCGGGGGAATGCGACGGATTTCTGTTCACCGGCGGGCATGACATTGACCCGATCCTTTACGGGGAACAGCCGCGGCCCTACTGCGGCAACTGCCACGCTGTCCGCGACCGGATGGAAACACTTTTGTTTCAGAGGGTATTGGAGGCGGATAAACCGGTGCTCGGCATCTGCCGTGGGCTGCAGTTTTTAAACGTCGCGCTCGGCGGGAATCTCTACCAGGATCTGGAGGAGCAGCACCTGTCGATCATCCGTCATAAGCAGCAGAAACCTTACGAGAAACCATCTCATGCAGTGCAGATCCTGCCGGATACACCGCTTTTTGAAATCTATGGCCGCGATCGGATCATGGTCAACAGCATCCACCATCAGGCGGTACAGGAGCTGGCCCCGGCGCTGAGCGCGGCGGCGCTCTCGGAAGATGGGCTCGTTGAGGCCGCTTACATGCCTGGCCGGGAGTTTGTGCTGGGGGTACAGTGGCATCCGGAATACCTGCTGCGCGGGGATGAAAATCAGTATAAGCTTTTCAGTGCGTTCGTGCGCACCTGTGTTGACAGTTCGCGGGAAACCGCTATAATATAAAGAAATGTTCTGATATTTTACAGGGGGATCTATTGATGCAGCTTTTTTTCAAACGTTTTGCCGTGCTTCTGCTGGCGGTTGCCACCTTTGTGCTGGTATCGGTTCCATCTTTTGCGCTGCTGCCCGAAACAGGAGACGGCTCCGGTTCGACAATGGTGCTGATCGGCGGGCTGCTGATTCTTGCGGTGGTGCTGGTGATCGTATATGTGATCCTCTCCAAAAAAAGGGGCCGTTAGGCGTTACCGAAGGATAAAAGAGCCTCTGCCGGTAACGGGAGAGGTTTTTTGTTGGATTTGCACTTTATCGGTGCAATAACGAAAAGCGTGCTTGTGGAAAAACTGGAATTTTGCCCAACCTGTTGTGCGTTTCCTTGACAGATGTTATAATAAACGAATAGCCAGAAGCAAAATGGGCAGCGGCCTGTTCGCACTGGCTGTGATCGAAAAGGATTTTGGAAGGGAGGCGGCCGTTTGCTGGAACAATTGAAGCGGATTGTCGTTGTCGTGGGGCACTACGGCAGCGGGAAAACCAACCTGGCGGTAAACCTCGCGCTGGACTATAAAAAAATGGGTCAAAATGTGACGCTTGTGGATCTGGACATCGTGAACCCTTACTTCCGCAGCGCAGATTTCGCAGGGCTCATGGAGGAACAGGGGATAGGGATGATCGCGCCTGTTTACGCGGGATCAAACCTTGACATCCCCGCGCTGACGGCGCATCTCGACGTGGAGATCGAAACCGAGCGTCAGCTCATTATCGACGTCGGCGGCGACGATGCGGGCGCCGCCGCTCTTGGACGCTACAGCGGCAAAATCAAAGCTTCTGGCGGCTGTGACATGCTCTATGTCGTAAACGGCTACCGGTATCTGACCCGGACCGCCGAAGATGCATCCGAGGTGCTCGACGATATCCAGGCGGTGTCGCGGCTTTCGGTGACCGGCGTGGTGAACTGCTCGAACCTGGCGGATGAGACCACCGCGCGGGATGTGGCGGATACGGCGGATTTTGCTGCGCGTACAGCCCAAAAGTACGGCGTGCCGGTACTTTTCACCGCCGCTGACGAAAGGATCGCCCCGGAGCTGGAGGGCCTGATGCCCGCCGGGATGGTGTATCCGGTTAAAATCTATGTAAAAAAGCCGTGGGAGGCATAAAACTCCTGACGACTCCGAAATTAAGGAGGTGCTAGAAAGAATGGCGAAGATGACAGTAAATAACAACACCTGCAAAGGCTGCGGACTTTGTGTGGACGTCTGCCCGAAGAAGATTATTTTTCTGGACAAAGCGGTCCTGAATGCAAAAGGCTATCATCCCGCGACCGTTTCCGATATGGAAAAATGTATCGGATGCGCGATGTGCGCGATTATGTGCCCGGACTGCGCAATTACTGTAGAGAAATAGACGTGTGGGAAAGAAGGTATTGAAATCATGGCTTCTAATCAGAAGGTCCTTATGAAAGGAAATGAGGCGCTCGCTGAGGCCGCAATCCAGGCCGGCTGCCGTCATTTCTTCGGCTATCCGATCACGCCGCAGACCGAAGTCGCGGCGTATATGGCCAAACGCATGCCCAAAATCGGCGGTACATATCTGCAGGCGGAATCCGAAGTTGCCGCAATCAATATGATCTACGGCGCGGCGTCCGCGGGCGTGCGGGCGATGACCTCGTCCTCTTCGCCGGGCATCTCGCTCAAAACCGAGGGTATTTCGTATCTGGCCGGTTCCGACCTGCCCTGCCTCATCATCAACGTGCAGCGCGGCGGCCCGGGCCTTGGCGGCATTCAGCCCTCCCAGGCAGACTACTGGCAGGCAACACGCGCCCCCGGCCACGGCGACCTGCATGTGCTGGTTTTTGCACCGTCCACCATCCAGGAGATGGTCGACATGGTGTTCGATGCCTATGAGCTGGCCGACACCTACCGGATGCCTGCGATGATTCTTGCGGACGGTATGCTCGGACAGATGATGGAGCCGGTCGTTTTTCCGGAAAAGGAGATCAAGAAGATCGATAAGAGCGGCTGGGCCACCGATGGACATCAGCACAAACGCCTGCACCACATCACCAATTCGCTTTACCTGCAGCCGGATGAGCTGGAGCACAACATCGTAGAGCGGTTCAAACGCTACGAGATCGTGAAGGCGAATCATGCGAAGGCGGAGGAATATCTTGTGGACGACGCGCAGTTCGTTGTCGTCGCATACGGTGCGACCGCGCGTATTGTGCGCAGCGCGGTCAATTCCGCCCGTGAAAAGGGGATCAGGGCCGGCATGATCCGCCCGCTGACCCTTTGGCCATATCCCGTCGCGCCGATCGCGAAAGCGGCGGAGCACGCAAAGGCATTCCTCTGCGTTGAAATGAGCATGGGCCAGATGGTGGACGACGTGCGCCTTGCCGTGAACGGAAAAGCCCCGGTAGAGTTCTTCGGACGCACCGGCGGCATCATCCCAACCCCGGCAGAAGTGCTTGAGGTTCTTGAAAAAATGGCAGGAGGTGACCGGTAATGGCAATTGTTTACGAGAGGCCGCACGCCCTTCTGGACGTTTCGACCCATTATTGTCCCGGCTGCACCCACGGCGTAATCCATAAACTGGTCGCCGAGGTGCTGGACGAACTGGATGTGGAGGGCAAAGCCATTGGCGTCGCGCCGGTTGGCTGTTCGGTGCTTGCATATAATTATTTTGGCTGTGACATGATCGAAGCCGCGCATGGCCGCGCCCCGGCTGTTGCGACCGGTGTGAAGCGTTCGCTGCCGGACAATGTGGTGTTTACCTACCAGGGCGACGGCGACCTTGCCGCAATCGGCACTGCGGAGACGGTCCATTCGGCAACCCGCGGCGAGAACATCACCATCATCTTCGTCAATAACGCGATCTACGGCATGACCGGCGGTCAGATGGCGCCGACCACCCTGCCGGGCCAGGTCACCCAGACCACGCCGTACGGACGTGATGTGTCGATGGCGGGCTTCCCGGTGCGTGTCTGTGAGATGCTCTCCACCCTAAGCGGCGTGGCATATGCCGAACGTGTGGCGGTGGACAGCGTCCCGAATATCCGCAAGGCGAAAGCCGCGATCAAAAAAGCGTTTACCTGCCAGGTGGAGAAAAAAGGTTTCTCAATTGTCGAAATCCTTTCGACCTGTCCGACCAACTGGGGCCTCACCCCGAGCGAAGCGCTCCAGTGGCTGCGTGACAACATGATGCCTTACTATCCGCTAGGTGTCTATGCGGACAGGACGGATAAGGGGGTAAGAGCATGACTCAAAATATGCTGCTGGCCGGTTTCGGTGGACAGGGTGTCCTGTTTGCCGGTAAGATCATCGCTTATTCCGGCCTGATCGAGGAAAAATATGTCTCCTGGCTGCCTTCTTACGGCCCGGAGATGCGCGGCGGCACCGCGAACTGTTCGGTGTGCCTTTCGGACGACCCGATCGGTTCTCCGCTGGTGCTGACCCCGGACCTGCTCGTCGCGATGAACCTGCCTTCCTATGATAAATTTATTGACAAGGTTGCCCCCGGCGGCATCGCTGTGATTGACAGCGCGCTCATCGATAAAAAATGTGAGCGTGACGATATCAAATGTTTCTATGTCCCGGCCACTTCGCTGGCCGATTCGGAGGGACTCAAGGGACTTGCAAACATGATTATTCTGGGTAAAGCGCTCAAGGAGAGCGGTTTCGCTTCCCTGGAAACGGTGGAACAGGCGATCCTCAAATGCGTCCCGCCGAAGAAACAGCATCTTGCGGAGCCGAATGCAAGAGCGGTCAAACTCGGCATGAGCTTATAATGAGAAGGTGCGCACTGTGAAAACGGTGTGCACTTTTTTTCCGTTTGTGGTAGAATAGATCTCGTACTTGAAAAATCGAAAGCTGGTGAACGAATGCTGGATCTGATTCTTGGAATTGCCGGGACGGGCAAGACGACGCTGCTGCATGAGCGGATCGGGCAGGCTGTGAAAAATGGCAGGAAAGCGATTCTGATCGTGCCGGAACAGTATTCGTTTGAAAGCGAAAAGATGCTCTATCGCAGACTCGGCGCGAAGGATGCCCTATCTGTGGAGGTGCTCAGCTTTACACGCCTTTGCGACCGCATTTTCCGAGAGTTTGGAGGACTTGCGGGCGTTCATCTGGATGAAACGGCAAAATATCTGCTCATGAGCGTGGCGCTGGGGGAACTGCGGGACGGGCTGTCGGTTTACCGAAGGAACGCGGAAGACGCGGCGCTGGTCGCTTCGATGTGCGAAACCGTCAGTGAACTGAAAACCGCCGGCGTGGAACCGGAAATTTTGCGTGCGGTTGCGCGGGATGCTTCCGGGGGACTTTCGGACAAGCTCGGAGACATCGCGCTGATTTTTGAGACCTATCAGGCGCTCATTGAACAGGGTTACACCGACCCGGACGACAACCTGTGGCGCGCCTGCAAAAAACTGGAGGAACATCCGGACTTCCTGGAGGATTACGAAGTCTTTATCGATGGGTTTATGGCCTTTATGGGCGCGGAATGGAGGATGCTTGCGCTGCTGCTCGAGTTCTGCCCGCGTGTGACCGTGACGCTCACCTGCGAGGGGCCGCAGGCGCCGGGCGCCACGGGCGCACTCAGTGCGCCCGCGCGTACCGCGCACCGTTTGACCGAAATGGCCAAACGGTGCGGCGCCCGGGTTAGTCCGCCGGTCGTGATGCGGGAGCCGCACCGGTTTCAAAACCCCGCGTTGGCTGCCGTGGCGAGGGAATATCCGAAACTGCGGCCGGAGATATCTGCGGATACGCGGGATGTTTTTGCCATATCATGCGAAGACCTTTACGATGAGTTGGAGTATATTGCAGCGCAGATCGCTCTGCTTGTGCGGGAAAAAGGATACCGTTACCGGGATATTGTGGTGATTGGAAGGAGCCTTGAGCGGTATCTTGTACCGCTTGAAACGGTCTTTTCGCGGTATGATATCCCGTTTTTTGCCGACCAGCGGGAGGATATCCAGGTGTATCCCCTGGTGAGCGGCGTGCTTGGCGCGCTCGAAGCGGTGCGCGGGAACTTCTCCACCGACGCGGTGCTTTCGCTTGCAAAAAACTGCATCACCGGAGTGGATCAGGTGGACGCGGGACTTTTGGAAAATTACTGCTTCACCTGGGGAATCAGCGGATTTACCTGGGTTGCGGATTTTGTCAATAATCCGGATGGCATGGTGGAAGGCTTTACAGAGGAGCAGACTGCCGCGCTTTCCCGGATCAACGCGGCGCGTGAAAAATTGGCGGGACCGCTGCGCAAATTGATGAACCGGCTGGAAAATTGTGATGGACGTGGATTTGCGGGCGCGGTATTCCAATATCTTGCCGACTGCAAAGCGGCGGAGCACCTCCAGGAGAGCGCACAGGAGATGGATCTGGAGGAGCAGAAGCGCTTTTTGGAAACCGGCGCGCAGGTCTGGGATCTGTTGGTCGGGATTCTGGATGTGTTCGGAGGCGCGTTGGGCGGGACAAGCTTCAAGCTTTCGCGTTATATCGATCTTTTGCGCATGAGCCTCGCCGCTTCGGACATTGGCTCGCTGCCGCAGACGCTTGATCAGGTGATTGCCGGCACAGCGGACCGCATCCGGCCGAATGGTCCGCGCGCGGCCTTTATAATTGGGCTCAACGAGGGGGCGTTCCCGCTGTGGGACGCGCCTGGGGGCATCTTTTCCCCGGCGGAGCGCAACCTTCTCAAAGAGCGCGGCGTGGATCTTCTGCGTACGCCGGAGCAGTACGCCCTCTTTGAGCGTTACTTCGTCTATTTCGCCTTGACCCAGGCGTCTGAACGCCTTTATATGACCTGGCCGATGCGGGACACCGCGGGGGGCGCGCTCGCGCCGTCCGGCGCGCTCGCACAGCTGCGCGGAATCCTGGGGGACAAAATCTTCGGCGCGCCTTCTTTTTACGACGCGCTTGGGCGCGCCGTAAACGAAAAAACCGCGTTTGACGCGATGACCCGGTGCTGGCGGGAGGATTCCGTCCGGGAGGCGACGCTGAAGGCGTATTTTGCGGAGAACGCACCGCGGCGGATGGCGCAGCTCGAAAGCTGCAGCGGCGCGCGGGAGTTCGCCCTGTACGACCGCGCGGCGGCGCGGAGGCTCTTTGGACGTGAAATGCGCATTTCGCCGTCCAAGGTCGAGCGGTACTACAGCTGCCCGTTTTCGTATTTCTGCCAGGTGGGGCTGCGGCTCAACACCCGCCGCAAAGCGGAATTTAATCCGATCGAATCGGGCTCGCTCATCCACTTGGTGCTCGAAAAGATGGTGAAAAAACATGGCGGCAGGGGACTTTTCGTCCTTCCGGACGCGCAGCTGCGTGCGGAGATTTCCGAACTCATTGAAGCGGACCTCGGCGCGAAGATCCAGAATCTTGAAGAGATGCCCGCGCGCTTCAAATATCTCTTCCGGCGGCTGGTGAACACGCTTGTCCGGCTGCTCCGGCGGCTGGGGCTGGAGTTTTCGCAGAGCGAATTTGAGCCGGAAGCGTTCGAGCTGCCGATCAACCTGGATGCGCAGATAAAGCCGCTCGACCTGATCGCGGCGGATGGCACCAAGGTGATCGTCGAAGGGATCGTCGACCGCGTGGACGTTCTGCGGCGCGGGCAGAAACGATATGTGCGGGTGGTGGACTACAAGTCCGGCCGCAAGACCTTCAATCTGTCCGACGTCTATTACGGACTCAACCTGCAGATGCTGATCTACCTTTTTTCAATCTGTGAGAATCCTTTGCCGGACGGGGCGGAACCGGTCCCCGCGGGTGTGCTCTACATGCCCGCGCGGGACAGCGTGATTTCGGCCGGGCGGCATGCTTCCGACGAGGAAATACGCGCCGAGCAGCTCAAGCGGCTCAAGATGAACGGCATCCTGATTGAGGACAGGGAGGTCCTCTCCGCGATGGAGCCGGACCTTGCCGGGGTGTTCATCCCAGCAAAGGCCAAGAAAGACGGCAGCTTCGATGTACACAGCTCGCTTGCGAACCTCACGCAGATGGCACAGATCCGCAGGCAGGTTGAAAAGCTGCTCACTGAAATCTCCAGCGACCTGTACGGCGGGAAGATCGGCGCCAAACCAGCCGACGGACTGTCGGATTATTCGCCCTGCCTCTGGTGCGATTATCATGCGGTCTGCGGGCATGAGGAGGGGGACCCGGTACGAAAGCTCTGCGAGATTGACAAGGAGCGCATCTATGAACTGATGGGGAAGGAGGACTCCGATGGCTGAAAAACGCTGGACGCCCGAACAGCAGAATGCAATTTCGGCGCGCGGCGGGACAGTATTGGTATCGGCGGCCGCCGGCAGCGGCAAGACCGCTGTGCTGGTGGAACGGGTTGTGGGGCTGCTGCTCGACGAAGATCATCCCGTCGATGCCGACCGCCTGCTGGTCATGACCTTTTCGAATGCCGCCGCGCTCGAGATGAAACAGCGGATCATGGCGCGCGTTTCGGACATGCTTGCCGTTCATCCGGACGACGAACAGCTGCTGCGGCAGCAGCTGCTTTTGGGACGCGCGCAGATTGGGACGGTCCATTCCTTCTGTATCAGCCTCATCCGCGAAAACTTCCAGCTGCTCGGTATCTCGCCCAATTTGCGGGTAGCGGACGAAAAGGAGCTTGAAATCCTGCGGCGCGATTGCGCAAGCGGCACGGTCGAACGGTTCCACAGCGAACGCGGAGCGGCGTTTGCCGAGCTGGTCGAGCTGTTGAGCAGCGGACGCGACGACAGCAGGCTCTTCTCGACTTTATTTTCACTCTACGACTTTGTGCGGGCGCATCCGTTTTACCGCAACTGGCTTGACGAGAAGCTCGGCTATTACAGCCCGTCGGTTCGGGTGGCTGATTCAATCTGGGGTCAGGCGATCCTTTCCTACACGGCGGAGGCGTTCGATTACGCGATACAGCTGACCCGGCAGGCGCTTGGCATCATCACCACAGACGAAGCGATGGCCGCTGCCTATCTGGATGCATTTTCCCACGATCTGCTTCAGCTGGAACAGGCCGCCGCCATCGCGGCAAGGCGCGACTGGGACGGCGTCTGCGAAAAACTCGCCGCCTTTACCTTTGATAAGCTGCGGCCACTCAAAGGGGACAGCCCGCAGAAGGGAAGCGTCCAGGGCCTGCGCAGGGCGGTGAAGGGAATCGTCGACGGGCTTTCGAAGGGGCAGTTCTGCGCAACCGCCGCTGAGTTCGCGGAGGACATCGCATTTCTAAAGCCGATGGTGGAAATGCTGTTCGATCTCGTGAAGGAGTTTGACGACGATTTCACACGGCAAAAGCTCCAGCGCAACCTGATGGACTTTTCAGATATGGAACAGTACGCGATCGCTTTGCTCGTGCGCACGGTCGGAGCGGGATACGCCAAAACACCGCTCGCTGAGAACATTTCGGCGCTTTATGACGAGGTGCTGGTCGATGAGTTTCAGGATACCAACGAGGCGCAGGAAATCATTTTCCGTGCCGTCTCACGTGATGAAACAAACCTTTTCATGGTGGGCGACGTCAAGCAGAGCATTTACCGTTTCCGGCAGGCGATGCCGGAGCTGTTTCTTGAAAAGAAAAAGCGCTATGCGCCTTTTGACGGTGCGCATTTTCCGGCACGGATCACCCTTGGAAAGAATTTCCGCAGCGCGCCGGAGGTCATTGGCGGGATCAACTTCTTTTTCCGGCTGCTGATGAGCGAAAAAATCGGTGAACTTGATTATACTGATGAAGAAGCGCTTGTCCCGGGTGCGGTATTTCCGCCGGGCGTCCAGGAAGGCGTGTCACTCGAGCTGCTCGATGTCGGCGAATATGCTGGGGAGCGCGATAAATCGGCGGTAGAGGCGGGCTACGTGGCCGAACGGATCGCAGGGCTTTTGGAGGCCGGGACGCTTGTCTCGGACGGCAGCGGGCTGCGGAAAGTCCGGCCCGGAGACATCTGTATCCTGATGCGGTCGCCGTCCGGCAAGGCGCAGACCTATTTTGACGCGCTTACGAAGCTTGGTGTTCCGGTCTGGTCGGAACCAAAGAGCGGTTACCTGACCACAAAGGAAATCGCACCGGTGATTTCGCTTTTGCGGGTGATTGACAATCCGCTTTTGGATATTGACCTGGCCGCTGTAATGATGTCGGCGCTGTTCGGTTTTACAGCGGACGAAATGGCCGCTCTGCGCCTTGCGAAAAGGCGCGGGCCGCTCTATCTGGCGCTTGCCGCGCGCGCCGGCGAAGGAGACCTGCACTGCGTGGCGTTTCTTGAAACGCTTGCCCGCCTGCGGCAATTTGCCGCTGGCGCGACCGCCGACCAGGTGATCCGCAAGATTTATGAGCTGACCGATTACCTTGGCAAGGTACAGGTGATGCGTTTGGGCGAAACCCGCCGCGCGAACCTGCTGCTGCTTGTGCAGTACGCCTGCGATTACCACGCGAGCGGCTATAAGGGCCTTCCGGGCTTTGTGCGGTTCCTTGACCAGCTGCTCGAGCGGAAAAGTGACCTTGCTCCGGCCGCGAGCCTTTCCGAGCAGGCGGATGTGGTGCGGATTATGAGCATCCATCGTTCGAAAGGGCTGGAATTTCCGGTGGTATTCCTCTGCGACAGTGCAAAACGTTTTAATAAGGAGGATCTCTATGGGAATACCCTGCTGCATTCGCGGCTGGGTTTTGCCTGTGTACGCCGTGACTTCGAGCTGATGAAGCAGTTTACCACGGTACCGATGCAGGCGCTGCGGCTTGAGATTGAACGTTCATCCCTTTCGGAGGAGCTTCGGGTGCTCTATGTGGCGCTCACCCGGGCGAAGGAACGGCTGTACATCACCGGGACGGTTACGAAGGCAGAGGAAAAGCTTGCGGGGTACTGCGCGCCGCTCGAAGCGGACGGCAGGCTTTCGCCTTATCAGGTGCGGGCCGCGTCGAGCTATCTCGACTGGCTCCTGATGGCGGCGATACACCATCAGGACCTTTTGCCCGCGCTTGCTGAAATCGGCGTGGACGTGCAGACAGCGCCGGATGAAAGCCAGCTGAACCTGCGGATCGTGCCGGTGCTGGACGACCCGGATCAGGAAGCAAAAGCGGATGAGGCGGGGCAGGCCGCCCCTGACCCGCGGCTGCTTACCCTGCTGAAGGAGCGGATTGCGTACCGGTATCCGTTTGAGGCGCAGACGAGAATCCCGACCAAGATGGCGGTTTCACAGATTTCCAAAGGCGAAATGGCCAAAGCTTACCGCTTCGCCCGGCGCCCGGCCTTTTTGTCGGCGTCGGGACTTACCGGCGCGCAGATGGGAAATGCGCTGCATAAGTTTATGCAGTTCGCCGATTACGCCGCAGCTGCGAAGGACGCGCCTGCGGAGATTGAACGGATGGTGGAGAATGGATATCTCACCCGGCAGGAAGCCGATGCGGTCGATGCGGGCAAGCTGAACCGGTTCTTTTCCGGGACGCTGGCCGGGCGGATTTTCACGGCGGAGAAGGTCTACCGTGAGCTGCGCTTTCTGGCGGAAGTCGGCGAGGAGACACTTGGGGACTACACCGGCCTTTTCGACGGTGACAGCAGGACCGCCATCCAGGGCGTGGCCGACTGTGTTTTTATTGAGGGCGGGCAGGCGGTGATCGTCGACTATAAGAGCGATTATGTGAAGGAGCCACAGGAACTCATCGACCGGTATTATGGGCAGCTGGACCTTTACCGCAGGGTGCTCGGGGAAAGCCTGGGCGTGCCGGTGAAGGAATGCGTGCTCTATTCGTTCGCGCTCGGGCGGGAGATCCGGCTCGATTTCAAAAAACAGGGTGTTGACAGCGAAGAAATTCTATGATACAATCCTTTAGTAAACAAAGCAGAGCAGATTCTGTTCTCACCTCGCCGGTGATGTGCCGGCTGGTCAATACGGTTTTCCCGATGAGGGTAATTGTGTGACAATGAGCGTGGGTGGATTTTGCCTGCGCTCAGTTTTATTTTGTAAGAAAGGCTTTGGAGGTGTTTCGCATTAGCACTAAGGATTTGCTCATCAATGAGGAGATTAGGGACAAAGAAGTTCGTCTGGTCGGCACGGAGGGCGAGCAGCTGGGAATCGTTTCCCTGGCGGTGGCGCAGAACATGGCGATTGAAAAGAACCTTGACCTGGTGAAAATTGCTCCTCAGGCGGCCCCGCCGGTCTGCAAGATCATGGACTACGGCAAGTATAAATTCGAGCAGGCCAAACGCGAAAAAGAAGCAAGAAAAAATCAGAAGGTCATTGAAATCAAGGAGATCAGGCTCTCGTTGAACATCGATACCAACGATTTTAACACAAAAGTCAACCGTGCCATCAAGTTCCTTGAGGGCGGGGACAAGGTGAAAGCTGCTTTGCGTTTCAGAGGCCGTGAGATGGCGCATCCCGAGCTGGGCACGAACATTATGCAGCGGTTTACCGACGCCGTGGCTGCCGTGGGCAACGTGGAAAAACAGCCCAAGATGGAAGGCCGCAGCATGGTTATGTTTATTTCGCCAAAGCCGGCCACCAATATTAAGGGAGGAAACAAAAATGCCTAAGCTGAAGACTCATACCGGCGCAAAAAAGCGCTTCGGACTCACCAAAAATGGTAAAGTAAAGCGCGCCCGTGCTTACAAGTCCCATATCCTGACCAAGAAGGACACCAAGAGAGGCCGCCGTCTGCGCCAGGGCACCTACGCGGACAAGACCAATGCTCCGACCATTAAACTGCTCATTCCTTACAAATAATCGGAAAAATAACGGAGGTAAATAGATATGGCTCGTGTTAAGGGCGCAATGATGACGCGCAAAAGAAGAAAAAAGACTCTGAAGCTTGCCAAAGGTTATTTTGGCGCTAAGAGCAAGCTCTTTAAAATGGCCAAACAGCAGGTCATGAAATCCGGAAACTACGCTTTCATCGGCAGAAAACAGAAAAAGCGTGATTTCCGCCGCCTGTGGATCACCCGCATTTCCGCCGCCGCTCGCATCAACGGCATGAACTACAGCACGCTGATGAACGGCCTTAACAAGGCCGGTGTCGATCTCAACAGAAAGATGCTCTCCGAGATCGCCATCAACGATGCGGCCGCGTTCACTGCCCTGTGCGAAAAGGCGAAAGCAGCCCTTTAATAATCTTGCAGTATACGCCCGCGTCATTGACTGCGGGCGTATTTGTAATTTTATCCCTTTCTGATAAAAGGAGGATTTTGCCACATGGTGCTGCGGGAAATCACTTCGCGGGAGAATCCCGCGGTCAAGGAATATGTGCGGCTGGCCGGTTCGCGCAAGGCGCGCCGGGAAACCGGGCGTTTCGTCACCGAAGGGGTCAAGCTCACAGCGGAGGCGTTCAATGCGGGCTGTACGCCGCGGGCGGCGTATGTCACCGAAGAGGCGTTCAAGCGATATGATGTGTTGACGAAGCTTGCGGAAAAAGGCCTGGAGCTGGTTGGAATTTCATCTTCGGTGGCTGCGAAGCTGGCTCAGTCACCGAGCCCGCAGGGGGTATTCGGCGTATTTTCGATGCTTGACAACCAAACGCAACCTGTTAAAATAGGCAGTAACGGTAAATTTCTCCTGCTTTCATCCCTGCAGGATCCCGGAAACCTCGGCACGATCCTGCGTACCGCCGCCGCCTTTGGGGTGGACGGGGTATTTCTTTCGGACGACTGCCCGGATCTGTACAGCCTCAAGGTGCTGCGCGCGTCGATGGGCGGCGTGTTCAAGGTACCGTCTGCGGTGTGCGGCGATCTTGACGGTATTATCGCGGCGCTGCGGCAGGAGAAGGTGCCGGTTTGGGCCGCCGCGCTGTGTGAAGGGGCGGCGCCGGTTTCAAAGGCAAAGCTAGCCGGCGGCTGTGCCGTCGTCATCGGAAATGAGGGCAATGGACTGGCCAAAGAGATGATCGATCAGTGCGACGGGGCGGTGATCATTCCGATGCGGCCGGACAGCGAATCGCTCAATGCGGCAATGGCCGCGGGAATTCTGGTCTGGGAGATGACCCGGGACCGGCTTTGATCTAGCGATCAGGACAACAGGGAAAAGATATGACAGGAGGGGCCGAGCATGGCTGACCGCATTTACTGGATCTGGCTGCAGGAAGCGCTGGGGATCGGCAATGTCAAAGCGGATCGTGTGATCCGCGAAATCGGTTCGCCCGAAGCCCTATACCGCATGAGCGCGCGCGAGCTTTCCGCGACTGGAATTTTCGCGCCAAAGGAGATCGAAAAGATCAAAGCGACTACGCTGGAGCATGCGAAAGAGAACCTGCTGCGGGCGAAAAAGCACCAGTGTGCCGTCATTACACCGGATCATCCGGACTATCCCTCCAATCTGACAAATATCGACTGCATGCCGTGTGTATTATATGTACGCGGCGACCTTTCGGGAATCGACGGGGAACTTGTCATTACGATGGTCGGTACACGGGAAAGCGACCAATACGGCGAAACCTGTGCCGCAAAGCTTTCCTACGACCTTGCGGTCGCCGGATGCACGATCGCAAGCGGTCTGGCGGTCGGAATCGACTGTGCATGCCATGAAGGGGCGCTTCGCGCACAGGGCAGGACGATCGGGCTGCTTGCCTGCGGGATGGATATCGATTATCCGCAGGCGAGCCACGGACTGAAACGAAGCATCCTAGAGAATGGCGGTGTATTGATCTCCGAATTCCCGTTTGGGGAAGCGCCGCGCAGATATAATTTCCACATCCGCAACCGCCTGCTCTCCGGGATCGCATCCGGTGTGGTGGTTGTGCAGGCACCCGAACAGAGCGGAGCGCTCATCACCGCGAATCATGCGCTGCGGCAGAACCGGGACGTGTTCGCCGTGCCGGGCGGGATCTTCGATGCGAAGATGACCGGCTGTAACCGGCTGATCAAGGATGGCGCGAAGATTGTCGTGAATGTTTACAGCATTTTAGAGGAATATATAAACAAATTCCCTGAGAAGATGGACCCCAAATCGATTGTGCGGCGGCTGCGCGCTGTTTCAGCGCCGATGCAGACCCAGCAGGTAAATTTTCCACGCAAAATTGCGCGTCCGGCCGGGAGCGGCCGGGAGGAATTCCTGATGGTGGCGCAGGAAGCTGCCGCGCCGGTAAAACGGATTGTAAAAGCGGAGCTCGACGCGCGTGCGGTGTCCATGCCGGCGCAGCGGATCTATGAGCTGCTTGGGCGGGAGCCGGCGGATGGCGACTGGATCGTCGGCCGGACGGGATTTTCCGCGATGGAGTGCATGGTGGCGCTCACCGAGCTTGAACTGCAGGATCTTGTAAAAGTCCTGCCCGGCAAACGGTATGTGATCCGGGAGCCGGAATCAGATTGAAAGCAACTGCGAATTAACGCATGCGGATAAAGAGAATGATTCTCCAGAAAGGAATGGTTTTGTTTGTCAAACCTCGTAATTGTCGAGTCGCCTGCAAAGGCCAAGACAATCAAAAAATATCTGGGCAAGGATTTCGATGTCGTTGCCTCAATGGGACATGTGCGCGACCTGCCCAAAAGCAAGCTCGGCGTGGATGTCGAGCATGAGTTCTCGCCGATCTATGTCGATATCAAAGGCAAGGAGGACCTCATCAAGGATCTCAAAAAGAAAGCTAAAAAGAGCGAAACCATCTACCTCGCGACCGACCCTGACCGCGAAGGGGAGGCGATTTCCTGGCACCTGGCGCAGATGCTCGGCGTGGATCTGCACGAGCCGAACCGCGTGACCTTTAACGAGATCACCAAAACCGGCGTGAGATACGGCATGGATCATCCGCGCGAGATCGATGAAAAACTGGTCGATGCGCAGCAGGCCCGCCGTATCCTGGACCGGATCGTTGGCTATAAGCTCAGCCCGTTCCTTTGGCGCAAAGTGCGAAAGGGGCTTTCGGCTGGACGCGTTCAGTCGGTGGCGGTACGCATTATCGTCGACCGAGAAGAGGAGATCCGCGCTTTCAAACAGCAGGAATACTGGAGTATCGACGCGAAGCTTGCCGCGAAGGGTTATGCAAAGAAGCCGTTTCCATCGAAGCTCTACTCAATCGGGGGCAAAAAACTCGATCTGACCGCCATCCCTGATGAAGAAGCCGCGAGGAAAATCGTAGCGGCGCTCGAAGGCGCGGAATATACTGTCGCCGGCGTCAAAAAAGGTGTGCGCAAGAAATCCCCGTCGCCGCCGTTTATCACTTCGACCCTTCAGCAGGAGGCTTCCCGCCGCCTTGGTTACCAGTCCCGCCGCACGATGAAGATCGCGCAGGAACTTTACGAAGGCGTTGAAATTGAAGATCTCGGCCCGGTTGGCCTCATTACCTACATGCGTACCGACAGCCTGCGCATCTCGAACGAGGCCGCCGAGGCCGCTGAAAACTATATCGTCGGCAAATACGGCAAGGAATACCTGCCGGGTACCCGCCGCGTATTCAAGACCAAGAAGAACGCGCAGGACGCGCATGAGGCGATCCGCCCGTCCGATCCCGCGATCACCCCGGACAGCATCAAAAAGAGCCTGACCGCCGAGCAGTATAAACTCTACAAGCTCATCTGGGAGCGCTTCATCGCAAGTCAGATGGCAAATTCCCTGCTTGACACGGTAGCGGTCGACATTAGCGCGGGCGAATACCTCTTCAAGGCTTCCGGCTTCACTGTGAAATTCGACGGCTTTACCGTCCTTTACGAGGACAGCAAGGACGACGATGAGGAAGGTTCCGCGGCGCTCCCGCCGCTCGCGGTTGGGGATATTCTGAATCTCAAGGAGCTCTCCCCGAATCAGCACTTCACCCAGCCTCCCGCCCGCTACACCGAGGCGTCGCTTATCAAGGCGCTTGAGGAAAATGGGATCGGCCGTCCGAGTACCTATGCCCCGACCATCACAACCATCCTGGCGCGCAACTATGTTGAACGGGAAGGAAAAGCGCTTAAGCCGACCGCACTGGGCGAGGTGACGACCAAGTTGATGGAGGAGCAGTTTTCCAATATCGTCGACGTGACCTTCACCGCAAATATGGAGAAGGAGCTTGACGAGGTGGAGGAAGGCAAGGCCGACTATGTCGGGATGCTTTCCAAGTTTTACGGGCCTTTTATTGAAACGCTGGAAACGGCTGAAAAGAATATGGATGGAACCCGCGTCAAGGTGCCGGACGAGGAAACCGACGTGGTTTGTGAGCTTTGCGGCCGCAAAATGGTCATTAAGATCGGCCGCTTTGGAAAATTTTTGGCATGTCCGGGCTTCCCGGAATGCCGCAACACCAAGAAAATTGTCAAGGAAACCGGGGGGCTCTGCCCGGTCTGTGGAGGAAAGGTGCTTGCGAAGAAATCCAAAAACGGCAAGGGCTATTACGGCTGTGAACACAATCCCCAATGTCAGTTCATGACCTGGGATAAGCCGCTCGAGGAGAAATGCCCGAAATGCGGCGCGACCCTGTTCCAAAAAACCGGACGCGGCGCAATGATCCACTGCCTGAAGGAAGACTGCGATTATGCGCGGCCTGTCAAGGGCAAAGGTGAAGGTGAAGAAAAAACCGCAAAGGACGCGGAAGAATGACCGTCCGGGTGGTCGGCGCGGGGCTCGCGGGATGTGAAGCGGCGTGGGCGCTCGCAAATGAAGGCATCGAGGTGCGGCTTTATGAGATGAAGCCGCAGAAATATTCCCCGGCGCACCATAATCCCAGCTTCGCTGAACTGGTCTGCTCGAACTCACTCAAGGCGCAGCGGATCGGTTCTGCCGCCGGGATGCTGAAAGAGGAAATGCGTTTATTAGGCTCGCTGGTCGTCGACTGCGCTCTGAAAACAAGCGTGGCGGCGGGCGGCGCGCTTGCCGTTGACAGGGATGCGTTTTCGGCCTTGGTGACCGAAAAAATCCTGGCGCACGAAAAGATTGAGGTCGTGCATGGGGAAGTGACCGAAATCCCGGACGACGGTTATACAATTGTCGCGACCGGCCCGCTTACCTCCGACACGCTCGCAAAACAGATTGAGGCACTCTGCGGCGGTTCGCTCAGCTTCTTCGATGCCGCCGCTCCGATTGTGACCTTTCAGTCGGTCGATATGGAGAAGGCGTTTTTTGCCGCGCGCTATGAGCGCGGGGACGACGACTATATCAATTGTCCGTTCAGCAAAGAGGAATATGAAACTTTTTATGAGGCGCTGCGTACGGCTGAAAGCGCCGAGCTGCATGCCTTTGACCGGCCGGAAAAACATGTCTATGAAGGCTGCATGCCGATCGAAATCATGGCGAAGCGCGGCGCGGACACCATCCGTTACGGCCCGCTCAAGCCGGTGGGGCTGCGCGACCCGCGCACCGGCCACCGTCCATGGGCGGTGGTGCAGCTGCGGCGGGAAAACCGTGACGGGACGCTCTACAATCTGGTAGGCTTCCAGACAAATCTCAAATTTGGGGAGCAGAAGCGGGTCTTTTCGATGATCCCGGGGCTTGAGAACGCTGAATTTGTGCGGTATGGGGTGATGCACCGCAACACCTTCATCGATTCGCCGCGTCTGCTCGACAGGACGTTCCGGCTGCGGAGAAATGGGAAAATCTATTTTGCCGGGCAGATAACCGGCGTGGAAGGGTATATTGAGTCCGCAATGTCGGGCATACTTGCAGGGAAGCACCTTGCCAGGATACTTCTGGGGAAACCAGAGCTTATTTTGCCGCGCGACTGCATGTGCGGTGCGCTTTCGCACTACATCAGCGACGAAAGCGTCGTGGATTTCCAGCCGATGGGCTGCAATATGGGAATCCTGCCGCCCGCGGAAACACGCATCAAGGACAAGCAGCAGCGGTACCTGACCGTGGCTGAACGGGGGCTTTTACATCTGAAAACGGTATTGGAATCGGAATAAGGGAGGAAAATGACATGCGGATTATTGTGGATGTGTTTGGAGGCGACCATGCGCCGATCGAAATTCTCAAAGGCTGCGCCATGGCGGTGCAGGAATACGGCGTGGATATCCTTGCTGTCGGCAATGAGCGGGTGATCCGGGACGAAGCGGCTAAGAACGGCATTTCGCTTGACCGGATTTCGATCACGAACGTCGAGAAGGTCATCCCGGTCGAGGTGGACCCGGCCGAGGTGGTCAAGTCTTACGACGACTGCACGATGGCGGTCGGGCTCAAGATGCTTGCGAGCGGAGAAGGAGACGCATTTGTGAGTGCCGGAAGCACCGGTGCGGTTGTCGTGGGCGCCTCGGTGCTTGTCAAGCGGATCAAAGGGATCAAACGCGCGGCGCTCGCGACAGTCATCCCAAACGCAAACGGCTGTTACATGCTGATCGACATTGGCGCAAACAAAGAATGCCGCCCGGAAATGCTCACCCAGTTCGGCATCATGGGCAGCATCTACATGGAAAACATCATCGGGGTGAAACACCCAAGGGTCGGCACCGTGAACATCGGTTCGGAGGATTCCAAAGGCCTTGACCTGCAGAAGGAGGCGAATGAGCAGCTCCAGCATGCGCCGATTAACTTCATCGGCAACGTTGAACCGCGCTACCTGCCGCAGGGCTGCTGCGACGTGGCAATCTGCGACGGCTTCACCGGAAATGTCATCCTGAAACTGACAGAAGGGCTTGCGAAGTGGTTCTCGAACGAACTCAAGGGGATCTTCATGGCCAGCGGAAAGACCAAGATGGGATATCTGCTTGTGAAGGACGGTGTAAACGGCTTCAAAAACAAAATGGATTACAAAGAATACGGCGGCGCGCCGCTCATGGGTATCACAAAGCCGGTGATCAAGGCGCACGGCAGTTCGGATGCGCGCGCGTTCAAAAACGCGATCCACCAGGCGATGAACTACACCGAACGCGGCGTGGTTACGCAGATCGAGCATTCACTGGCCGAGCTGAAAAACCGGATGCCGCGGGATGGGCAGTGAGAGGGGATACAGATGGAAAACAACTTGAAGATTGCCGCGCTCGAGGAGCGGATCGGCTACACCTTCCAGGCGAAAAAATATTTGGACATCGCGCTGACCCATTCCTCCTACGCGAACGAGGTCAAGAAGAATCTTTCGAGCAATGAGCGGCAGGAGTTTTTGGGGGATGCGGTGCTTTCAATCATCGTGTCAGAATACCTTTTCAATACCTTCCATCTTGCGGAAGGCGATCTCACCAAACTGCGCGCGGCGATGGTCTGCGAAAAATCCCTCTGCGAATTCGCGGAGGAGATCCAGCTTGGAGATTACCTCAAACTCGGCCGCGGCGAGGAGATGATGGGCGGACGCACCCGGCCATCGATTCTGGCCGACGCGTTTGAGGCGCTGCTTGCCGCGGTTTACCTCGATGGAGGAATCGAGCCCGCCCGCAAGTTCGTGCTTGGGTTTGTGGTCGATTTGCTTGAGAACAAAAATCAGTTCGCCTTCAACGACTACAAGACGATGCTGCAGGAGATCATCCAGAAGAATCCGGAAGAAAAGCTTTCCTATATGCTGGTGGAGGAGTCCGGCCCGGATCACAACAAGAAGTTTGTGGTCGAAGTGCACCTCAACAGCAACGTGATCGGCAAAGGCTCCGGCGGCAGTAAAAAGAGCGCTGAACAGGCGGCTGCGAAGGAAGCGCTCAAACTGATGGGCCAATGAAGCATGCGAACCTTTCAATTTTTGTGCCGCATGCGGGCTGTCCGCACCGGTGCAGCTTCTGCAACCAGAAAAGCATCTCCGGCGCTGCGGATTGTCCATCCGGCGGCGATGTAATCGCGCTTTGTGAAGCCCAGGCGGCGCGGATGCAGAACCGCGAAGGCGAGATCGCTTTTTTCGGCGGGAGCTTCACTGCGATCGATCGGGAATACAGGACGGAGCTGCTTGAAGCGGCGGCTCCGTTTGTACATAACGGGATGTTCCGGGGAATCCGTATTTCGACCCGGCCGGACTGCATCGATCCGGAAACCCTCGCAGTTTTGAAGTCCTATGGCGTGACCGCCATTGAGCTTGGCGCGCAGAGTATGGACGACAAGGTACTGCGTGAAAACGGGCGCGGGCACACCGCGTGGGATGTGGAACATGCCGCGCGGCTTATTTTGGAAGGCGGATTTGCGCTTGGGCTGCAGATGATGACCGGCCTTTGGGGCGCGGACGATGAGAGCGATCTCACGACGGCGCAGCGGCTCGCGGCGCTTGGTCCGCAGACGGTGCGGGTATATCCGACGCTTGTGATGGAGGGGACGCGGCTCGCGCGTCTTTACCGGAACGGATATTATCGCCCGCAGACGTTTGAAGGAGCGGTTGTGCTCGGAGCGCGTCTGCTGGAATATTTTACGGAACGGGGAATCCGTGTGATCCGCATGGGCCTGCATGCGGAAGGTACGCTTGAAGCGGGGCTGCTCGCCGGGCCGTATCATCCGGCCTTCCGCGAACTTTGCGAGGGAAGGCTTCTCCAGAATCGGATCAGAGGTCTGCTTGAGGGAAAAGCGCCGGGAAATTTCATTTTGCGCACCGCGCCGCGGAACGTTTCAAAAATTATGGGACATGGCGCGTGCGGCATTGTGCAACTGCGGGAATTGGGGTATAATATAAGACTAAGACAAGACGCGGCAATGACAGGTTTAACGTTAGAGATAGAGGATGTGTGAATTTGCGTTTTCGCTCATTGGAAATTCAGGGCTTCAAGTCCTTTCCCGATAAAACAAAGCTTACCTTCAACGATGGGATCACCGCTGTTGTTGGGCCGAATGGAAGCGGAAAAAGCAATATTGCCGACGCGGTCCGCTGGGTTCTGGGCGAACAGTCCTCAAAGACGCTGCGCGGCGGCAAAATGGAGGATGTGATCTTCGGGGGTACCCAGGCACGCAAGCCACAGGGCTACGCGCATGTGCAGATCACCATCGACAACTCCGACCGGGCGCTTCCCTATGAAAACGATCTGGTTACGATTTCACGGAAACTCTACCGTTCGGGCGAGAGCGAATACCGCATCAACCAGAACAGCGTTCGTCTCAAGGACATTTACGAACTTTTTATGGATACCGGCCTTGGCCGGGACGGCTATTCGATCATCGGGCAGGGCAAGATTGCCGAAATCGTCTCTGCCAAAAGCACCCAGCGCCGGGAAATTTTTGAGGAGGCCGCGGGCATCTCAAAATACCGTTATCGCAAGGCGGAGGCGCAGCGCAGACTCGAAGGTGCGGAAGAAAATCTTTTGCGCCTTCGGGATATTCTTTTGGAACTCGAAAGCCGGGTCGAACCGCTGCGCGTCCAGTCGGAGAAGGCTGCGCAGTTTCTTGAATATGCTGCTGAGAAAAAGACGCTTGAAATTTCGCTGTGGGTGCTCACGCTGGAGCGCTCGAAGCAGGTTCTGCGCGAGCAGGAGGACAAAATTCTGCTCTGCAAAACTGAACACGATGAAATCCAGGCGGAGATCGATGGGATTGAGAAATCGATCAACCACCTTTTTGCGCAGATGCAGGAGCTCGCCGTACAGATTGATGAACGCCGCCAGAAAACCCGCGAAATCGAAGATCTGTCCGCGAAAAACGGCGCCGATATCGCGGTCATGCGTAATGACATCGCCCATAACGAGTCCTCGATCCAGCGCATTGAAGCGGAGCTCACGCAGTCGGGTGCGTCGGACAGTGACCTCGATGAAAAAATTCGTACATATGAGGACGGGATCGCGCAGAAAGAGGACGCGTTGAACGACCTTCACGCCGGGCAGCAAAAGACACAGGAGGAGATCGACGCGTTTAGCGCCCGCCGCACCGAATGCGCGGGGCGGATCGATGCGCTCAAAGAGCGGCGATACGCGCTTTCCCAGAGCATCAACGAGGTGAAGCTCTCTTCCGCGTCGAGCGGTTCGCTTATCGACGAAACGATTGAGCGGCTTGCCTCAATTAAAGATAATGCGCTGGTGCGCGACGAAAATCTCATCCGCGTTCAGAAAGAACAGGCGGACTGTACCGAGCTGCTCGCGGAGATAGCGGACAATATCCAGTCGCTGCAAAACGCCCAGAAAGGTTACCAGCTCAAGCTGGAAAGTCGGCAGAAAAAGATGGATTCTCTTGCGGCCAACCGCCGTGAGTACGAGGACAAAGCGCGGGAGCGCCTGCAAAAAGCACAGCTGCTGTTCAACATGGAAAACAGTATGGAAGGTTTTTCGCAGAGCGTCAAATACATCATGGCGCAGGCCGGAAAAGGGGCGCTGCACGACATCTACGGACCGGTTTCCCGGCTCATCACGGTGGCGGACGAGCATGCGCTCGCCATTGAGATCGCGCTCGGCGCCGCGATGCAGAATATTGCCGTTAAGGACGAAGCGGTTGCCAAACGTGCAATCGGCATGTTGAAGGAATCCCGTTCCGGACGGGCCACTTTCCTGCCCGTTTCCACTGTAAAGGGAAACAGACTTACAGAGGGCTGGCTTGACACGGCGGACGGTTTTGTCGGTGTGGCCGCCGGACTGGTCCGGTATGAAGAACGTTTCGCAGGCATTATCAACCAGCTTTTGGGAAGAATTGTAATTGTGCGGGATCTCGACTGCGCGACCGCGATTGCCAAACGCGCGGGCTACAAGTTCCGCATTGTCACGCTTGACGGGCAGGTTGTCAACGCGGGCGGTTCGATGACCGGCGGTTACGCGGCAAAAAGCGCGGGCATCCTGAGCCGTGCGAAGGAGATCGACGCGCTGAAAGCCGAGGCGAAGGGCCTGCAGGAACAGATGGCCAGGCTCGACGGGGAACTCAAGGCGCTGCAGGCGGAAGCCGCTGAACTGCGCGCGGTCGCGGCTGGTATTGACGGTGAGCTGAAAACCGCGCAGGAGGACAAAATCCGGTACGAGTCAGAGAAAAAGCGGCTCGACCTTGCCTATGAGGAAGCGGTCCGGGTCAAAGAACAGGCCGCGCTCGAATATGACCAGCTGACCGCGCGGCTCGAGGAGCTCAAAGGCCAGAATGTCTCGAACTCCGAATTGCTCGGCGACCTCACCCGCCAGATGGAGGAGGTCGTGGGCAATCTCGCGCGGCTGGGAAGCCAGCGCGACGACTGCCAGTCCCGCGTGGAGGAAGCCGCGAACCGCTTTTCCGAAGGGAAGGTGCGGGAGGCCGCGCTTGAAAATGAAATCGCCGGCATCCGGCAGATGATCGCGCAGCTTGTCAGCCAGAAAGAAAATCAGGCGGCGCACACCGCCGAACTCGAACGCCAGAAAGCGGAACATGCCGCCGAAATCGAGGCGATTGGCGAAAGGATCGCCGGGGCCGAGGCGCAGCGGGAGACCTACGCGCGGCAGGCCGAGGCGCTGAACGCCGAAATCCGAGAGATGGCCGCGCGGCGAAACGAGAGCGAAGCGCAGTCCTCCCGGCTGCGCGCGGGTGAGAAGGAAATCCTTGCCAGGCGCGAAACGGCAGCGCGGGAATTGGCGCGGCTCGAAGAGAAAAAGACCGCCCTGCAGAGCGAGTATGACGGGATCATATCACGGCTGTGGGACGAATACGAAATCACCCGTTCGCAGGCCTCCGAGGCCGCGCAGCCGGTGGAGGACCCAGCGAAGGCGCAGCGCCGGCTTGGGGAGCTCAAAAGTAAAATCAAGGCGCTCGGCAGCGTCAACATTGCGGCGGTCGAGGAATATAAAGAGGTGTCCGAGCGGTATACTTTCCTAAAGGCCCAGGTCGAGGACGTGGAAAAATCCCGCGCCGAGCTT
The DNA here is from genome assembly GCF_900078395.1 of Anaerotruncus rubiinfantis. NCBI lineage: Bacteria > Bacillati > Bacillota > Clostridia > Eubacteriales > Oscillospiraceae > Anaerotruncus > Anaerotruncus rubiinfantis. The sequence goes on along the minus strand of NZ_FKLA01000009.1, from coordinate 1,926,496 downwards.
GGAAAGCTCATCAACGATCTCACCCGGGATATGCAGAATATCTTTGCGGAAAACTTCCAGAAGATCGCAGGGCATTTCGCAAAGATCTTCACCGAGCTGTTCGGCGGCGGCAGGGCGGAGCTCGCGCTCACCGACCCCGCGAACATTCTCGATTCCGGTATTGAAATCTATGTGCAGCCGCCGGGCAAGATCATCAAAAACCTCGCGGCGCTTTCGGGCGGCGAGCAGGCGTTCGTCGCGATCGCAATCTACTTTGCGATCCTCAAGGTTCGCCCGTCGCCGTTCTGCCTGCTCGATGAGATCGAAGCGGCGCTCGATGACGTCAACGTCGTCAAATATGCGCAGTATCTGCGAACGATGTGCCATAAAACCCAGTTCATCACCATCACACACCGCCGCGGCACCATGGAGGAAGCGGATGTCCTTTACGGCGTGACCATGCAGGAGGAGGGCGTTTCGAAGCTTCTGGAACTCAATGTCAGCGAGGTTGAGCAGAAACTGGGCATCAAGTAAACCAATACTACTGGAGGAACACAATGGGATTTTTCGGGAAACTGGCCGAAGGCTTAAAAAAAACGCGGGACTCGATGACCAAAGCGATGGACGACCTGCTCAGTTCGTTTGGCAAGATCGATGAGGAGCTCTATGAGGAGCTGGAGGAAACGCTGATCATGTCGGACGTTGGAATCCGCACCGCGCAGGCGATCGTCGGGCAGCTGCGTGAAGAGGTGAAAAAGCGCGGCGTTTCGGACGCCTCCGAAGTGAAGGGGCTTATCAAGGAGATTGTGACCGGCATGCTCGAAGGCGGGCAGGAGCTTCGGATCTCAACCCGGCCGTCGGTCATCCTGGTGATCGGCGTGAACGGCGTGGGCAAGACCACCACCATCGGAAAGCTCGCGGCGAACCTCAAGGCGGACGGAAAGAAGGTGCTGCTCGGCGCGGCGGATACCTTCCGCGCGGCGGCGATCGAACAGCTTGAAATCTGGGCCGAACGTTCCGGCGTTGATCTGGTCAAACAGGCGGAGGGCTCCGACCCAGCGGCGGTCGTGTTCGACGCGATCACGGCGGGCAAGGCGCGCGGCGCGGACGTGGTTATCTGCGACACGGCCGGAAGGCTTCATAACAAAAAAAACCTCATGGATGAGCTCTCGAAAATCTCCCGCGTGATCCAGCGTGAAGCACCCGGCTGCGACACCGAGGTGCTGCTCGTGCTCGATGCGACCACCGGGCAAAACGCGCTCAACCAGGCGCGCCAGTTCAAGGAAGCTGCCGGGATCACCGGTATCATCCTCACCAAGCTTGACGGTACCGCGCGCGGAGGCGTGGTCATCGGCATTAAACAGGAATTGCAGGTTCCGATCAAATATATCGGCGTGGGCGAACAGATCGACGATCTGCGCCCGTTTGACGCAAAGGATTTTGTCGACGCCCTCTTTTCGGGCGAACAGGATGAACCGGAGGAGGAAAGCTGATGCAGGTGATCGTTGCGACCGGCAACAAAGGCAAATTGTGTGAATTCGAGCGGATCTTCGCGCCGCTTGGGATTTCTGTGGTTGCACAGGGGGAGGTCTGTCCGGGCCTTCAGGTGGAGGAAACCGGGACAACCTTTGCGGAAAACGCCTTTCTTAAGGCGCAGGCGGTGCATGAGCGCACCGGGAAGGCCGCCGTGGCGGATGATTCCGGACTCTGTGTCGATGCGCTCGACGGGCGCCCAGGCGTTTATTCGGCGCGATATGGGGGCGAAGAGATGCCTTATCCTGAAAAAATGGAGAAACTGGTCGAAGAACTCGGCTGCCTGCCGGTCGATTACCGCACCGCGAAGTTTGTGGCGCACATCTGTTTTATCGATGCTGACGGGACCCGCATCGATGTGGAGGGGGTTTGCCCGGGCTACATCGGCGCGGAACCGAAAGGGGAGAACGGCTTCGGATTTGATCCGATCTTTATGGTGGGGGACCGTAGCTTCGCAGAACTTTCCGACAGTGAAAAGGATCGGATTTCCCATCGCGGCAAAGCATTGCGGGAGCTGGCGGAAAGACTGAAAGAACATCTGAAATGACCAAATGACAATATTAGGAGAATGAATCTATGTTAAGCAGTAAACAGCGCGCGAAGCTGCGCGGCCTCGCAAACCCGATCGATACCATCTTGCAGGTGGGAAAAGGCGGCGTGGCCGACGCGCTCGTAAAACAGGTGGACGACGCGCTCACCGCGCGGGAACTCATCAAGATGCGGGTGCTCGAAACTTCTCCCGAACCGGTGCGGGAGATTGCAACACGGCTTGCGGAGGCGACCAGCTCCGAAGTGGTACAGGTGATCGGCACAAAATTCGTGCTCTTTCGCAGGAACCAGAAGAAACCGGTCATCGAGCTTGACTGATGCGCACCGGGATCTTCGGCGGGACCTTCAACCCGGTGCACAGCGGGCACGTCCTTTTGGCGCAGACCTACATTGCCGCGCTTTCGCTTGAACGGATGCTCGTCATCCCAACACGCATCCCGCCGCACAAAACCGGCGAAAGCCTTATTCCCGGGGAAAACCGGCTCGAAATGTGCAGGCTTGCCTTTATGCAAAACCCGGTCTGCGAGGTGAGCGATATCGAGCTGCGGCGGCCGGACAAAAGCTACACGGTCGACACGCTCGAAAAATTGCACCGGGATTTCCCCAACGACGAATTTTACCTCATTATGGGAAGCGATATGTTTCTGACCTTCACCGAATGGCGACGCTGGCAGCGGATTTCCGAACTGGCGGTTGTCTGCGTGGGCGCGCGGGAAAAGAACCTGCGTCCGGCGCTGGAGGGGCAGTCGCGCCTGCTTTGCGGGTACGGCGTGCGGTGCCGGATCATCGATCTTGATCCGATGCCTATCTCCTCCACCGAGGTGCGCGCGATGGCAAAGCGCGGCGAGCCGCTCGATGCGGTGGTGCCGCCCGCTGTCGCCGGTTATATTGCGGAAAACCGGCTGTACCAGGGCTGAGCAATAACAGGACAAAGAAATATGACAAAATGGGGTGGCAGTTTTGGAATATGATTTGGAAAAGTTGGAAAGCCTAGCAAGAAAGAACCTCTCGGCGAAACGGTTTTATCATACCCAGTGCGTCGTCCGGCGGGCGGAAGAGCTTGCGGAGCGGTACGGCTGCGACATTGGGAAAGCGCGTGTTGCGGGCTGGCTGCACGATATCTGCAAGGAGCTCCCGCGCGGCGAGCAGTTGCAATGGCTTACAAAGTTTGGTATAATCCTAGACAGTGTGCAGCTGGGACAGCCAAAGACCTGGCACGGGATGGCCGCGTGCGGCTATATGAAACTGGAGCTTGGGATCGACGACCCGGAGATTCTTCACGCCGTGCGCTACCACACGACCGCATGCGGAGAAATGACCGTCTTCGACGAGGTGATCTATCTGGCCGACCTCACCAGCGCGGAACGGGATTATCCTGACATCGACACGATGCGCAAGCTTGCCGACACCGCCACCGGTCCGGCAATGAAATATGCGATGTGCTATGCGCTGGGCGATCTGGTCATCCGGGAACAGGGGATCAGCCGCGACAGCTTTGAAGCGTATAATTATTATCTCAGGTATTGAGAAATCCTGTAAAATATGGAGGTGAAGTGAATGACGTCGATCGGGATGGTCGAAAAAATTGCAGAAATCCTGAACAGCAAAAAGGCAAAGGATATCACAGCGATAGAAATCAGGGAACTTACCACGATCGGGGACTACTTTGTCATTGCGTCGGGCGGATCGAATGCCCAGGTCAAGGCGCTTTCCGACGCGGTGGAGGAAGGGCTGAGCGCGCTTGGGTTCGAGCCGCGCAAGATCGAAGGCTACCAGTCCGCGATGTGGATCGTACTGGATTACTACGACGTGATTGTTCATATATTCTATGAAAAGACCCGTGAGTTCTATGCGCTGGAGCGCCTGTGGGCGGATGCGCCGAAAGTCGCGCTCGAACTGAAAGACTGACTAATTTTGCACGCCGCGAGGCGTTTGCATCAGGGAGTGTACAAATTGAAGTACGATTTTGCAGCAATTGAAAAGAAATGGCAGGACAAATGGGACGAGCTCGATACCTTTGCGGCCACCGACGACTACTCCAAGCCGAAGTATTACGCGCTTGTCGAGTTCCCGTATCCGTCGGGCCAGGGCCTGCATGTCGGCCATCCCCGTTCTTATACGGCGCTGGACATCGTCGCGCGTAAACGCCGTTTTGAAGGCTACAACGTCCTTTACCCAATGGGCTGGGACGCGTTTGGCCTGCCCACCGAGAACTACGCCATCAAAAACCACATCCATCCGGAAAAGGTCACCCATGATAATGTCCAGCGGTTCAAAAGCCAGCTTAAAAGCCTGGGTCTTTCGTTCGACTGGAACCGGGAGATCAATACCACCGACCCAAATTACTACAAGTGGACCCAGTGGATCTTCCTGCAGCTTTTTAAACATGGGCTTGCGTATAAAAAGGAGATGTCGGTCAACTGGTGCACCGGCTGCAAGGTCGTTCTCGCAAACGAAGAGGTGGTCGGCGGCGTCTGCGAACGCTGCGGCAGCGAAGTCGTCCATAAAGTAAAGAGCCAGTGGATGCTCAAAATCACCGAATACGCCCAGCGGCTGATCGACGATCTTGACACGGTCGATTATATCGACCGTGTCAAGATCTCCCAGAAAAACTGGATCGGCCGGTCAACCGGCGCGCAGGTCGACTTCGGCACCACCGCTGGGGATCTGCTCACCGTCTTTACCACCCGCCCGGATACCTTGTTCGGCGCGACCTACATGGTCATCTCCCCGGAGCACCCGTACATTGAAAAGTGGGCGGACAGGATCAAAAATATGGACGCGGTGCGCGCTTACCAGCAGGAAGCCGCCCGCAAATCCGATTTTGAACGCACCGAGCTTGCAAAGGACAAGACCGGCGTCAAGCTAGAGGGAGTAAATGGGATCAATCCGGTAAATAATACTGAAATCCCGATCTTTATTTCGGACTATGTCCTGATGAGCTATGGCACCGGAGCCATCATGGCGGTCCCGGCGCACGACACCCGCGACTGGGATTTCGCCAAGAAATTTGACCTGCCGATCATCGAAGTCGTCAAAGGCGGAAATGTACAGGAAGAAGCCTTTACAGATTGTGAAACCGGTGTGATGGTCAATTCCGGCATGCTGGACGGCCTTTCCGTGGAAGACGCGAAGAAAAAAATTACCGAATGGCTTGCGGAAAACGGCAAAGGCGAACCGAAGGTCAACTACAAACTGCGCGACTGGGTGTTCTCCCGTCAGCGTTACTGGGGCGAGCCGATCCCGATTATCCACTGCAATCACTGCGGCTATGTCCCGCTCGACGAGAGCGAGCTGCCGCTGCGGCTGCCGGAGGTAGAAAGCTACGAGCCGACCGGCGACGGTGATTCTCCGCTTGCCGCGATGGACAGCTGGGTCAATGTGAAATGCCCGAAGTGCGGCGCTCCAGCCAAGCGCGAGACCGATACCATGCCCCAGTGGGCGGGTTCCTCCTGGTATTTCCTGCGCTACTGCGACCCGCATAACGACAAGGCGATCGCTTCAAAGGAAGCGCTCGATTACTGGATGCCCGTTGATTGGTATAACGGCGGCATGGAGCATACAACCCTGCACCTGCTGTATTCCCGCTTCTGGCACAAGTTCCTCTATGATATCGGCGTAGTCAGCACGCCGGAACCCTATCAGAAGCGCACCAGCCATGGTATGATCCTTGGTGAAAACGGGGAGAAAATGAGTAAATCCCGCGGCAACGTGGTGAACCCGGACGACATCATTAAGGAGTTTGGCGCGGACACCCTGCGACTTTACGAGATGTTCATCGGCGATTTTGAGAAAAGCGCGCCGTGGTCCCAGAATTCGATCAAGGGCTGCAAGCGTTTCCTGGAGCGCATCTACGGGCTGCTTGAGATCCTGAAGGGCGGCGACAGCTATTCGCCGGAGCTCGAAAGCAGCTTCCATAAGACGATCAAGAAGGTCTCGGAGGACATTGAAGCGCTCAAATTCAACACGGCAATCGCCGCGATGATGAGCCTGCTCAACGAAATCTGCGATCATGGCTCGGTCAATCACGCGGAGCTGAAAACGCTGCTGCTGCTCTTAAATCCGTTCGCACCGCACCTCACTGAGGAAATGTGGGAAGAAGCGGGCTTTGGCGGCATGCTGAACGGGCAGAGATGGCCGGCCTATGACCCGGCAAAATGCAGGGACGCGCAGGTGGAGATCGTGGTGCAGGTCTGCGGCAAGATCAAAGCGCGCATCATGGTGGACGCTGACGCGGATGAATCCGCGCTTCTTGCGGCGGCGAAAGCCTGCCCGGAAATCCAGGCTGCAATCGAAGGAAAAAATATCGTGAAAGAGATTGTGGTCAAGGGAAAATTAGTTAACATTGTGGCGAAATAGTTACATTTCGGTATCCTTCCAGTAAATGGCTTGACAAGTTGCTGATCCGCATTGTATAATGAATGCTGTTATCCATTTACTTTGGATATAACTCCGGCCTAGCGGCGTGGGGAGGGAATAGGTAAATGTCAGAAATCAGAATCAAGGACAACGAGTCTTTGGACAGCGCTCTGCGTAGGTTTAAACGTTCTTGCGCACGCTCCGGCGTTCTCGCTGAGGTTCGCAAAAGAGAACACTATGAGAAGCCTTCTGTCAAGCGCAAAAAGAAGTCTGAGGCTGCTCGGAAACGCAAATTCAAATAATAATTGAATGACGTATGTGGAACAGGCGGGGCAGCGATGCTCCGCCTGTTTTGTAGAGAAAAAGGGAGGACGTATGTCTGTTTTTCATCCCATTTTCAGGTTTCACAGGATTTATGAGATCCAGCCGGAGTGGCTGCGGGAATACGGTATTTCGGTGCTGCTGCTTGATGTGGACAATACGCTGACCACGCACGATAACCCGGATGTCCCGAATGAAGTGCGCAGCTGGATTGAAAGGATGCGGGCCGCGAAAATCCGGCTGATGATCCTCTCAAACAACAATCAAGAACGGGTGGAGCCGTTCGCCCAAAAGCTGGGGATCGGCTGCATCGCCAACGCCAAAAAGCCGCTTGGGGACGGCGTGCGTAGGACGCGCGAAGCGCTCGGCGTATCCAATGGGGAGATCGCCATCGTTGGCGACCAGATCTTCACCGACGTGCTCTGTGCGAATCTGGCGGGCGTGTGGTCGGTTCTGGTGGAACCGATGGAATTGGAATCCTTCCCGTTTTTCAAAGTAAAGCGTGCGTTGGAACGGGTCGTGCTGAAAGATTATCATGGTGATGACGCAGGGGCAAAAGCGGCCCGCGTCAGGAGGTTTTATGAAAAAAATAAGGTTCGGCCCGGCCGGGACGTCTGACAGCTTTACGGCGCAGGGCTTTAAAAAGAATATACAGGTGCCGGATTATCTCGTGGGTATGGGGCTTTCGGCGTTCGAATACCAGTGCGGCCGCGGTGTGCGCATCTCGCAGGAGGCGGCGCGGGAGTTTGGCGTGGTGGCGGCCGAAAAGGATATCCAGCTTTCGGTGCACGCGCCGTATTATATTTCGATGTCGAGTGTTGAGCCGGAAAAACGGGAGAAGAGTATCGACTACGTCCTGCAGTCGGCGCGCGCGGTGAACGCGCTGGGCGGTGACCGGATCGTGATTCACACCGGTTCCTGCGGCAAAATCAGCCGGGAGGAAGCGCTCGCGCTCGCCTCTGACACCTTTCGCAAATGTATCGCGGCGCTCGACGCGGAGGGGCTTTCGCACATCCATATGTGCCCGGAGACGATGGGCAAGGCAAACCAGCTCGGTACGCTCGAAGAGGTGCTCACGCTCTGCCGGCTCGACGACCGGATGCTGCCCTGCATCGATTTCGGGCACCTGAACGCCCGCACCTTCGGCGGGATGAACTCCCCGGAGGCGTTTTCTGCGGTCTTTGAAAAGATGGAAAACGCGATCGGAGCTGACCGGATGCGGACCTTTCATGCGCATTTCAGCAAAATCCAATACACCAACCCGGGCGGTGAGAAAATGCACTTGACTTTTGCGGACACGATTTTCGGGCCGGATTTTGAGCCGCTTGCGGAGCTGTTGGTTAAAAAAGACTGCACGCCGACCATCATCTGTGAGTCGGCCGGGACCCAGGCGGAGGATGCCGCAAAAATGAAGGAAATGTATATTTTGGCAGGGGGCAGGAAATTATGAAAAAGGTGCTGGTCATCCATGGGCCAAACCTCAATCTGGTGGGAATCCGTGAACCGGACCATTACGGGACCGAAGGCATCGCCGACATCAATGCGGAAATCCTTGTGCACGCAGAGGAGCTTGGCCTCGACTGCGAAATCTTCCAGTCGAACCACGAGGGCGCGATCATCGATAAGCTCCACGAGGCGCGTACCGCTTTTGACGGGGTGGTGCTCAACGCGGGCGCTTACACCCATTACAGCATTGCTATCCGTGACGCGATCGCCGCGATCAAAATCCCGGTGATCGAGGTTCACCTTTCGAACGTGCACGCGCGGGAGGAATTCCGGCATACTTCGGTTATCGCGCCGGTCTGCGCGGGCGGGATTTTCGGATTCGGGAAACACAGCTACCTGGTGGCGCTCGACGCGCTTGCCCGGATGAAATGAGGCGGGGAGAATGGAACAAAACGTACGGATCGCGTCGCTGGTATCCCGGATGACGGAAGAATTTGACGCGGTCCTCATCACGTCGGACGTCGACCGGCTTTATTTCACCGGTATGCAGTCCTCGGCGGGGACGCTGCTTGTGACGCGGGAGGCGGCCTATCTGGTGATCGATTTCCGGTATGTCGAGAAGGCGCGGCAGGTCGTGAAGGGCTGCGAAGTGATTTTGCAGGAACGGCTCTATGAGCAGCTTTTGGAACTCTGCAAAAAGCACAATGTCAAAAGCCTCGGCATTGAAAGCGAATACCTTACGGTATCCGACTATCTCGGTTATAATGAAAAGCTGCCGGATATCGGCTTTGTTATGAATGACAGCCTGAGCCGGATCATCCGCGAACTGCGGATGACCAAATCGCCGGAGGAAATCAAGCATATCAGGGCGGCGCAGGCGATCACGGACGCGGCGTTTTCCCACATCTGCGAATACATCCAGCCCGGGATGACCGACCGGCAGATCGCGGGCGAGCTGCTCGATTTCTGCTACCGGAATGGTTCCGAACGCCCTGCTTTTGACTTCATAGTTGTGTCAGGCGCGCATTCCTCGATGCCTCACGGCGTGCCGACCGGTAAGGTGGTGGAACCGGGGGATTTTATCACGATGGACTTCGGGTGCGTGGTGAACGGTTATTGCTCGGATATGACCCGGACGGTGGCCGTGGGACAGGTGAGCGATGAGCAGCGCAGGATTTACGAGATCGTTGGGGCTGCGCAGAAGGCCGCGATGTCCGCGGTGAAGCCGGGCGCCTCCTGCGCCGCTGTGGATGCCGCTGCGCGCGACCTGATTGCCGGGGCGGGCTATGGGGCATGCTTCGGACACAGCACCGGTCATTCGCTGGGGCTTGAAATCCACGAGCAGCCTGCCTTTGCGCCGCGTTCGCAGGCGTTTTGCGCGCCTGGTATGGTGATCACCGTCGAACCGGGCATCTATCTGGAAGGGCGGTTCGGCGTGCGCACCGAGAACATGGTGCTGGTCACGGAGGATGGCTATATGGATCTGACTGCGTCCGGAAGCGAACTGGTGGTTCTCTGAAAATGGAAAAACGGCTGGAAACTGCCAATTATCTACGAAAAGGGCTTGCAATATTTGTGGTTTTAATATAGAATTAGAGTGTTAATCTGAACGGTACAATTTTAACCTGCGTAATAACGTTGGAAGCAAAGATGTATCAGAACTTTTGGAGGTAAATATATGATTTCAGCAGGGGATTTCAGAAATGGCGTAACTTTTGAGATGGACGGCAACGTTGTCCAGATTATTGAGTTCCAGCACGTGAAACCCGGCAAAGGCGCTGCATTCGTGCGCACCAAGATCCGCAACGTGATCTCCGGCGCGGTGACTGAGAAAACCTTCAGCCCGACCGACAAATACCCGACCGCTTATGTCGAGCGCAAGGACATGCAGTACCTTTATCAGGACGGCGACCTTTACTATTTCATGGACAACGAGACCTACGAGAACATCCCCATCAATGCAAGCGTGCTCGGGGACAACTTTAAGTTTGTCAAGGAGAACATGGACTGCAAGGTTCTCTCCTACAAGGGAAATGTGTTTGGCGTTGAGCCGCCGTTCTTTGTGGAGCTGGAAGTCACCAAGACCGATCCGGGCTTCAAGGGCGACACCGCGACCAATGCAACCAAGCCCGCGATCCTCGAAACCGGCGCTGAGATCAAGGTTCCGCTGTTTATCGAGGAAGGCGACCGCATCAAGGTCGACACCCGTACCGGCGAATACATGGAGCGCGCATAACCACATTGGATTGAATAGAAATGGAAAGATAAGGGAGGCTATCAGGATGACCATTACCGAAAGAGCAGCATATATCAAAGGACTGGCAGAGGGCCTCGGAATCGACGATTCCACCAAGGAAGGCAAGATCATCAACGCGCTGATCGGCGCGATCGACGATATGGCGCTGACCATCGCGGACCTGGAAGCGGAAGTTGACGAACTTTCGGAGCAGGTCGACACCATCGACGAGGATCTCGGAACCCTGGAAGAGGAGTTCTATGAGCTTTCGGATGACGAGTGTGACTGCGACGAGTGCAGCTGTGACGATGAGGACGACGGGGATTACCTCGACGGGGACATCTATGAAGTCTGCTGCCCGACCTGCGGGGATATTGTCTGCATCGATTCCGATATGCTTGAGGAAGGACAGACCACCTGCCCGAACTGCGGGGAGCTTCTGGAGTTCGATCTCGAAGAAGATGCTGACGAAGAGGGAAACGACAAATGCGAAGAGTAATTGATTCAAAACTGAATCAGTTCTGGGACACCCCGCACTAAGCGGGGTGTTTTCCGTATCGTTAGAATTTTGTCAAAATGTTCAAAAAATACTGTCAATCCCTGTAGGAAAGGAACAATTCGTTGGCTCAAAAAAGAATATTTGTGATCCTTGCCGCTGCTTTGCTGCTTCTGCTTGCGGCGACCGGGGTCTGGAACGGGTACCGCGTCCGGCGGGATACGCCGGTGGTCGGAACCTCGTTCTTGATGGATACCTTTGTGGAATATAAATTATACGGCGAGAAGGCGCAGGAAGCAAAGGACGCGATCGAAGCAGCGTTGCGGGGGATCGAGGACACCATGTCGATGTACATAAAAGATTCCGAAATCAGCCGTCTCAATGAAAATGCCGGGAAAGAACCGGTGGCGGTCTCGGAGGACACCTATGCGCTGCTGGCGCGGTGTAAAGGTTTCGGGGAGCTTTCGGGCGGCCTTTTTGATGTGACGGTCGCCCCGCTTGCGGCCGAATGGGGCATCACTGGCCTGCATCCGAAGGTGCCCTCCGCCGGGAAGATTGAAGAACTGCTGAAGCTGGTCGGCTACAGTGAAATCCAGCTCGGCGCGGATGGAAAGGGCGGCTACACCGCGATGCTTTCCCGCGAAGGGCAGGCGGTTGACGTGGGCGGCGTTGCGAAAGGCTATGCCTGCGACGTAGCGCGCAGGGTCGCGCAGGATTATGGGATTACCTCCGGCTACATCTCGATTGGCGGGAACCTCATGGTCATCGGGGGAAAGCCGGACGGCGAACCGTTCCGGTTTGGCGTGCGCGATCCGCGCGGCCCGGAGAACCAGTTTCTCGCGGTGGTGAGCCTGCCTGACAGCACGATGGCAACCTCTGGCGACTACGAGCGCTTTTTCGAGCAGGACGGCGTTCGTTACCACCACATACTCGACCCGCGCACCGGTTATCCTGCTGAGAGCGACCTCATGTCGGTTTCGGTGGTGTCTCCGGACGGCGCCTACGCCGACTTTATGTCCACATACCTGTTCATCAGTGGACGGGATTTCGTATTGGAAAACCTGGATACGCTTGAATGCGGTATCATCGCGGTTGACCGAGATAAAAACATCTATGTTTCCGAAAGTCTGCGGGCACAATTTCAGCCCGCGGACAGTACCGGCGGATACCACTTTGAGGTGGCGTCATGAAATACCGGGCTTCACGGGTTGCGCTCCTCGGCTTGCTTTTCGCACTTTCGATGGTGCTGAGCTTTGTGGAATCCGGTTTTGCCGGGCTTATCCCGATCCCCGGCATTAAGCCTGGGCTTTCTAACATCGTGACAATGTACTGCTTATTCTGTCTTGGCAGGCGGGAGGCTTACACCCTCGCCCTGCTCAAGTCGTTTTTTGTGTTTTTGACGCGCGGCGCGGTCGGCGCCGCAATGAGTCTTGCCGGCGGACTGCTTTCGGTGTCGGTGATGCTGATTCTCCTGCTGTTTGGGGAGAAAAAGTTCAGCGATACCTTCCTGAGCGTCTGCGGAGGTGTATCCCACAATGTGGGGCAAATTTTGATGGCAATGCTTGTCCTTGGGAGCACGGCTGTGGTATACTATCTGCCGGTGCTGATGATTTCGGGGGTTGCAATGGGTGTGATCACCGGAATGCTGCTGCGGTATCTGATGCCGCATTTAAACAGATTCTTCTTCTGATTCCCGTTTTGGGCGTCGGAATTAGGGTGTCCTGGAAGGTCAATATTCTCAGAGGAGGAAATGGGAAATGAGTTTTTTGCAGAAGACCATGAAGGGTGCGAAAATCGGACACTTCAAGAATACGGAAAACTGCCCGAGCGCCGCGATGCCGATACCGCAGGAAGTCTGCATATCGATGTCGCAGCACATGGGCCCTCCGTGTAAGCCCGTCGTCGCAAAAGGCGATACCGTAAAGGTGGGAACGCTGATTGGGGATTCGGACGCGTTTTTGAGCGCGCCGGTCCATTCGAGCGTATCGGGTACCGTCAAGTCGATTGAGGAGATCGTCACCAATATGGGAGCGCGTACCCAGGTTGTCATCATCGAAAGCGATGGGGAACAGACCGTCGACGAAAATGTAAAGCCCCCAGTCATTGAGAACCATGCGGATTTTGTCAAAGCAATCCGGGCTTCCGGATTGGTGGGGCTTGGCGGCGCGGGATTCCCGTCGCACATCAAGCTGAATCCGAAAAATCTGTCCGAGGTCGATACGCTGGTGGTCAATGCCGCCGAGTGCGAGCCGTACATAACCAGCGACTACCGCACGATCATGGAACGTGCGGATGATGTGATGGCCGGAATCGCGGCTATCAAAAAATATGTGGGCATCACCCAGGTGAAGATCGCGGTGGAGAACAACAAGCCCCAGGCGATCGAGATGCTGCGCCGCATGACCGCGGACGACCCCAGCATCGAAGTGGCGAGCCTGCGGTCGATCTATCCGAAGGGCGCTGAAAAGGTTGCGATCTTTGAGACGACCGGCCGTGTGGTCAAAGAAGGCCAGCTTCCGAGCGACGCGGGCGTCATCGTCCACAACATCACCTCCACCGCTTTCATCGGCCAGTACCTGCGCACCGGCATGCCGCTTGTCACCAAATGCCTGACAGTCGACGGCGGCGCAATTATGGAAGCGAAGAACGTTATCGCTCCCATCGGCGCACATTTCGCCGATGTGGTAGCCTTCTGCGGTGGCTATAAAGGAACGCCTAAGAAGATGCTGATGGGCGGCCCGATGATGGGCATCGCGATCTTTGACGACGCCTATCCCGTCTTAAAAAACAACAATGCCCTGCTGGTTTTCGACGAATCCCAGACGGTCGTCGAACCCGAGCATCCGTGCATCCGCTGCGGCAGATGTGTGCAGGCCTGCCCGTATCATCTGATGCCGCGCCAGATCGAGCTTGCGTATGAGCGGGACGATCTTGACATGCTGAACAAGCTGAAGGTCATGCTTTGCATGGAATGCGGAAGCTGCTCCTATGTTTGCCCTGCGAAGAGAGGGCTTACCTTCTCGAACAAGATGGCAAAACAGAAGCTGCGCGCCGCGGCAAAAAAGTAGGATAGGAGGAAAACCAGTTGGCTACAACAAATGTAACGGAGAAAGAAACCCAGACGGTGGAAAATTCCAAATTGATGGTAACCCCATCGCCTCATATCAAAGATTCAATCAACACCCGTAAAATTATGCTGACTGTAGCGGCGGCTCTGGTGCCCTCGCTCATCGCGGCAATCTATTTCTTCGGTTTCCGGGCGCTCATTATGACGGCGGTTTGTGTGCTTTCCTGCATGCTGTTTGAGCTGCTCTTTACGATGATCACCAAGCGGGAAAGCACCATTGAGGACTGCAGCGCGGTCGTCACCGGCATGATCCTGGCGTTCAATGTCCCGGTGACCCTGCCGCTCTGGATGGCGATGTTCGGGTCGTTCATCGCGATCGTCGTGGTGAAATGCCTGTTCGGCGGCATCGGCTGCAACTTTGCAAACCCGGCCGCGACCGCTCGTATCTTTTTGCTTGTGTCCTTTGCAACGCGGATGACCGATTGGACCGCACCGCGCGGCGTGGATTCGATGGCAACCGCGACCCCGCTCGGCCTGATTGCAAGTGGTGAGACCGACAAACTGCCGAGTATCATGCAGATGCTCATTGGCCAGCGCGGCGGATCGCTTGGCGAGACCTGTGCAATCGCGCTCATCCTGGGCGGCGTGTTCCTCATCTATAAGGGCATCATCAGCTATGAGATTCCGGTTTCGGTCATCGCCAGCGTCTTTGTTTTTGCGCTGCTGTTTGGCGCGGACCCGGTCTATGCGGTCCTCTCGGGCGGCGTGATGATCGGCGCCTTCTTCATGGCGACCGACTATTCCACCAGCCCGGTTACCACCAAGGGCAAGGTCATTTTCGGCATTGGGATCGGTTTCATCACAATGGTGATCCGGACCTTCTGCTCGTATCCGGAAGGCATGTCCTTCGCGATCCTGCTCATGAACATCCTGGTCCCGCATATCGACCGGCTCACAATCACCAAACCGTTCGGCGCGATCTTTGCACCGAAGGCGAAGTAAGGGGAGGGTGAAAGCATGAAAGATTTACTGAAACCAATTATCGTGCTGACTGTCATCTGCATTGTAACGGCAGGGCTGCTCGGCGCGACCTACAATGTTACAAAACCGCTGATTGACAAGGCGGAGCTCGACGCAACCAACGCGGCGATGCGTGAGGTTATGCCGAGCGCGACCAATTTCACCGCGATCACTGATCTGCCGGATGTCACGGGCCTGGTGCAGGCCTCGAAGGACGACGGCGGCGCCGGATATGTCTTTAAAGTCGAATCGAAGGGCTTCGGCGGCGCGTATCCGGTCATGGTCGGCATCGGCGCCGATGGCAAAATCACCGGCGCAAAGCTGCTCGAAGGCAACTCGGAAACGCCGGGACTCGGTTCCAAAACAGGGAACGAGTCCTTCACCGGCCAATTTATCGGCAAAGACAGTTCGCTTTCCGGCGTCGAGACAATCACCGGCGCCACAATTTCCTCAAAGGCGTTTATCTCCGCGGTCGGCATCGCCTATGAAGCCTATGCGGCAGTTGGGGAGGGTGCATAATGAATAAGAAAAGCAATCTGGCCGTTCTCTTAAACGGCATCATCAAGGAAAACCCGGTTCTGGTCCTGATTCTCGGAACCTGCCCGACGCTGGCGGTCACCACGATGGCGATCAACGGCATCGGCATGGGCGTTGCGGCCACCGTGGTGCTGGTCGGTTCGAACATCGTCATTTCGCTGCTCAAGAACATCATCCCGGATAAGGTCCGCATTCCGTGCTACATCGTGGTCATTGCGACCTTCGTCACCATCGTGCAGTTTTTGGTCAAGGCCTATGCGCCCGCGCTCGACAGCGCGCTCGGCGTATTCCTGCCATTGATTGTGGTAAACTGCATCATCCTCGGCCGCGCCGAGATGTTCGCGAACAAAAACACCGTGCTCGCCTCCGCCTGCGACGGTATCGGCATGGGCATTGGCTTCACGCTGGCCCTGTTCGTCATGGGTTCGGTCCGTGAGATCCTCGGCAGTGGCACCTGGATGTCCGGCGCCGCGTGGCTCGGCATCCAGAACGGGATCACCCTCAACTGGAGCGACCCGATCATCGTATTTTTGCTTGCGCCTGGCGGTTTCCTGGTCTTTGGTTCGCTGATTGCGCTGGTCAACTACACGACCAAGGGCAAGGCGATCAAGAAGAAGGACTTCGGCTGTGCCGGCTGCCCGGCTGCCGCCGCATGCGGTGCTGCTCAGAAAGGGGGCTGTGACAAGTGAAAGAGTTTGCTATCATCATTGTCAGCGCAGTCCTGTTGAACAACTATGTTCTGTCACGGTTCCTCGGAATCTGCCCGTTCCTGGGCGTCAGCAAAAAGCTGGATTCCGCATTCGGCATGAGCGTCGCGGTCACCTTTGTCATGGCGATGGCGACCGCCGCCACCTGGCCGATTTACACCTATGTCCTGGTCCCGAATAATCTCGATTATCTGCAGACAATCGTCTTTATCCTGATCATCGCGGCGCTGGTTCAGTTCATCGAGATCGTGCTCAAAAAGTACATCCCGGCTCTGCATCGCGCGCTCGGCATCTATCTGCCGCTGATCACCACCAACTGCGCCGTGCTTGGCGTTACCATCCTGAACCTGGACGAAGGCTACAACTTCTCACAGTCGCTGGTCAACGCGGTGGGTTCCGGTCTTGGCTTCATGCTGGCGATGGTGCTCTTCTCCGGCGTGCGTTCCCGCGTGGATGCTTCCAAGAGCATCCCGAAGGCATTCCAGGGAATTCCGGTCACGCTGGTCGCGGCTTCAATTGTATCGGTCAGCTTCATGGGCTTCAGCGGAATCGTTGACGGCCTGTTCAAATAATGGGGGTGAGAGAGAATGATGCCAATTATTATTGTGGGCGGAATCGGCCTGGCAGCTTCGGTGCTTCTGGTCATCGCGGCTAAAGTCATGGCGGTTCCCGTCGACGAATTGTTTGAAGCGGTCCGTGCGGAACTTCCTGGCGCAAACTGCGGCGGCTGCGGCTATGCCGGTTGTGATGATTATGCGAAAGCGATTGTCCATGACGGCGTGAAAACGAATCTTTGCCCGGTGGGCGGCGAAGAGTGCGCGCAGAAGGTCAGCGCCGCGATGGGCGTTGCCTGCGAAGAGGTTGTTCCACAGTACGCGGTGGTACGTTGCTCCGGTAACTGTTATAAAACCGACAGCATTATGGACTATGAAGGAAAACAGTCCTGTGCGGCCTGCAACTACTTCTACCAGGGCAAGGGAAGCTGCTCGCACGGCTGCCTGGGCTACGGAGATTGTATTGAAGCGTGCAAATACGGCGCGATCTCGATCGTCGACGGCATCGCGGTGGTTGACAAAGCGGTCTGCGTGGGCTGCGGTATGTGCGCAAAAGCCTGCCCGAACCACCTGATTGCGATCATCCCGGCGACAAGCACGGTGTATGTGGGTTGCTCTTCCCACGACAAGGGCGCCTTCACCCGCAAGGTCTGCAAGACCGGCTGCATTGGCTGCAAAAAGTGCGAAAAGACCTGTGAAAGCGGCGCGATCACCGTCACCGACAATCTTGCGTCGATTGATCCGGCAAAGTGCACCAACTGCGGAAACTGCGTTTCCGCCTGCCCGACCGGCGCGATTGTCACCTGTGTTTCCAGGTGTGAAGCGATCGCAAAGGAAGCATAACTCCCAAAGCGTGAATCAAAAACGCCACGGCATTTTGCCGTGGCGTTTTTTGGCGTGTTCGGTCAGGTTTCACGCACTGCCAACTGATCCTCGCAGAATTCCTCCCAGAAGGTAGCATTTTCCCGGAAGAAGGAGGCTTGCAGTTGGCCGCCGAGCCGGATTCCGGCGAGCAGCGCGGTGCGCGCCCGTTGGTCGAGGATCTGGAAATTATTGAAATTTGAAAGTCAACTTAAAAGAGTTAAACTTTTTCATTTGGAAACGATAAGGTTGAATTAACTCAATTGAATTGGTGATGAAGATGGATATTGGAACAGCCGTAAAGGACAGGATTTTGGAGCTTTGCAAAGAGCGGAATATAACCGTAAATAAGCTGGGCACCATTTGTGGGGTTACACAGTCAACCTTGAACAACATCGTAAATGGGAGAAACAAAAGTACGACAGTCTCAACCATCAAGAAGGTTTGCGACGGCCTGGAAATTTCGATCAACGACTTTTTCGACAGCCCGCTTTTTGAGGGGTTGGAACAGGAGATCAAATGAAGGCCGGATGCAAATGCATCCGGCCTCATTCTTTTTTTCTTGAAAAAAGAATCAAAAAAACGCTTTGAGCAGGGCCTGCGGGCCCAAGCCACGGGGGCGCCGCCCCCATGACCCCTGCGATTTTTTGAAAAAAATCTAGTAAAACTTTAAATCCAATTATAAATCTTTTTAAATCAAGAAAAACTATTATTGGATTTTTCCGGCGTCAAAATCGTCCCGGAACCAGACCTGCTGCGCTTCAAAGGTTTTTCCGTCCAGATAGGCGAGAATTCCCGCGTCCGTCTTGAAACGGAAGGTGAGCTTATAGGAATAGAGCGCCTGAAACCGGTAGCCGGTGCCCTTGTTGTCGCGGCTGTGGCCGTATTTCGTGTCGCCCAGCAGCGGATGTCCGATTGACGCCAGATGTGCCCGGATCTGATGGGTGCGCCCGGTCAGTAAATCGACCTCCAGCAGCGAGAAACGACCGCGGTTTTCCAACACCCGGTAACGTGTCAGGATCGTGCGTCCGTCCGGCATGGGGTGGTCGTAGACAGTGACCATGTTGGTCTTTTCGTCCTTGACCAGGAAGCCCTTGAGCGTGTCAGCCGGCTTTTGCATCTGCCCATGCACAATGCAAAGATATTGCTTTTCAATCTCCCGCTCCTTGATCTTCTCATTCAGGATGCGAAGCGCGGCGGCGTTTTTGGCCGCGATCACAATCCCGCCGGTATTGCGGTCAATCCGATTGCACAGGGAAGGAACGAAGCTCTGTTCCAGATCAGGATCGTATTCGCCCTTCTCATAAAGATAATGCAGGATGCGGTTGATCAGCGTATCGATTTGGTGCTGATCGTCCTCATGGACAATCAGACCGGGCTTTTTGTCTGCGAGCAGGATGTTTTCGTCCTCATAGATCACCGTCAAGGAAGTGGGTGCGAACAGGAAGAGCCGATCCTCTTTCTGTGGGACGAAAAACTCATCGTTGATGTAAAGTTGCAATGTATCCCCGGCGGCAAGACGGGTGGAGATTTCACAGCGTTTGCCATTGAGCTTGATTCGCTTCAGGCGGATGTATTTATAGAGCAGCGCCTGCGGGAGCAGGGGGACGGCCTTGGTGAGAAACTTGTCCAAACGCTGCCCAGCGTCATTTTGCTTGATTAGAAATTCTTTCATAATATCCTCCATCGGCATCTTGGCTGAAAATAATTATAACACAGGAGTGGATATTTCAATAGAGACTATTTGCAAATAAGGCGGATTTTGGTATAATAATTTGGAATCCATCGATTATTGCAACAGAGAGGAAGTTGAAAGCGTGATCACACGGGAACGGGTAGAAGCAATTCTGAAGGAATCCGGCGTACTTTTGGAGGGACATTTTTTGCTGACCTCAGGACGGCATTCCAACAAATATATGCAGTGTGCGAAGATTTTCCGACACACAAAATACAGTGAGGAACTCTGTGCGGCGCTGGCTGAACTGTACAAAGATGAAAAGATCGACGTGGTCATTGGGCCTGCAATGGGCGCCGTCCAGATGGCTTATGAAGTCAGCCGCCACGTTGGCTGTGAAAACTTCTTTACCGAGCGTGTTGACGGCAAAATGGAGCTGCGCCGCGGCTTTGCAATCACGCCTGGCATGCGTTGCCTGATTGTGGAGGACGTTGTCACCACGGGCGGTTCGGTCAAAGAGGTGATCGAGCTGGTCAAGGCGGCGGGCGGCGTTGTGGTTGGTGTTGGTTCAATCGTGGACCGCAGCAACGGGCAGGTCGATTTTGGCGTACCGTTCAAAGCGGTCTATCCGACTGAAGTCGTTTCCTGGGAGGCGGACGAATGCCCGCTTTGCAGGGAAGGAAAGCTTCCGGCTGTGAAACCCGGCAGCAGGAAAGCCCCGGGGGCGAAATAAACAGCCTGACAAAATGAACGGACAACGGTGGTGAGCGGATGCCTGGCTTGCATGACGGACACAGACAACGGCTAAAAGACCGGTTCCTGCGGGACAGTTTGGATAATTTTGAGCCGCATAACGTGCTGGAGCTTCTGCTTTTTTATGCGATCCCGCAGCGGGATACAAATGAACTGGCACACCGGTTGATCCGTGAATTCGGTTCGCTTTCCGGTGTGTTCAATGCGGACTTTGGCGATCTTTGCAAAGTGAAGGGGATCAGCGCCAACACCGCGACGCTTCTCAAGTTGATTCCGGATCTTTCCAGAAGATATCTTGACGATTTCGATCAGAAAGGTCTTGTGCTCACCAGTATAGAAGCGATCGGGACGTTTTTACAGCCAAAATTTGTCGGCCGCACGAAGGAGCAGATTTTTTTGCTTTGCCTCGATAGCAAGGGAAGCGTGGTTTATGCCGACTTTGTGATTGAGGGCAGCATCAATTCCGCGCCGATGTATACCCGCAACATTCTGGAGATTGCGATGCGTACCCAGGCGGTTTCGGTGATTCTGGCGCACAACCATCCAAATGGGATTGCTGTTCCGTCAAATGCGGATATGGCCTCGACCAAGGCGGTATATGATGCGCTGGCAGTGGCGAAAATCCGGTTGCTCGACCACTTTATTTTTGCAGGTTCGGATTATGTTTCCCTGCGAGATTCCGGATATTTTTCCTTTGAAGGATGAAGGTCCTCCGCGTTTGACACGCGGAGGATTTTTTCCATCTCTTTTTCCAACCGATTTCGCATTTGCGGATGTGGACATAATGGGGTATAATAGCTGCGAAGCTTGGCGGTGAGAAATGAGCATTTAAAACAAAAGAAGTTATTCAAAAAAGATGTTGTTTCTGTATTCATTTTCCGTTATAATATCAATCAAACAATAAATAGTGGGATGAAGGCGCAAAAATGAACAACAAGAATATCCGGATGCAAAAGATCATCGAGCTGCTCGACGAGAATAAAACAATGTCGGTGAAAGAACTGGCCGAGACCTTTGAGGTTTCGGAGATGACGATTCGGCGCGATCTGGAACAGCTTCGAAAAAACAATGCGGTTGAGCGCAGCTATGGCCGCGCGACGCTGCAAAACTATAAGAAGGTTCAGATTGAAAGCGGCGGATTTTACGACATCGCTTATGAACAGATCCGCAACTTGAAGGAGAAGGAAAGTATCGCGCGGTATGCCGCATCGCTTGTCGATCCGCACGATATTCTGATTGTGGACAGCGGCACAACAAACACACAGCTCGCAAAGCATCTGGTCGACAAGGAAAAGATCACGGTTCTTTGCTATAATTTTAATATTCTTAATGAGCTGCGCCGCGCCAGCGATATAAATTTGATCTTTGCGGGAGGGTATTACCATCCGGAGGACCAGATGTTTACCTCCAAGGAAAATGTCGAGTTCATCCGTAGTATCCGCGCAAATAAGATGTTTTTGTCCGCATCCGGATTTCATGAAACGCTGGGGGTCACCTGTATCCATTCACACGAGGTGGACAACAAGCGCGCCGCAATTGCATCTTCGGCGGTGTGCATCCTGCTGATGGATTCGAGTAAGTTCGGCAAGGTGCAGGCGTCGTTCATTGCATCGCTTGATGAAATCGATGCAATTGTCACCGATGCAGGCATTCCACAGGAATGGCGGCGAATGCTGGAAGAAAAAGGAATTGAATTGCATATCGCACGGTAATTTGTCTTTATATAAATGTTTGATCGAACTATAAACGTGTTGAAAATATAGGGAAGCAATAAAATTAAAGATTGATAATTGTGAAAACGGCCAATTCGGCCGTTTTTTTATTGACCAAAAGCAGTGTTAATGTTATTATTAAATCAAACAATGAACAGTGATTATAAAAATATGTTTATTCGAACATTTTTTCATATTTTTCAGGACACTTGGGGGAAAGACGAATATGGTTTACCTGACAATGATAACCGACGATCTGAGCGGTGCTGCTGACTCCGGCAGTTACTATACGGAACGCGGTCAGGAGCTCACGATCTTCACAAACGCAGAGGAAGAGATTGCGCGGAGGGGTGGGGAAATCGTCGCGGTCAACCTTTCTTCGCGAAACACAGACGGCGCGGTCGCCAAAGAACGGCACTATTCTGTCTGTGAGAAAATCCAGAGGCTTGGTCCACAGATGTTCATGAAAAAGATTGGAACCGGATTCCGCGGGAACGATGCCTACGAGCTGGAAGGGCTTTTGGAGGCGATGCCCGATTACCGCTGCTTCATTGTGGACAATGCCCCGGATCTCGGTACATTCACGCTGTACGGCAACCAGTACTGCGAAGGCGAGATCCTGCACAAATCCCTCTACGCAAAAGATCCTGTGATGCCGCCCACCAAATCCTATATTCCCGAAATCCTCGAAGAGCACACGCGCTTTTCGGTCGGGCTGGTGGATATCGACGCGCTCAAGGGAGGCATGCTCGCGCAAAAGACCGCGGAACAGGTTGCGGCGGATCATCGCATCATTGTTTTTGACGCGGTCACCCGGGAGGATACTTTAAATATCCTGCAAACGCTGGTGCCGCTTTATCCGCAGGTGTTCTGGACCGGCTCACTGGGGCTGGCGGATGGGCTTGCAACCTATCTGTACGGCGCTCCCCAGCCGCATGTTTTTCAAAAACGGCGGGTAAAAAGCCTCTGCTTTTGTGCCTCGGCATACGATATGGCCCAAAAACAGGTGACCAAATCCCACGAGAATGGGCTGCTTATTTCCGAACTGAACATAGATGCCCTGCTCGACGGGGACGAAACGGCTAAGGACCGGGCAGTTGCCGATTGTCTTGCAAAAAACCGGCAGGGCAGCGTCATCTTCATACCGCGTGTGGAACAGTATTCCTACAAACCCGGCGTCAGCAAAAAGATTATGGAATACATGGGCGAATGCGCGGAAAGGATCTGTGCGAACGCTGTGTTTGACCGCGTCGCGGTCATCGGCGGCGAAACCGCGCAGTCGATCTTTGCGCGTCTCAAGGTCGGCCGGATGCGGCTGACTGGAAAGCTGGAACCGGGCGTTGCCGAGGGGGAAATCCTTGATGGGACACTCGCAGGGAAAGAATTTGCAATAAAGGGCGGCAGCGTCGGAAGTATCGATTCACTTGAAAAGATGCTTTGCAATTGGGAGCCGCAGGAATAGGAGAGGTTTGCTTATGTGGGAGTTTGAATTGGACTATCCCAGACAATTGAAAGAAGTGTGCGAATATTCCAGGCTGGTTTATGAGCGCGGACTTGTTTCTGCCGAAGGCGGCAATATCAGCGCCCGGTGCGGCGAAAACTTTTTGATCACCGGCACCAATGTCGCGCTTCGGTCGGCCGATCGGGAAGGGGTGGTGTTTTGTGGGCCGGACGGCAGCCCGCTCGCGGGCCGGGAAGGGCTGCGGCCCTCAAAAGAGACCCCGTTTCACAAAAGTGTCTACCGTTATCGACCGGAGGTCAACTTTATTATCCATGCCCATCCAAGCAGCAGTGTCGCATTTACCCTGCTCAATAAGGAACTGCCGATGCTCACCGATTCGGCACAGATGAAGCTTGTGCGGGTTCCGACCATTCCGGAAGCCTGGCCAGGGACCCCGGAGCTGGCTGCAAACGTCGAAAAAGCGGTTCGCGAAAATCCGGACACCTTTGCCTTTTTGATGAAAGCGCATGGCGTACTGGTTCTGGGCAGGGAAGCGGAAGAATGTTTTTGTCTGCTGGAGCTCTTGGAGGACACGTCAAAAATCGCGCTTTGGGTGGAGGCTGCCCGCCGTAATTAAAGTCTGTATATGTGACGGCGGAAAATCCCGCCGTCTGACATAAAAAAGAAAAGGAGAAAAATTTGATGAACAGTAAGAAAATACTCGCGGTGTTACTTTCAATGACCATGCTGGTTGGTTCTCTGGCTGCCTGTGGAGGTTCGGAAAGCGCATCCTCCGCAGCTCCCGCCCCAGCCGCTTCGGCTGGGGACGCCGCGCCAGCACAGTCCGACCCTGCACCGGCTGATGCGGTGACCTTCACCGTTACCGCTGACGTCACAGGTGCGCGCGCGCCGTATGTCGACCGTTTTGCAGAACTGATTGCAGAAAAAACCGAAGGCCGTTATAAGGCCGACGTGATTGCGGCTGCTTCGCTGGGCAATGCGTCCGATATGGCGCAGATGCTCCAGATGGGAACGCTCGACGTGCTGATGAGTGACGATATGTCGATGGACGGCGTACTCGACGGCGCGCTCGGCTTTGCCTGGCTGCCTGGCCTGGTGAAGGACTATGAAGAGGCTGATAAATATTATAACAACGGCTGGATTGCGGACAAACTGGCTGAGATTATGGAACAGAATAACCTGATCCGTATCTCCTCCTACTGCAATGGATTCCGCCAGGTTGGAAACATCAAACGCCCGATTACTGAGATGAACGACCTCAAAGGCTTGAAAATCCGCACACCATCGGTTGAATCGATCGTCTCGTTCTACGAGAAATGCGGCGCTCTGCCGGTTATGATCGCGGGTTCCGAGGTGCTTTCCGCATTGCAGACCGGCACTGTCGACGGTCTGGATAACGCGGTGTTTAACTACGTCAACCAGGGTATCACCGACGTAATCACCCAGATCTGCACCATCAATTACTGCTATTCCGGCGGCTGTTTCATCGCGGGACCGGACTTCTGGAACAAACTGAGCGACGAGGACAAGGAAATCTTCAGGGAGTGCGCCCAGATCGCATCGGATGAATTCACAGAGTACTTCCGTGCTGAAACCGAAAACATCCAGAACAAGGGTGTTGAGGGCGGCCAGTGGGAAATTACCGAGCCTTCCGCCGAGATGCAAGCCGAGCTCGAGAAGATCTACCAGGAAATCTGGGACGAATCTTACGATAAATACGGCGCGGACATCATGGACCCCATTATCAGCGGCGAATATAAGACGCTTTCTTAAGCCTGCTGAAGCTGTTTTATCCGGTTGGGAATAAAAGTGATGCGAATGAAAAAGACCGGGGGCGGACGGATCGTCCGTCCTTGGTCTCCTTCTTTCCGCACGCCGGCCGGACACGGAAGGCAGACTGATTTGGAGGGGATAACGATTATGAAATCAAACCAGAAATTTTTTGCGGCGCTCACAGGGACAAACGACCTGATGAAACGGGCTGAAACGTTTCTGATGGCCTCCTGTACCTTGACGCTCGTGGCGGTCATCTTTATCGAGGTGGTGTGCCGATATGTGCTCTTTATATCAACCGCCTGGGCGGAGGAGCTTTCCCGTTACCTGTTTATCTGGCTGACCTATATCGGATCGGCATATGCGATTGATGAAGGCGGACATATCGAGATCGATGTCTGCAAGCAGGTGCTCGAAAAGCTTAAGAATAAAAAATTCCGGGAAAAAGCGCTGTCCGCGCTTGAGGTTGCAGCCCTGCTGACGACCTGCGCCTTTTTGATCGTCTTTGGAAAGATCTTTTGGGCATATATGATGAAAATCTGGACGACCACACAGACCTCCCCGACCATGCGCATCCCGATGGGCTACGTCTATCTGCCGGTATTCATCGGAACTGTTATGGGGATTTACCACTGCCTGTATCATCTCTACCGCCATGCACGCAAAATCCCCGCGGCCCGCTGAACCGCGACGCCCGTATCCGATAGAAATGGAGTGATTATATGTCAGCGTTGACAGCGCTTGTGCTGTTCATTGTTTCGTTTATGGTCGTCGCAATGCTGTTTAAAATGCCGGTTTCCTACGCGCTGGGTTTTTCGTCCCTGCTTGTACTGGCGTTTAGCGGCAAAAATACCGTGACCATTGCGCAGTATGCATTCTCGGGGCTCGACAGTTTCGCCCTGCTTGCGATTCCGTTTTACATTTTCGCGGGTGTTCTGATGGAATACAGCGGCATCTCCAAAATGCTGATCGACTGGATCAAATCTTTTGTAGGACGCATCCGCGGCGCGACGGGCATCATTACGATTGTGGCCTGCATGGCATTCGGCGTGCTCACCGGCTCGGCGATGGCAACCATCAGCGCGATCGGCAAGATCATGGTGCCTGAGCTCGAAAAGGATCACTATCCAGCCGCATATACCTCGGCGCTCCTGGCGGCGACCTGCTTCCTCGGCATCCTGATTCCGCCGAGTGTCCCGGGGATCATGTACGCGCTGGTTTCCGGCACGAAGATTTCCGAGGTCTGGATGGCGACCATCGGACCCGCGTTTATCTTTGCGATCGGCTATATCATCATCAACTATTTCCGTGTCGGTAAGTTTGAAGTCAAACAGGCGTCCGAAAAGACCGCAATGGGACAGAAACTCATCGATATCGGCAAAAACACCGTTTACGCCTTTCCGGCCCTGCTCATGCCGATCATCATTTACGGCTGCATCTACGGCGGCATCTGCACAGTCACCGAAGCTGGTGCGCTCAGCGCGGTTTACGGCATCGTCTATTTTGTGATGATCAAGCGGATGAAGAAAAATCAGATCCCGATTTCGCTCTGGAAATGCTGTGCGGTGGCGGGGGTGTCCACCGCCACAATCGGGCTGCTGAACGCCTTCTCAACTGTCGCAGGAAAAGCGATGACCTTGACCGGCATCTCAAACTTCCTTTCCGATGCGATTACCAGCAATATCACCTCCAAGCTCTGGTTTCTCATCATGATCAATATCCTGTTCCTCTTTATGGGAACCTTTATGGATATCAATGCCACCATCCTGATCATGACCCCGCTGCTTCTCCCGGTTGCGCAGACCTATGGCATCACACCGGTGCATTTCGGCACCATCCTGATTGTCAACATGTGCGTCGGGTTCCTGACACCTCCCTTTGCGGTTGGGATCTTTGTTTCCTCAAAAATTGCAAACGCGAGTTTTGGCGGCACAGTGCGGGAAGCCTTGCCTTTTATGGCCGTCGGTCTGGTCGCAATCATTGTGACCACAGCTTGTCCGGGCTTTGTCGACTTCTTCGTTCACCTGTTCACCTGATGGGGGGATGATTCTGTGGATATAAAAAAGAACGCGCGGCTGCGCGAACTTCTTAAAAAGCCCGGAATCCTTGCGATTCCGGGGTGCCACGATGCGCTCGGCGCGAGGTTGATCCAGCAGACGGGTTTTTCGGCCTGCTACATGGGTGGGAACGGTTCGATGGCCAGCCTGCTCGGAATGCCGGATATTGGGCTGGCGACAGCCAGTGAGATGATTGGCCGGGCGCATTTGATCGCGGAATGCATCGATTTGCCGCTCATCTGCGATTCGGATACCGGATATGGTGGGCTGAATAATGTCTGGCGCACGGTACGTGATTATGAGGCTGCCGGCGTCAGCGGCATCCATATCGAGGATCAGGTCACGCCTAAAAAATGCGGCGCCATGGACGGTGTCGAACTCATCCCCGCGGAAGAGATGTGCAAAAAGATCAAAACAGCCGTCAAAGCGCGCCGTGATCCCAATTTTGTGATTATTGCACGCACCGACAGCTACCTGCAGGTGGGGCTCGAGGAAGCCATCCGCCGCTGCAGACTCTTTGCAGAAGCGGGCGCTGATCTTTTGATGCCGACCTGTGTAGCTTCTGCGGAGGATATGCGCGCCTTTACGCAAGCGATTCCAGATACGCCGTTCTTTATTGATGTCAACGAGTTCTCCCAAGAGATGCACAATTTCAGCGACAGGGAACTCGAAACCCTGGGAGTCAAGGTGGTGGTTCACCCAATGATGTCGATACTGCATGAGGCGGCTGCGCTCGGCGCGCTTTACCGCTGCTATAAGGAGTGCGGTTCGACTGACGAATACTTGAAAAATGGCCGCTTTATGCCGCAGAGGGAATACCAGGCGCTGATCGGTTATGAATTCACCAACAACATCGAAAAGATCATCTCCGAATGATGCGGCGCGTAAAAAGATTATTTAGCGATATCATATGATAAAGGAGTAACATACTATGGCCTTTCTAGGAAAAAGCGTGCGGCTCAACCGCCTGATGCCACAGGGAGACGGACTCTATCTCGGGCTCACTGTGGACCATGCGATGGCGCGCGGCGTGCTGCCCGGGCTTGATACGATTGCAGATACCCTTGAGAAGCTCCTGGCGGGAGACCCCAATGCGATCACGATGCACAAAGGGATTGCCGAACACTGTTTTGAGCAATATGCCGGCAGAGTTCCGCTGGTGCTCAAATGCAGCACATTCTCGCCTTATCAGCCGGGCGCCGATGTGATCGTTGCGGATATAGAAGAAGCGGTGCGCATGGGCGCGGACGCTGTGTCGGTTGGCTGTATCGTTGGCGGTGACAACCAGCCCGAACAGATTCGCACGCTCAGCGAGTTCAGCAAGGCGGCAGCTTCGGCCGGTATGCCGCTGGTCACCCATATTTATCCGCGCGGCAACCTGATTGCCCAAGAGGACCGTATGGCGTGGCAGAATGTGCTCTATGCAGCCCGCGTCGCGGCAGAGCTCGGCGTGGATCTCATCAAGACCAACTATCCGGGCAGTCCGGAAGACTTTGAAAAAGTGGTGCGCGGGACGCCTACCCGGGTCCTGGTCGCGGGCGGCGCTCCGGGCGGTACGATCGACAGCTATCTGCAGATGACCCGTGACGTGATCGACGCGGGCGGAAAGGGAGTTACCTACGGGCGGTTTGTATTCCAGTATCAGAATCCGACCGCGCTGGTGAAAACCCTGCGCAAGATTGTGCATGAGGGCTATTCGGTCAGGCAGGCCAAAGAATATCTCGCAGAGCTGGAAAGCAAATAAGGAGGAACCGCATGATCCAGTTTGACAGCACAAAACCGCGCGATGTCGTTGCCTTTGGACGCGCGACGGTGGATTTATACGCAAACGGCTTTGGGCCAATTGAAGAGATCGCGACCTTCTCCAAATTTGTCGGCGGATCTCCTGCAAACACGGCGGTCGCAATGGCAAATCTCGGCCTCAGGACCGGTTATATCGGCAAGGTTTCGGACGATGGCCTCGGCCGGTTTGTCATCCGATATCTAGAAGGCAAGGGAATTGACATTTCCCACATCGCGTTCGCCGCGCCAGGTGTGCGTTCCGGACTGACAATCGGGGAATTTATCGCACCGCGTAAAAGCAACTATTATGTTTACCGCAACGACTGCGCGGATTTGCAGATCGACTGCGCGCAGCTTGACGAGAAGTACATTGCTTCCCACAAAATGATCCTGATTTCCGGCACCTCGCTTTCTCATTCTCCGGCACGTGAAGCAGTTTTCCTCGCCATGGAGTTCGCGCGCAGGAACGGTACAAAAATTGCACTCGACCTTGACTACCGTGAGGGAACCTGGGATAGTGTGCAGGAGGCGAGCATCTATTATATGATGGCCTGTGAAAAGGCCGATATGGTGCTTGGCACCCGAGAGGAATTCGATGTGATGGAATACTGTTATATGCCGGACAGCCATGACAACCGTGCTTCGGCCAACCGTCTGCTGAAAGCGGGCGTTTCGATCGTCTCGATTAAGAAAGGGAAAAAAGGTTCGGACGTTTATACGTCGGATGGACAGGTATATGAAGGAAGCACCTATCCCGCCAAAATCGAAAACACCTTTGGCGCGGGCGATTCTTATTCCGGGGCCTTCAACTATTGCATGATCCACGGGATTTCGGTTCCGGAAGCACTCAAATACGCGGCGGCTTCCTCTTCGATCACCATTTCCGGACAGAGCTGTTCGGAAGCGATGCCAAATCTCGTACAGGTCGAAGAATATATGCGCACCCATGAATATGGCGCGCAGGATTGAGAATTGAGGGGTTTTTCTTAAAATAGTCGAATCACTTGAGAAAGCGCGGCGGCAAAACTTTCGTTTTGCCGCCGCGCTTTCTCGGGCTATAGGTTGCGATCCGAAAGAAACGATATCCCTATTCTTCCAGCTCACCTATAATGAGATCTTATTCGGTACGCAACCTTATAGTATAAATCATCCTGGAAAAAATAGATACTGCTCACCAGAAGATTTGTTTTGAACACCATGTACAAGGTGAACAAATGTTCTGTATCTAAAATTGGATTATGAGGCTAGAGAATTTAAACAATTTTGCTCTATTTTCAGAATTTACATAAAAAATTCGGTGTTTTGCACAAATTTAAGGGGTTTTTGGGAGATAAATAAATTGGCTCTAAATATCCGTTTTCTGTTACAATATGCATAGTGAAGTTGCGCTTTATTTATGATATGATAAAAACGTTGAAATATCAGCGTTCAATTAAATGCAGGTAATAGATTAACGAATAGATCCGATTGTCGAGGATGAACAAATAATGTCAAATGAATTTATACTGAATGCACCCTATAAGCCGACCGGAGACCAGCCGCAGGCAATCGAAAAACTGACGCAGGGCGTGCTCGCGGGATATAAAGAGCAGGCCCTTTTGGGCGTGACCGGCTCCGGAAAGACCTTTACAATGGCAAACGTTATCGCGCGTCTCAACCGGCCCACGCTGGTGCTCGCGCATAACAAGACGCTGGCCGCGCAGCTTTGCAGCGAGTTCAAGGAGTTTTTTCCCAACAACGCTGTCGAGTATTTTGTAAGTTACTACGACTACTACCAGCCGGAAGCGTATATCGCGAACACCGATACCTACATCGAAAAGGACTCGGCCATCAACGATGAGATCGAAAAGCTGCGCCATTCGGCGACGGCGGCCCTTGGCGAACGCCGGGATGTCGTTATTGTTGCGAGCGTTTCCTGCATCTATACGCTGGGTGACCCAATCGACTATAAAAACATGGTGATCTCCCTGCGTACCGGCCAGCAGCGGGACCGGGACGAGCTTCTTAAAAAGCTCGTAGAGCTGCAGTACGAACGCAATGACATCAATTTTGTGCGCAATAAATTCCGGGTCCGTGGGGATGTTGTGGAAATATTTCCAGCCTACTGGAGCGATACGGCTATCCGTGTGGAGTTCTTTGGGGACGAGATCGACCGCATCACAGAAATCAATACGGTGACCGGAGAGGTCAAAAATATCGTGAACCACGCCGCAATTTATCCGGCCTCCCATTACATCGTTCCACGCGAAAAGATGCTGACAGCGATCGATGAGATCCGCCGCGAATGTGACGAACGGGTGTCCTGCTTTAAGAGTCAGGGTAAACTCATCGAGGCACAGCGAATTATGGAACGCACCAACTATGACATCGAAATGCTTCAGGAGGTCGGATTCTGTAAGGGCATTGAAAACTATTCCCGTGTGATTTCCGGCCGTGCGCCGGGTTCCACGCCATATACGCTGCTCGACTATTTCCCGGATGATTTTCTGCTGTTTGTAGACGAAAGCCATGTGACCCTGCCGCAGGTGCGGGGGATGTATGGAGGCGACCAGTCGCGTAAACGCAGCCTGATTGATTACGGTTTCCGGCTGCCGTCCGCGCTTGACAACAGGCCGCTCAATTTCGACGAGTTTTACCAGAAGCTCAATCAAATCATTTTCGTCAGCGCGACGCCGGGCAGCCTGGAGCGTGAAAAAAGTGCTCAGATTGTCGAGCAGGTGATCCGTCCGACTGGACTTGTCGATCCGGAGATCGAGGTGCGCCCGGTCGAAGGGCAGATCGACGACCTGCTTTCCGAAATTAACCTGCGCGCGGAAAAAGGGGAACGGGTGCTTGTCACAACGCTCACCAAGAAGATGGCGGAGGATCTCACCGCATATATGGAGAATATGGGGGTTAAAATCCGGTATATGCACCATGACATCGATACGATCGAACGCATGGAGATCATCCGTGACCTGCGTCTTGGGGAGTTCGACGTGCTGGTTGGCATCAACCTGCTGCGCGAAGGCCTCGATATCCCGGAGGTTTCGCTTGTGGCGATCCTCGATGCGGATAAGGAAGGGTTCCTGCGCAGCGAAACGTCGCTGGTGCAGACAGTCGGCCGCGCCGCCCGAAACGCCGGGGGAAAGGTTATCATGTACGCCGACTCGGTCACCGAATCGATGGAGAACGCGATTCGGGAGACCTACCGTCGCCGCGAGATTCAGATCGCCTACAATAAGGAACACGGCATCACGCCGCAGACGATCAAAAAGGATGTCCGCGACATCATCGAAATCTCTGCGAAGGAGGAGCCCTCCTCTGGGAAAAAGCGCGGCAAGAAGATGGGCCACAGGGAGCGCGAAGCGATGATTGCGAAACTGACCGCTGAGATGAAGAATGCGGCAAAAATTTTGGAATTTGAGCATGCCGCCTACCTGCGTGACAAAATCCAGAAGCTCAAAGCGGAAGATGAGAAACCGAATAGGCTGCCTTCGATGAAAGGCAGGAAATAAGTGCGCGGCAAATCCGCGCATCTCGCCGCGTAAATGCCGCGGCAGGCTGGAGGAACAAAATTAGATGGCACTTGATAAAATTGTAATTAAAGGCGCGCGGGAGCACAATTTGAAGGACGTAGATCTGGAAATCCCGCGCGACAAGCTAATTGTCTTTACAGGGCTTTCCGGCTCGGGAAAGAGCTCCCTGGCATTCGATACAATCTATGCCGACGGGCAGCGGCGGTATGTCGAAAGCCTGTCGAGCTATGCCCGGCAGTTTTTGGGACAGATGGAAAAACCGGACGTCGATTCGATCGAGGGGCTTTCGCCCGCGATTTCAATCGATCAGAAGACCACTTCCAAAAACCCGCGTTCCACGGTCGGCACCGTGACAGAAATCTACGATTATCTGCGTCTGCTTTACGCGCGCATTGGCATTCCGCACTGCCCGGTCTGCGGCCGGCCGATCGAACAGCAGACGGTCGACCAGATGGTGGACAAGGTGATGTCTCTGCCGCAGGGGACCCGTGTGCAGATCCTTGCGCCGACCGTGCGCGGCAGGAAGGGCGAACATATCAAGGAGTTTGACGCCGCGCGCCGGTCGGGTTATGTCCGCGTGCGTGTCGACGGGAATCTGTACGATCTCTCGGAGGAGATCCGGCTTGAAAAAAATAAGAAGCACACAATCGAAATCATTGTGGACCGGCTCGTGGTCAAAGAGGAGATCCGTTCCCGCTTGGCGGATTCGCTTGAAACAGCGCTTGCGCTTTCAGGTGGTCTGGCGGTCGTCGACGCAGATGGGGAAGAACTGACCTTCTCCCAGAACTACTCCTGCCCGGACCACGACATCAGCATTGAGGAACTGACCCCGCGCATGTTCTCTTTCAATGCGCCGTACGGCGCATGCGAAAAGTGTACAGGGCTCGGCACTTTCCTGAAGGTCGACCCGGACCTTGTGATCCCCAACAAACGCCTGACCATCCGGGAGGGCGCGATCCGCGCCTCCGGCTGGTACTACGCCGAAGGCGGAATCGCGCAGATGTACTACGAAGGGCTGGCGGCGCATTACGGCTTTTCGCTTGATGTGCCGGTGGGGAAGCTTTCGCAGAAGGTCATTGACATCCTGCTTTACGGCACCAACGGCGAAAAGATCCAGATGCACCGTGAAAACGGGACTACCAAAGGCACCTACTACACCGATTTTGAGGGGATTGTCAACAACCTGGAACGCCGGTTCCGGGAGACCAATTCGAGCTGGATGCGTGAAGAGATCACCAACTGGATGAACAGCGTCGAGTGTCCGGTCTGCCACGGCGCTCGGCTCAATAAGACCGTGTTGGCGGTGACGGTCGGCGGGCTTAACATCAGCGAATTCTGCAAGTTGTCGGTGACGGCCGCGCTCGAATTTCTCGATGGACTTACGCTCACCGCACGCGAGCAGATGATCTCCGAGCTGATCATCAAGGAAATCCGCGAACGGCTCGGTTTTCTGCGCAGCGTCGGGCTCGAATACCTCACGCTGGCGCGATCGGCCGGGACTCTTTCAGGCGGTGAAAGCCAGCGCATTCGGCTGGCCACCCAGATCGGCTCATCGCTGATGGGGGTGCTTTATATTCTGGATGAGCCGTCGATCGGGCTTCATCAGCGGGACAATGACAAGCTGATCGCGACGCTCAAGCGGCTGCGCGACCTTGGCAACACGCTGATCGTGGTAGAGCACGACGAGGACACGATGTACGCGGCCGATTATATCGTCGATGTCGGTCCGGGCGCGGGTGTGCACGGCGGTCAAATCGTCTGCGCGGGCACGGTGGACGAAATCAAGGCGTGCAAAGGATCGATCACCGGACAGTATCTGTCCGGTGCGAAGCATATCCCGCTGCCTGTCGAACGCCGGAAAGGGAATGGCAACTTCCTCAAAATCGTCGGCGCTGCGGAAAACAACCTCAAAGAGGTGAATGTGGACATCCCGCTTGGCGTGTTCACCTGTGTGACCGGCGTCTCCGGCTCTGGAAAGAGCTCTTTAATCAATGAAGTGCTTTATAAACGGCTGACGCGAGAACTCACCAACCCACGGGTCAAGCCCGGAAAGCATATTGACATTGAAGGGATCGAACAGGTTGACAAGGTGATCGACATCAACCAGTCTCCGATCGGACGCACGCCGCGCTCCAATCCGGCGACCTACACCGGCGTTTTCACCGACATCCGTGAGCTTTTCGCACAGACTGCCGATGCCAAGATGCGCGGGTACAAATCGAGCCGCTTTTCCTTCAACGTCAAGGGCGGGCGCTGCGAGGCCTGCGAGGGCGACGGCATCATCAAGATTGAGATGCACTTTTTGCCGGATATCTTCGTCCCGTGCGAGGTCTGCAAGGGCAAACGCTACAACCGCGAGACGCTTGAGGTGAAATACAAGGGCAAATCGATCCATGATGTGCTCGAAATGACGGTGGAGGAGGGGCTTGCGTTCTTTGCAAGCGTGCCGAAGATCGCCCGTAAGCTGCAAACCCTCTATGATGTAGGGCTCGGTTACATCAAGGTCGGTCAGCCAGCGACCACGCTGTCGGGAGGAGAGGCCCAGCGGGTCAAGCTCGCGACCGAGCTTTCACGGCGTCCGACCGGAAAGACCGTCTACATCCTGGACGAGCCGACCACCGGGCTTCATACCGCCGATGTGCACAAATTGATCGAAGTCCTGCAGACAATCGTGGATTCGGGGAATACTGTCATCACAATTGAGCATAATTTAGAGGTAATTAAAACCGCCGATTACATCATCGACCTCGGTCCGGAAGGCGGAGACAAAGGAGGTATGGTGGTTGCGACCGGCACGCCGGAGGATATTTGCAGGGTAAAAGCCTCCTATACCGGACAGTATCTCAAAAAAATGCTTAAATAGAGGAAATTTTTTCATTTAGGGTCTTTACAGTAATACACGAATATGGTATAGTTTTTGGTATGGAAACATTGCAGATGTTTTAACAATAATGTAAAGGAGATTCTGAATATGGCGAAGTATGTTTGCACTATTTGCGGTTATGTTTACGATGAAGCGGAAGGATATCCGGAAGGCGGCATCGCGCCCGGCACCAAATGGGAGGATGTCCCGGAGGATTTTGTCTGCCCGACCTGCGGCGTTGGCAAAGATCTCTTCGAACAGGAGTAATGATCATGTGGCCATCCGCCGGGATGGTCACATCTTTTATACGGATTTCTAACAGGGAGGAATTTTCATCATGGCAGCCATTAAAATTACCGACAGCATCTATTCCGTGGGCATCCTCAACCCGAATATGCGGGTGTTTGACATTGTGATGACCACCGAATACGGCACATCCTACAACTCCTATATCCTCAAGGGTTCGGAGAAAACAGTCCTCATCGAATCCTGCCACAAGACCTATTTTAAGCACTATCTCGACAATATCCGCCAGGTGGTGGACCCCGCCGAGATTGACTATATTATCCTTAACCACAACGAGCCCGACCATTCCGGTTGTTTGGCCCAGTTGCTGGACTTCACGCCGAACGCCACGCTCATTGCTTCTCAGGCCGGTTCGATCTATCTGAAAAACATTACCAACCGCGCCGATCTGAAACTCCAGGTGGCAAAAAACGGGGAGGTACTCGATATCGGCGGCAAAACGCTGCGCTTTATTTCGGCGCCGTTTCTGCATTGGCCGGATTCGATGTTCACCTGGTGCGAGGAGGAGAAAACGCTCTTTTCTTGCGATTTTCTCGGCGCGCACTACTGTGAGCCGTATACTTTTGACTATAACATGGCCTATCCAAAGAAATACCAGGCGGCTTTCCGCGGCTATTATGACGCCATCTTTGGGCCGTTTAAGCCCTATGTGCTGGCTGGGCTCGATAAGATCAAGGATTTGCCGGTCGAATACTGCTGCAACAGCCACGGCCCGGTCCTGACCAGGGACGGCTGCCTGCAGGCGGCGATGGATCTTTACCGCGCTTGGAGCCAGCCCGTTAAGAATGAGCGGCTGACCATCCCGGTCTTCTACACTTCAGCCTATGGCAACACCCGGCTGGTCGCAAAGGCGATCCAGTCCGGCATCCTGTCGGTAAAACCGGACGCAGATGTCGTGACCTATGACATCATCAAGCATGATATGGGCGAGCTGTCCGCGATCCTGAACGGATCGGATGCTTTCGCGCTCGGCAGCCCCACCATCAACGGTGACGCGGTCCCGCCCACATGGATTCTGCTGTCCCATGTGGACGCGGTCAACAACCGCAAAAAACCGGCGTTGGTATTTGGCTCTTACGGCTGGAGCGGGGAAGCGGTTCCCAACCTGACCGCCCGTCTGCAGGGGCTCAAGATGTCGGTATTCGGAGATGGGTACAAGGTCTGCTTCGTCCCCTCAGAGGAGGATCTGCGCAAAGCGGAAGAACTTGGCCGCGCTTTTGCGGAAAGCCTGAAATAATCAAAATGCAGCTTGCAAGCCGGACGGGGATTCCGTCCGGCTTTTTGCGGCCCTGCTCTTGAAAATATGGTGCTCCAATGGTATAATAAACTGATATATTGTGGTTTTGGAGGACTGATTTTGTCTGTGATAGAGAGAATCCGCCTGAGCGATGAAGCGATGCTGCGGCAGAAGGAATTTTCTTTCCGTGCCGGCGAGCTGCTCGCGAAGCGGTACGACCATCCGCCGCTCTGCTATGTGCATTCGTTCGGCTGCCAGCAGAATTCGAGCGACGGGGAAAAGATTAAAGGGATGCTTGCCGAAATTGGATATGGTTTTGCGGATTCGCCCGAAAATGCGGATCTGGTGATCTACAACACCTGCGCGATCCGCGAAAATGCGGAGGAGCGGGTTTATGGAAATGTGGGGGCCTTAAAGCCGGTGAAGAAGCGCCGGCCGGATATGCTGATCGGGCTTTGCGGCTGCATGATGCAGCAGCATCGGGTCGCGGAAAAGATCCGCCAGAGCTACCCATACGTTGACTTGGTTTTCGGTACCCATGCGCTTTACACACTGCCGGAGCTGCTCTATAACCGGTTGTCCGGCAGGGCAAGGCAATTTTCAAACGCGGATATGGACGGAGAGATCGTCGAAGGAATCCCGCTTGCCCGCGATGGTAAGATCAAGGCAAACCTGCCGATTATGTACGGATGCGACAATTTCTGCACCTATTGTATCGTGCCGTATGTGCGCGGCCGGGAGCGCAGCCGCGAACCGCGCGACGTGCTGCACGAGGCGCGGGAACTGGCGGCGGCGGGCTACCGGGAAATCACTCTGCTCGGGCAGAATGTGAACTCCTACGGCAAGGGGCTTGCCGATCCGGTCGATTTTTCCGATCTCCTGCGTGAGGTAAATGCGGTGGAGGGCGATTTCTGGGTTCGGTTCATGACCAGCCATCCGAAGGACTGCACCCAAAAACTGATCGATACGATCGCCCAGTGTCCGAAGGTCTGCAACCACATCCATCTGCCGGTGCAGAGCGGCAGCAACCGGGTTCTGGCGGCAATGAACCGCCGTTATACGGTTGAAAGCTATCTCGGGCTTGTCGATTACGCGCGTGAGCGGATCCCCGGCGTGACTTTTTCAAGCGATATCATCGTTGGATTTCCGGGAGAAACTTACGAGGACTTTCAACAGACGCTTGAACTGGTGAAGCGGGTGCGCTACACGACGCTTTTTACCTTTATCTTCTCGCCGCGTTCCGGCACCAGAGCTGCTCAAATGGAGGACCCTATCCCGGCGGCGGAGAAGTCGAGATGGTTTCAGGAATTGCTTGACTTGCAGTCGCGGATACGCGGGGAACAGCAGGAGGCCTGCGTCGGAAAAACGCTGCGGGTACTTGTGGAAGGTCCCGGAAGAACCGGAGAAGGCTACCTTTCCGGACGGACGGTATCGAACGACATTGTCGAATTTACCGGACCCGAAGAGGCGGTTGGAAATTTTGCCGATGTAAAGATTGCGCGTGCGTTAAACTGGGCGCTCTTCGGCAAAATAGAATTGTGATCAAAACCAAGAAAATAAAAGGAGAAACAAAAAATGGACGTTATTGCAATCGCACGGGAACTGGGAAAGGCCATCCAGCAGGATGAAAACTATCTGCGCATGATGACCGCGCAGCAGCAGAATGATGAGGATGCCGCATTGCAGCAGCTCATCGGAGAATTCAACCTCAAACGCATCGCGCTCAACAACGAGATCAATAAGGCCGACAAAGATCAGGAAGCGATCAACAAGGTGAATGATGAGATCAAGGAGATCTACGGCAAAATCATGACGAATGAGAACATGCTTGCCTACAACGAAGCGAAAGCCGGGCTTGACAGCATGGTGGACTTCGTGCTCCAGATCCTGCGCGGCAGCGTGAATGGGCAGGACCCTGACCTGATCGAACAGCAGGCGAGCTGCGGCGGGAGCTGCGATTCCTGTTCCGGCTGCCATTAAAAGAAAGACAGATAACAAAAATCATCCCGGAGGTCGCCGCAGATGCAAGTTGACATGACAAAGCTCTCTCCAATGATGCAGCAATATTTTGCCGTCAAGGAAAAACACAAGGATCACATCCTGTTTTTCCGCCTGGGCGACTTTTACGAGATGTTCTTTGACGATGCGATCGTCGCGTCAAAAGAACTGGAACTGACCCTGACCGGGCGCGACTGCGGGCAGGAGGAGCGCGCGCCGATGTGCGGCGTGCCATACCATGCCTGCGACGCGTATATCAACCGGCTGATCAAAAAAGGGTTCAAGGTGGCCATCTGTGAGCAGATGGAAAACCCTGCCGAGGCAAAGGGCGTGGTCAAGCGGGAGGTCATCCGTGTGGTCACGCCCGGCACCCTCATCGAACAGAATATGCTTTCGGAGGATGCGAATAACTATATTGCCTGCGTGATGTTCACGGAGGCGGGCTTCGGCCTTGCCTGTGCTGACATCTCGACCGGGCAGCTGTTTGTCTCCCAGTTCGCGGCCGACGCCGAAGGCGAGCTCATCAACGAGCTGGGAAGGTATTCCCCCAGCGAGATCATCTTTAACGACGGCATCCTTGATAAAGACGCTCTCACCGGTTTTATTAAAAATAAGCTGCACTGTGTGGCCGATCTGCTGGACGCAGACCGCTTTGCCACCGGGAATGCGCGCGGGCTGATCGAAAAACATTTCTCAAAGAGCCCGGAGGAGCTCGGGATTGAAGGCAAGGCGCTTGCGGTTTCGGTGCTCGGCGCGCTGCTTTCCTATCTGTATGAGACCCAGCAGAAGGGTCTTGAGCGAATCACCAGCGTGAGCTATGTCAACGCGGAACAGTATATGGTGCTCGGGCTCACCGCGCGGCGCAACCTCGAGCTTACCCAGACGATGCGTTCCGGTGAAAAGAAAGGGACGCTGCTCTGGGTACTCGACAAGACAAAGACCGCGATGGGAAAGCGCCTGCTGCGCAGTTTCCTCGAAAAGCCGCTCGTGAACCCAGCGGTGATCAACAAGAGGCTCAACGCGGTGGAGGAACTCTATAACGACACGATGCTGCGCTGCGACCTTATCGAATCGCTCGCGGGCGTTTACGACCTTGAACGGCTGATGACCCGCATAATCTACGGCAATGCCTCCCCGCGGGAGTTCAAATCGCTTGAATGTACCTGCCGGGTACTGCCTCCGATCAAAGCGCGGTTGGAAGATTGCAAAAGCGCTTATCTGTCCGATATTTACCGCCAGACCGACCCGCTCGCCGACCTGTGCGGGCTTATCTCCCGTGCAATTGTGGACGAGCCGCCGGTGGCGCTCAAGGATGGCGGCGTGATCAAGGAGGGCTTCGACGAGGAGCTTGACGGCCTGCGGACGCTGGTGCACAACACCAAGCAGATCCTTGTTGGGATCGAGACGCAGGAAAAGGAAAAGACTGGCATCAAAAATTTGAAAATTGGCTATAACCGTATATTCGGATATTACATAGAAGTGACCAAGTCGAATCTTGGCTTGGTTCCGGACACCTATATCCGCAAGCAGACGCTTGCAAACTGTGAACGCTACATCACCCAGGAGCTCAAGGACCTGGAGGACAAAATCCTCTCGGCGGGCGAGCGGATCACGTTATTGGAGGCAAAGCTCTTTGAGTCGGTGCGCCAGCAGGTTTCCTCCGAACTGCACCGGGTGCAGGCGACCGCTTCGGCACTCGCGCATCTCGACGTATATTGTTCGCTCGCGGCGGTCGCGGTTGCAAACGGCTACTGCCGCCCGGAGGTCAATTTTTCGGACGAAATCAGCATCAAAGACGGGCGGCACCCGGTGGTGGAGCTTCTGATGAACGGGGCTCCATTTGTGGCCAACGATACGGCGCTGAATAATTCCGACAAGCTGATCGCAATTATCACCGGCCCCAATATGGCCGGAAAATCGACCTATATGCGTCAGACGGCGCTTATTGTGCTGATGGCGCAGATCGGTTCGTTTGTGCCTGCCGCGTCGGCTTCGGTCGGCGTGGTTGATGGGATTTTCACCCGCGTGGGCGCTTCGGACGACCTCGCATCCGGACAGTCAACCTTCATGGTCGAGATGACCGAAGTCGCGGAGATCATGCGTGAAGCGACCGACAAGAGCCTGCTCATCCTCGATGAGATTGGACGCGGCACTTCTACCTTCGACGGCATGAGCATTGCACGCGCGGTGCTTGAATATATCGCAAATAAACGTTATGTCGGCGCAAAGACCCTCTTTGCGACCCATTACCACGAACTGACCGCGCTCGAGGACGAGCTGCCAAGCGTCAAAAATTACAATATCGCCTGCAAAAAGCGCGGGGACGACATCACTTTCCTGCGCCGGATCGTGCCGGGCGGCGCGGACGACAGCTATGGCATCGAGGTCAGTAAGCTCGCGGGCGTGCCCGACTGGATCATCAAGCGCGCCCGGCAGGTGCTCGGCAAGCTTGAGGAAGGC
This sequence comes from Anaerotruncus rubiinfantis, assembly GCF_900078395.1. NCBI lineage: Bacteria > Bacillati > Bacillota > Clostridia > Eubacteriales > Oscillospiraceae > Anaerotruncus > Anaerotruncus rubiinfantis. Next base: position 1,885,235 of record NZ_FKLA01000009.1, on the reverse strand, counting down.
GAAGAAGTGAAACCTGCCGGAAAGAAGAAAGCGCACGCCGAAGCGCCGGGCGATCAGATGTCCTTCACAGCGGTGATTCCTTCCGAAGTGGAGGAAAAGCTCAAACAGATCGACGTCAACACCCTCACGCCGATTGAGGCGCTCAATAAACTGTACGAGCTGAAAACACTGCTTAAAGATTGACGAATGGAGGTGGGCGCATGGCAAGGATTAATGTACTTGATAAGCAGATCGCCGAACTGATCGCGGCGGGTGAGGTGGTCGAACGGCCGGCGTCCATCGTGAAGGAGCTCGTGGAAAACTCAATCGATGCGGGCGCTACCGCCGTGACGGTCGAAATCCAGGCGGGCGGGGTGCGGTATATCCGTGTCACCGACAATGGATCCGGCATTTTGCGGGAGGACGTAGCAAACGCCTTTCTGCGGCACGCGACCAGCAAGGTGCGCGTGCAGGAGGATCTTTCGAATATCCTGACGATGGGATTTCGCGGTGAGGCGCTTGCTTCGATCGCAGCGATGTGCCGGGTCGATCTCTTGACCCGCACGCCGGATGACGTGGCCGGGACCCATTACGCGATCGCGGGCGGAGAGGAGCTTGTCTGCGAGGATGCGGGCTGTCCTGCCGGCACCACAATCACGGTGCGGGATGTCTTTTATAACACCCCGGCACGTATGAAGTTTCTCAAAAAGGACGTGTCGGAGGGGAACTCTGTGGCGGCTGCCGTTGAAAAAGCCGCGCTCGGCAATCCTGGCGTGGCTTTTAAGTTTATCCGCGACGGCGCGGTGAAGCTGCAGACGCCGGGGGATGGCCAGACCCTTTCCTCGATCCGCTGCGTCCTTGGTCGGGAATTCGCAGAGAACGCGATCCCGGTGGACTATCAGCATGGGAATATCCGGCTCGCCGGCTACATCTGCAAGCCTCTGGCGGCCCGCGGAAGCCGTTCGATGCAGAATTTTTTCATCAACCACCGTTTTATCCGTTCAAAAACATGTATGGCGGCGCTGGAAGAGTCCTACAAAAATGCGCTGATGGTTGGGAAATTCCCGTCCTGTGTCCTGGACCTCACCGTCCCGCCGCAGGTGGTCGACGTGAATGTCCATCCGGCCAAGATCGAGGTGCGCTTCGCGGATGAGAAGAGCATTTTCGACCTGGTCTATTACGGCTGCAAAACGGCGCTCGGACAAAGTCGCCTGCAGCCCGAAATCAAGGCGAAATCGGAACCGTTCAATCCATTTGCGCTCCACACTGAACCAGCCGCGCCGCAGCAGCAGCGGCTGAGCGTGAATGAATACAAGATGCTGCTCGAAAAGCAGATGTACAGGGAGGAGCCAAAGCGACCGTCGCTTGACCATGTTTTTTCCGCGGTCCCGGCACAGCCGGTCCGGACGCCTTCCTGGAAGCTTGACGTCGAGACCCCGCCTGAACCGAAACTTCAGCAGCAGGCGCCAGCCAGTTTTTTGACCGTGGAGTCGCCGGAGCCGCCGAATACCCCATACACCAGCAGAAACGCGGACGATCCGCCGATTCGGCTCACCTATGAGCCGGTGCCAAAAGCGGCGCAGGAACCGTCCGTCTCCCAGGGGATATCTGCGAAAACCGCGGATATATTCGCGGACGCATTGCTCGTTGGGGAATTGTTCGATACCTATCTTGTTCTGCAGTCCGGGGACGAAATGATCCTCGTCGACAAACACGCGGCACATGAACGGCTGATCTTCAATAAGCTTCTGCGTGAAGGAGTCGGGGCGGACAAGCAGATTTTACTCACACCGGTCTCGGTGCGGCTTTCCCCGGAGGAATACGCGGCGGTGCTCGACCATCTGGAGCTTTTCGCAAAAGCAGGGCTTTCGGTCGAGGATTTTGGAGATTCATTCGTTGTGGTGCGGGAAGTGGCTCCGATTCTGGCTGATGCGGACCTTGCCGGAATTGTGGAGGAGTTTGCACAAAAGCTGCTGCATTACAGCAGCCGGCTTCTGCCCCAGTATTTGGAGGAATTCTATCACACGGTTGCCTGCCGCGCGGCCATCAAGGCACATGACAAAACCCCTGTGCCTTCGCTCGAGCAGCTTATCACGCTGCTCATTGAGGATGGAGACGCACAGCATTGCCCACATGGACGGCCGGTGGCAATCCGTATGCGGAGGCAGGAGATTGAAAAAAAATTTGGCAGGCTGGGATAGATGATGCAGGAAAAGAAAAGAATCCCACTCATCGCGGTGGTTGGGCCAACTGCTTCTGGAAAAACCGCGCTTGCGGTCGCGCTGGCAAAAGCATTTGACGGCGAAGTGATATCGGCCGATTCAATGCAGATTTACCGGCGTATGGAAATTGCAACCGCAAAGCCGACGCGGGAGGAGATGCAGGGTATCCCGCACCATCTGATTGATTTTGCCGAACCGGACAATACCGCTTTTTCCGTCGCGGATTACACAAAGCTTGCACATGATGCGATCGCAGAGGTATCCGCGCGAGGTAAGCTCCCGGTTCTCGCGGGCGGCACCGGGCTTTATGTGAATGCGGTGATCGACAACCTCGATCTCACCGAGATCGAAAACGACCCAGCGCTCCGGCGGACGCTTCATGCGCAGGCGGCCGAACGCGGAAACGAAGCGATGCTTGAAGAGCTGCGCCGGGTGGACCCCGCGCTCGCGGAAAAGCTGCACCCCAACAATCTGGGCAGAATCCTGCGCGCATTGGAGGTTTACCGGCTCACGGGCATCCCGATGAGCGAACACCAACGGCGTTCAAGGCTTGCGCCGGCCCGCTATCTGCCGTGCGTGATCGGCATCACATTTGAGGATCGCAGCCGGCTCTATGAGCGTATTAACCGCCGGGTAGACGGAATGCTTGCGGCAGGGCTCGTGGAAGAAGCGCGCGAAATCAGCCGCATCTATGGAGGGACTGCCATGCAGGCGATCGGTTACAAAGAGCTGCAGCCGTATCTCGACGGGGAGGAAACGCTCGAGAATTGTGTCGGGAATCTCAAACAGGCAACAAGAAGATATGCCAAACGCCAGCTTTCATGGTTCCGGCGGGATGAAAGGGTTCACTGGCTTTTGGCCGACCATTTTGATTCTGCCGGAGAGCTTGCAAGGGAAGCAGAAAACGTAGTTCACAAGAGCGGGATAATATGCTATAATTAACTAGTTATACAGCTCTTATCAGTGAGGCTGGTTTTCCAGCCAGGAGGCAAAACATGAAACAGCTCAATTTACAGGATGTCTTTCTGAATCAGGCGAGGCGTGAGAAGATCACTGTCACCATCTATCTGACCAACGGGTTCCAGTTCAAGGGCGTGGTGAAAGGGTTTGATTCCTTTACAGTCATTTTGGACTGCGAAGGCAGACAGAATCTCGTATATAAACATGCAATTTCGACCATCATCCCTTCAAAGCCGATCAGCATCCTGGAATCCGCTGAGAACGATAAGGAAAATACGGACTGACCGATCGGAGTATTTCTTATTATGAAAAATACCTTTACGCAGCGGATTGTGCTCGGTACGCTTGCGCTATTTCTGCTGGGCTATGTCGGGCTGCAAATTTACCGGTACACAAATTCGCAATATAAGACGGAGACTGCGAACCCATATACCGTGGCGGAAAGCACCAAGCTGACCGGTATCGCGCTGCGCCGCGAGATCCTTCTCGACGACTTTATTACCGGCGGGGTAGCCACCTATGTAACCAGCGACGGGAGCAAGGTTTCTCCTGGCACCACGCTCGCGGAGATCTATGACAGCGAGGAGGACATCGCAAATATCCGCACCCTGCGGGAACTTGAGAACCAGCGTCAGCTGCTCGAAAAGGCGCAGGACCCGGGCACCACCTCATTTGCACATACTGACGTGCTCAACAAGCAGATCTTCAGCGAGCTTGGTGGGATCATCGACGCGGTCAACCGGGAATCGCTCCTGGAGCTCAAGACAATGTCGGACAAGCTGCTGGTGCTGATGAACACCAAGCAGATCGCCACCGGAAAACAGACTGATTTTAACGGTGCGATTGAGCAGCTCAAAGCCGAGGAGGAATACTACCGCGGAAAAATCGAAGCGGAGCCGGATGTGATCAAAGCGCCGCAGCCGGGTTACTTCATCCGTACGATCGACGGGTTGGAGGACAAGGTGGATATGGACGCCCTTGATGAACTGACCCCGGAGGAGCTCGTCAAGCTTATCAATTCCAATAAGATTTCCGCTTCCAAACGCGTCGGAAAACTGATGACCAGCCATCTCTGGTATTTCGCGGCGGTTGTCACATCGGACGAGGCCAGCCGCTACCGCGAAGGTGCGACGGTAACCCTTGACTTCAACATCAGTGGTCAGAAGCCGGTTCCCGCGACCGTAAAATATGTCAACACGAAACGCGACGAACCGGACGCGGTTGTGATATTTGAAACCGACTACATCAGTGAAGCGCTGGTGAACCTGCGGGTGACGCAGGTGGAGGTACGGTTCAAATCGATCACCGGGCTTCGGGTGAGCGATTCGGCCATCCGTTTTAACGGTACCCAGAAAGGGGTCTATATCGTCTTGGGCGAAAAACTGGTTTTTCGCCCGATCACGGTCATTTACGAGGATGTGGGATTCGTCCTATGCCGGGAAAACGACCCGGAATATATGAGCGGTACAGTTTATACCGGCCTGCAGCAGTTCGATGAAGTTGTGATAGGAGGCACCCAGTTATACAATGACAAACGGCTTAAATGACGGATCGGTGAAGGCTTCGGTCCAGTGTATTACGGAGAGTATAGAACGTGCCTGTGCCCAGTGCGGCAGGAATCCCGCGGATGTGCGGCTCATGGCCGTCACCAAGACGGTCCCGGCCGAACGGGTCAATGAAGCGATCGCCGCGGGCGTAAGGCTGCTGGGGGAAAACCGTGCGCAGGAACTGCTCGCGAAGTATGACAGCTACCGCAAGGACGGCGTGGAAATCCACTTTATTGGGCATCTGCAAACCAATAAAGTCCGCCAGATCATCGATAAAGTCACAATGATTCAATCGCTCGACAGCTTTGCGCTTGCACAGGAAATCGAACGCCAGTGTGAAAAACACGATAAAACGATGGATTGCCTGGTGGAAGTAAATATTGGAAGCGAATTGACAAAATCCGGGGTGGAAGCGGATAAGCTGGAGGACTTTTTGGGGTCGATCACCGGCTTTTCACGCCTGCGCGTCCGCGGGATTATGTCGATTCCGCCAGTGGATGACAGCGAGCTGGAAAAGGAACGGCATTTTTCCAGTTTGTATAAACTATTTGTTGACATTGGGGACAAAAAAATAGATAATATCAATATGGATTTTTTGTCGATGGGCATGTCGGACGATTACACGCTTGCGGTCAAGCACGGCTCCAACCTCGTGCGGATCGGCAGCGCGATGTTCGGCCGCAGGATCTATCCGCAACCGTAAATTTTATTGCTGCACTGCGTTCGCAATAAAAATAGTGAGAGGGATGTTTTTATGGGAATCATGGACAAATTCAAGAATTTCATCGGAATTCCTGAGGATGAATATTACGAGGATGATGTGGATTTCATCTCGAATGAAACGCCTCGTGCGGAAGCTCCGGCCGAAGATTCTCCGGTGCATACCGAAAGTGGGAAACGCGGCAATAAGGTGGTCAACATCCATGCCACGACCCAGCTTCAGGTGGTGCTTGTGAAGCCGGAACGCTTCGATGATGCCTCCACCGTGGCCGACCATCTCAATGATAAGCGCACGGTCGTTCTGAATCTTGAATCGACCAATAAAGACGTCTCCCGCAGGCTGATCGACTTTCTGTCCGGCGTGGCCTATGCCAACAATGGCCAGATTAAACGCGTTGCAAACAGCACCTATATCATTACGCCGTACAATGTCGATATTATGGGCGATCTGCTTGACGAACTGGAAAGCAACGGCGTGTTCTTCTGATGATCCCGGGAATGGAGGAGAAACAGGATCGGGCGTTTGCGGCCCATGTCCGTGATCTCTTTACAATCGCGCAGGAAAAACACATCACGCGTTTTTCAGCTTTCCTTGATCTGCATCAGGCTTTGCTGGCCCGGCGGCTTGCCGCGTCAGCGGGTTATGATAATTATGTTTTCTTTGCGGGGCATCCCGACGGAGAGCGGGTGATGCTCGGCGTTTTCGCGCCTTTTGAAGAACCCGCCGATTGGGCGTTCCCGATTGAACCGCTGACTGTGTCCTTCCGCGAGGAGGACGCGCTTGGGCACCGGGATTTTCTCGGTTCACTGACCGGCCTGCAGATCGGGCGGGAGGCGGTGGGGGACATCCTGGTGGAGCAGGGCCGCGCCGTCCTGTTCGTAAGCGACAAGATCGCCCCGCTCATTCAATCTGAGCTTACAAAGGTCGGCAGGTGCGGCGTGCGGGTCACGCGGGGCTATACGGAGCCGTTGCCTGTGCTGCACCGCTACGAGGACCGGGTGGCCAACGTGCCGTCTTTGCGGCTCGACTGCCTGGTTGCCTCCGTCACAAAGCTTTCCCGCGAAAAATCCGCGCAGATGATCCGCGCGCAGCTTGTGAGCGTCAACGGCGCCGTGAAAACCGAGACATCCTGGAACCTTGACGAAGGGGATGTGCTGAGCATCCGCGGGTATGGGAAATTCCTTTTTGCGCAGGTCGCGCATACGACAAAAAAGGGCAGACTTCAGATTTTATGCAAAAAATATGTGTAAAAATCCGATAAGGGGGATGTTTCATTGTGCTGAATCCGAGCGATATTGCCGGCAAAAAATTTGACAAAGGAATGGGCCGCGGCTACAAGGCGGAAGAGGTCGACGCCTACCTCAATCAGGTGGCGGATGAGATGAATGATCTGATCGCGCAGAACCGCGATCTGGAACATAAAATGATGGTGCTTGCGGACAAGTTGGAGGAATATAAGCAGGATGAAGAAAGCCTGCGCTCCGCGCTCATCGGCGCGCAGAAGCTGGGGGACAGCGTCGTGCGCGAGGCAAAAGCAAAGGCGGCGTCGATTGTCGAGGATGCTAAGGTTCAGGCCGGCATGCTCGTCGAAAATGCGAAGCACGCCATCGAAAAGGAGCAGAACGCCTATATCCGCCTGCAGCGCGAGGTGGCAACCTTTAAAAGCAAGTTGCAGCTGCTTTATAAACAGCATCTCGAGCTGATCAGTTCGATTCCGGTGGATCAGGATTTCCTGGAAGCCGCGAGCGCGTCTTCACCGGCTCCGGAGCCGCAGCCCGTTTATGAGTCTTCCGAGGCTTCGGAAGACTACGATGACCAACAGCTTCCAGCGGAAGACTACGCCGATGACCTGCCACCGGTGGAGGAGCAGCTGGAATATACCGAGCAGAAGCTTGAATATACCACGGAAGACCGTTATGAGCCCGAACCGCAGCCTGAGCGCCCAGCCAAGCGGGAATCCCGTTTCGGACCGCTCAAGTTCGGCAAGGAGTTTGATATCCGTCGTGACGACGATAAACGCAAAAAATAAGCTTTGACAAAAAGTTTCAACAAGGAGAGATATGTCCAATGTCCGAACAGGATTACAGCAAGACCTTGAACCTGCCCAAAACGGATTTCTCCATGCGCGCCGCACTTCCCCAGAAGGAGCCCGGCATGGTGAAAAAATGGGATGAGGAGCGCCTCTACTACAAGATGATCGAAAAAAACGAAGGCAAGCCGCTCTACATGTTTCATGACGGCCCGCCGTACGCGAATGCGAACATCCATCTGGGTACCGCGCTCAATAAGGTGCTGAAGGATATCATCATCCGCCAGAAGAACCTGTCCGGATATAAGGCCCCGTATATCCCCGGGTGGGATACCCACGGTCTGCCGATCGAGCTTAAAGCGCTTAAGGAAATCGGCGTGAGCAAGGACATCACCCCCATTGAACTGCGGAAGGTCTGCCACGATTTTGCGCTGCGTTTTGTGGGCAATCAGAAGGAACAGTTCAAACGTCTCGGCACCGTCGCTGACTACGACAATCCCTATCTGACTTTGAAACCGGAATTTGAAGCGCGCCAGATCGAAATCTTCGGCGCGATGGCCAACAAAGGCTATATCTATAAAGGTCTCAAGCCGGTCTACTGGTGTGCGCACTGCGAGACCGCTCTGGCGGAAGCGGAGATCGAATACCAGGAGGACAAATGCTATTCGATTTACGTCAAGTTCAATGTGATTGACGACAAGAACGGCGTGCTCACTCGGATGGGCGCCGCCGATCTTTCCAAGACTTCAATCGTAATCTGGACCACGACCACCTGGACGCTTCCGGGCAATATGGCCATCTGTGTCGGTCCGGCGTTTGAATACTGCGTTGTCAAGGCGAACGGCGAATACCTTGTCATGGCAAAAGAGCTGGTTGCCTCCACAATGAAGGCCGCCAAGATCGAAGATTATGAGATCCTGGGCACCTGCATGGGCGAGGAGCTCGAATATATCACCTATCAGCATCCATTCCTCGACCGTCAGTCGCCGGTTATCCTGGGAGACCATGTCACCCTTGAGAGCGGTACCGGATGCGTCCATACCGCGCCTGGTCACGGTGTCGAGGACTTTGATGTCTGTGCACAGCACTATCCGGAAATCGAAGTGGTTGTGCCCGTCGACAAATACGGCAAGCTGACTGAACTGGCGGGCGAATTTTCCGGCCTTTCCACCGACGACGCCAATAAGGCGATTGCGCAGAAACTTGAGGAAACCAAAAATCTCTTTGCGATCGAGAAGATTATCCACCAGTATCCGCATTGCTGGCGCTGCAAGGAGCCGATCATCTATCGGGCCACCGAACAGTGGTTCTGCTCGGTGGACGACATCAAGGAGCAGACAATCGCAGAGATTGAAAAGGTCAACTTTATCCCTGAGTGGGGCCGCGGCCGCATGATCAACATGGTGCGTGATCGCAGCGACTGGTGCATTTCGCGCCAGCGCACCTGGGGTGTGCCGATTCCGATCTTCTACTGCAAAAACTGCGGGAAATACCATGTGGATGAGGAGAGTATTGCGGCTGTCGCCGCGCTCTTCCGCAAGGAGGGCTCCGACGCCTGGTACACCACCGACGCCAAGGATATCCTGCCGAAGGGCACCCAGTGCAAATACTGCGGCAGCACCGAATTCACCAAGGAGACCGACATCATGGATGTCTGGTTCGATTCCGGCACGTCCTATGCCTCCACCATCCATGACAATTCGGAATTGACCTGGCCTGTGGACCTCTATCTCGAGGGTACCGATCAGTACCGCGGCTGGTTCCAGTCGTCGCTGCTCACTTCGGTTGCGTGGAAAGGCGTCGCGCCTTATAAGACCGTCTGCACCCACGGCTGGGTGGTCGATGGGGAAGGCCGCAAGATGAGCAAGTCCCTTGGCAACGGTATGGAACCGCATGAGATCACCGACAAATACGGCGCGGACATCCTGCGCCTGTGGGTCGCTTCGGCCGATTACCACGCGGATATCCGCATCTCGAACGACATCCTCAAGCAGCTTTCCGAGGTTTACCGCAAGATCCGCAACACGGCGCGTTATATCCTCGGCAACCTCTATGACTTTGATCCCAACAGGGATATGGTTCCCTTTGCGGAGCTGACCGATCTCGATAAATGGGCTCTGGCGCGGTTTGATGGTCTCGTAAAGACCACTTCCGAGGCCTACGACAATTTTGAATTCCACATCATCTATCACGCGCTGCATAATTTCTGCACAATCGATATGTCGAACTTCTACCTCGATGTGCTCAAGGACCGGCTCTATGTCGAAGCGGCGGATTCCAAAAACCGCCGTGCGGCACAAACCGCGATCTATACCATCCTGCGCGGGCTTACGCTGGTGTTTGCGCCCATTATCCCGTTCACAGCGGAAGAGGTATGGAGCTATCTGCCCGCCGACAAGAATTATGACAGTGCTTCGGTTATGTTTAACGAGATTCCGAAATACTGCGGCAACCTGGTTGACAGTGCGTTTATTGCCAAATGGGATCGCATCCATGAGGTGCGCGACGATGTGCTTAAGGCGTTGGAAGATGCCCGCAACGCCAAGATGATCGGTAAATCGCTGGAAGCGAAGGTCATCCTGCACGCTGCGGATGACGAGACCTTCGCATTCCTTTCCAGTGTGGAAAAGGATTTGGCGCCGGTGTTTATCGTTTCCCAGGTGGTTCTGGAAAAGGGCGGGGAGGGCAGGTTCTCCGGTGCGAACGGCCTGTTTACCGTTGACGTGGCCAAGGCGGATGGTGAACTTTGTCCGCGCTGCTGGGCGCACAGCGACTCTGTTGGGGCTGATGCCAAGCATCCGACCCTTTGTGCACGCTGCGCACAGATCATCGGCTGATAAACCAAATGAAAAAATGCGGCGCTTAAAGACCTATTTAAGCGCCGCATGATTTTTGAAATGCCGGTTCCCAAACCGGCGCGATGTCCGGTTTGCGGCACATCGATTGGGAGGAAAACATGACAGTAAGTTTGATATTGCTTTCGGCTGCCGCATTGGTGATCGTAGACCAGCTGCTGAAAATTTGGGTACTGGGGACCCTTGTGGGAGCGCCTTCGGTGACACTGATTCCAGGACTTCTGCAATTGACCTATGTGGAGAACCGCGGCGCGGCTTTTGGAATTTTCCAAGGGAAAACCCAGCTGCTTTCGATCGTGACCGGGATTGTGCTTGCCGGTATTATCGTCGCTTTGGTGATGGGGAAGTTCAAACATAAGCTGGTGCTCTGGAGCATGGGTCTCATCATCGCGGGCGGCGTCGGCAACCTGATCGACCGGGTGTTCCGCACCTTTGTGGTCGATTACCTGGATATTTCTCCGCTTTTCAATTTCCCAGTATTCAATTTTGCGGATTGCTGTGTCGTTATCGGGACAGGGCTGCTGCTTGTTTACCTGCTTTTCTTTGAGGAGAAAAAAACTTTGGGGAAAGATGCGCAGCCGGTCAAGGCGGAAGAAACCCATCCGGAAGAAGAGGAGCCGAGCGGTGAATGAGCAGTTCTATCTGACCGATGAAGTGGATGCGGGCGAGCGGATCGACAAATGGCTTTGTGAAAACGCGGACGGGCTTACCCGCTCCGCGATCCAGCGATTTTGTGAATCCGGCGGCGTGCTGGCAAATGGAAAAACTGTTGCCAAGAATTACCGGCTGCGCGGTGGGGAAGAGATCCTGCTGCGGGTTCCGGACGCAAAGCCGCTGGATGTTTTACCGCAGAATATTCCCGTGGAAATCCTCTATGAGGACGACGATTTGCTGGTGGTCAACAAACCCAAAGGGATGGTTGTTCATCCCGCGCCGGGCAACTGGGATGGGACGCTTGTAAACGCACTGCTTTACCACTGCGCGGGCAGACTTTCCAGCATCAACGGTGTGATCCGGCCAGGGATTGTCCACCGGATCGATAAGGACACCAGTGGCCTGCTTATCGTGGCAAAGAATGATTTTTCCCACAGTATGCTTGCGGAACAGATAAAGGAACATAGCTTTACACGCATTTATAACGCCATTGTTTACGGTGGATTTACAGAGTTGGAGGGGACGGTTGATGCGCCAATCGGCAGGAACCCCAGTGACCGAAAGAAAATGTGTGTCACCGAAAAAAATGCCCGTAAAGCAGTTACCCATTACAGCGTGCGTGAACCGTTTGGCGCATTCACCGATCTTGTCCTTCGCCTTGAAACAGGCCGCACCCATCAGATCCGGGTGCATATGGCCTATAAGGGCCATCCGGTTGCGGGAGACCCTGTGTATGGCCCCAAAAAAGTGATCACCAGCCTGCGCGGCCAGTGCCTGCACGCGCGGACAATCGGCTTTGTCCATCCACGCACCGGCGCATATCTCGAATTTACGAGTGAGCTGCCGGAATACTATCTGCAATTTTTGAACTCTATCAAGGAGGGCAAGGTCCGGTGAAGAAAAAACTTTCTGATTATCTGATTGTCAGCGACGTTGACTGGACGCTGATGCCGACGCCGGGCCCCATCCCGGCGCGTAATCTGGAGGCGCTCGAATACTTTACTGAAAAGGGTGGGCGCTTCTGCATTGCCAGCGGCCGGCCGCTGGTTTCGGTGCGGCGGTATATTGACCTGCTGCCGGTCAACGCGCCCTGCATCGTTTTTAACGGCAGCGCGGTTTATGACTATGCGCAGCACCGCCTTTATTACGCGCGTTACCTGCCCGGAACTTTTGCCGGCTATGTACAAAAACTGATTCAATTATTTCCGCAGATCGGTTTTGCTGTTTACGAAATGTACCAGATCCATGCGCTCCACAATGTTGAACAGACCCGGGCATATATGCAGATTGAAGGGCTTCCCATCTTTCCGCTTGGCGCGGAGGAACTCACCGGGGACTACTTTAAGCTGTTGATGGCCATGCCGGAGGAGCTGGTTGGGCCGGTCTCTGAATTTGTCCGGGCACAGTGCTGGGACGACGTGGAGTTTGTCACTTCCGGTCCCAATTTCCTGGAGATGCTGCCGAAAGGTTCGAACAAAGGGGAGGGAATCCGGCAGCTTTCGCGGCAATGCGGCATTTTGCATGAGAGTATTGTCGCGATCGGTGACTATTATAACGATTTTGAAATGCTTCGAAGCGTTTCATTTCCAGTGACGGTTGCTGGCGCGCCGGACGACATCAAAGCGGTCTGCAAGCTGGTGACCGGTCCCTGTGAGAACGGCGCGCTTGCAGACCTGGTCGAATACCTCGAAGCACACTGCGGATAAGCGCATAAACCTCTTTCGTTTCTGCATAGATTGAAGCGGAGGGATGTGCATGAAACGAAATGGACGCGTGGCGGCGACGCTCGTAATATTGGGCGCCGCTGTTGCTTTTTTGGCGCATTATTCTTTTTCCGCGATCACAGCTGTCGCACCGGTTTATGAACTTGGCGGAGATCTGCCGACCATTGTCATTGACGCGGGGCATGGAAATTTTGATGGCGGTGCCATTGGTGTGGACAATATCGTCGAAAAGGACATCAATCTGGCCATTGCGAGGAACCTGTACGACCTGTTCACGGTGAACGGATTTGACGCGGTGCTGACAAGACAGGGGGACGAATCACTGCACAGCAGCGAGTTTGACAGCGCCAGTACCCGGAAAAAGAAAAATTCCGACATCCATAATCGGATGGAGATTGCAAAGTCTTATCCAAACTCGATTTTGTTGAGCATCCATCAAAACAAATTTCCACGGGAAAAATATTGGGGCGCGCAGGTTTTTTACGGGCCCAAAAATGAAAGCAGCAAAGCGCTTGGGGAGATCATGCAGCGCAGGCTTATCGAGATGGTACAGCCGGAGAATACCCGCGTCTATAAAGCCTGCGACGACAACGTCTATCTGATCTACAATGCGCCGATGCCCTCGCTGCTGATCGAGTGCGGGTTCCTCTCAAATCCTGAGGAAGCGCATAAGCTGATCGATCCGGCTTACCAAAAGCAGATTGCGTTTGCCATCTTTTCCGGCACGGCGGAATACCTGGGGCTCGAAACTTCGCAGCCGGACGAACTGACCGCACCATCGGAAGCGGGAGAAGCTGAAAATATCCCATAAAAAGGGAAAGGACGTATTTTAAAATGGCGGTTACAAAAAATAAAAGCGTCTATGTCTGCCAAAACTGCGGTTATGAGTCGGTCAAATGGTACGGCCGATGCCCGGACTGCGGAGAATGGAATTCACTTGTGGAGGAGGTGCGCCAGCAGGTGAGCGCGGGCTCCGCGAAGGCCAAATCCGCCTCTGCGGCCCCAGCTCGTACCGCTTCGGTCGCACGGCTCAATGAAATTTCATCCGATGAGAGCCTGCGGTATAAGACCGGTGTTCTGGAACTTGACCGGGTGCTTGGCGGCGGTGTGGTACCCGGCTCGGTGATGCTGCTTTCCGGCGACCCGGGCATCGGGAAATCGACTCTGCTTTTGCAGATTTGCCAGTATCTTTGCGAGGGGCTTAAAATTCTATATGTATCAGGTGAGGAAAGCGCACGGCAGCTCAAGCTGAGGGCGAACCGGCTCGGAGTGGACAGCGGCAACCTCTATGTGGCCGCCACTACCGATATCGAAAGCGTGCTGGAAACGGTGCGCCAGCTTTCCCCCGACATGGTGATGATCGATTCGATCCAGACGATGAACCTGTCCGGAATTTCCTCCTCATCGGGGAGCATTACCCAGGTGCGTGAATGCACCCAGGTGCTGATTGGAATTGCGAAAGGTTCGGAGATCCCGGTTTTCATCGTCGGCCACGTCAATAAGGACGGCGCGATCGCAGGGCCGAAGGTTCTTGAGCACATGGTAGACGCGGTGCTTTATTTTGAGGGCGAACGCCACCAGAGTTACCGTATCCTGCGCGCGGTCAAAAACCGCTATGGCTCCACAAACGAAATCGGCGTCTTTGAGATGGGTCAGTATGGACTTCGGGAGGTGCCGAACCCGTCGCTGATGATGCTTTCCGGCCGGCCGGCCAACGTTTCCGGGACTTGTGTGGCCTGCGTGATGGAAGGTTCCCGGCCGATCCTTGCCGAAGTGCAGGCGCTGGTTTCAAAAACAGGATTCGGTACGCCGCGGCGGATGTCCACCGGATTTGATGGAAACCGGGCGGCGCTGCTCACCGCGGTGCTCGAAAAGCGCGGCGGGTTCTTTTTCGGCGCGCTTGACACTTATATCAATGTTGTGGGCGGGCTGCGGCTGGATGAGCCTGCTGCTGACCTGCCGGTCGCGGTCGCGCTGGTGTCAAATCTGCTCGACAAAGCCGTCCCGGACGATCTTGCGGCATTTGGGGAAATTGGGCTTGCGGGGGAAATCCGTTCGATCAGCAATATCCAGCAGCGGGTCAGCGAATCCTACCGGCTTGGTTTCACGACCTGTATCGTCCCAAAGCACAACGTCAAAATGATCGATACAAAGGACATGCCAAACATCAACCTGATTGGTGTGCAGAATATCCAGCAGGCGATTGCGGTGATCCGCTAAATTTTATCCTTTTCCCTCATCTTCCAGATCGGCATATGGATCGGTGCGGGTGTAATAGCCGCAGCCATTTTCGCAGTTTGTGAGATAGGTGATATCGTCGAGGGAACAATAACCCTGCTGCTGATGGTAGCAGTCCTTGTCACAGGGAATCAAATGAATTTTCCGTTCTTTGGGCGTCGCCATAAACTTCACTCCAAAACACATCATTATTTTCTTACGGGTTCCTGCAATACAGTATAACCCGGAGATTCGATTGCCATTCGCATTTGTTTGCACTGGTTTTTGAAGGAATAAAACTCCTGTGAACGCGAAAACTAACTTCGTTAATGGGAAGCGTTTTCGACAATTCAACGATGGGGGTTTTATTTTGGCTTTTAAGCGTGTGATTGCATTACTGCTTGCGACGGGAGCATTTGGGATGGTGGCCGCCGCGCCTATGATAACGCTGCGGGCCATTCCAACCGCAGCCTGCATCACGCCGACGCGGATTCTATACGAAAAACATATCAATGCCAGCGGCACGATAGAAGCGCGGGAGATAAAGGAGGTCTATCTGGAAACACCGGTGATCGCGCAGGCGGTCAATGTATCGGTAGGGGATTATGTACACAAGGACCAGGTGATCGCGGTTATCGATACCAGCCTCACCAAAAGCGTGTTGGAACAAAGCGTTCCAGCCTCAGATCTGCTCGACAGCCTGCCGTCCGCCCAGGAGGCATCCGAGCTTCTGGGGCTTTATTCCGCGTTGGAAGCATCCGGTCTGGCCTCGGGTTTTGGAGGCATTTCCGGATTGGGGGAGCTCGCAGAGGTATTTGGTTCAACCGATACAAAAGCCGGCGAACCAAAGAACGAGTATCTGTACATCCCGCAGGTGGTAACTGCTCCGATGTCCGGGGTGGTCACCGACCTGTCGATCAAGAGCGACGTGCTTTCTCGCACCGCAAAGCCAATCGTCACGATTGCCGATACCGGCAGTTTCATCGCAAAGGTTTCTGTGGGGGAATCGTACGTTTCCGATTTGCGGGTTGGGGACCCGGCGGTGATTGAGGGGTCCGGATTTTCCCAAAAATATGAGGGTCATGTGAGCCGTGTTTACCCGACTGCCAGAAAGACGGCAGGAACAACAGCTCAGGAAACAGTGGTGGATCTGGAAATTGCCATCGACGATCCGGATGACGCACTCAAAACCGGTTTTACGGCGCGCGCTGAGATCACCACGGGAAAACAGAAAGAGATGCTGGTCGTACCTTATGAGGCGGTGCTCCAGGATACAGACAATGTTGAATATGTTTATCTTGTAAAGGGTTCCAGGGCTGTCCGCAGGGATATTGAAACCGGAATGGAGCTTTTGGAGGGCGTGGAAGTACGTGAGGGACTCACTGAAAGCGACGTGATTCTCCAAAACGCCGCGGATGGTCTGGCGGGTGACCGGATCCAGCTGAAACGGGGGTGATGAGATGATCAGGGATTGTCTCGTCAGCAGTTTTCGGAATTTGGGACGTAAGAAGTTTCGCAGTTTTCTGACCATTGCCAGCATTGCAATCGGCGTCTGTTCAGTTGTGCTGATCGGATCAATCGGGGAAATTGGCAAGGAGGCGATCGGGCAGGAGCTCAATTCCCTTGGGTTGGGAAGTGTGACAGTCAGCGCGGACAAACGTTTTACATCCTTAAAAATGACCAAGGAAGATCTGTCCCTTCTTCGCGGCACCCCGGCGGTGGAAAGCGCGACCCCAATTGTGGTGGATTACAGCAACATTCGAATGCGGGGACTGGTCGCAAATTCTGTTCTTTGGGGGGTGGATTCCGGCAGCAGCCAGGTGATTTCACTTACGTCGAAATTTGGAAGGATGATCAATCAGGCGGATATTGCATCTGCGGCAAATGTCTGTGTGGTCGATTCGAACGTCGCGCAGCTTTTTTATAAAAGGGACAATATTGTAGGCAAACAGGTGGAGGCGCTCATTGGCGGAAGCTATGTCACCCTGGAGATTGTCGGTGTTGCCACATCGGGCGGGAATATCCTGCAGACGATGTTGGGGGAGGTGATACCGTCCTTTGCCTATATCCCATATACGACGTTGCAGCGCTATAAAGGGGAAGATTCTTTTGAGCAGATTGCAGTTACGCTCAAAGATCAGGAGAATATCGACGCCGCGGCGGAGCAGATTTCCGCGATGATCAACCGGTCCCATAACATCAGCAGAGGATTCAAAACCGAGAACATCTCAAAACAAAAGGATTCCCTTAATAATATGCTGGGGATTGTGACGCTGATCCTCTCAGCAATTGCAGCAATTTCTCTCGTGGTTGCCGGACTCGGAATCATGACAGTGATGATTGTGTCGGTTAATGAACGGACCCGGGAAATTGGCATCAAAAAATCGATCGGTGCGACGCGCGGTATTATCCTGATGGAATTTTTGATTGAAGCTTTTATCATCTCGCTGATTGGGGGCCTGATTGGGCTTGGAACAGGGCTCGCATTTGTCTGGGCTGGCTGTATGATCACATCCATGCCAATGCACCTCAATTTCACACAGCTTGCCGCAAGTGTGGCGCTTTCGGTTGGGATTGGCGTAGTTTTTGGTGTCTATCCTGCAACGGTCGCCGCAAAACTCAAACCGGTTGATGCGCTTCGTACTGAATAAAGGGGAGATGACCGGGTTCTATGAAAACAATACTCCTGGCGTTCAGATTCCGGCGGAACGCCAGGAGGTCAACCTAGATACAGTGCTCTGGACACATATGGAGGCTTTGGAAAGCCATACCGTCGGCTACACAGAACTGCCGCATGACAAACCTTTGTGAATGTGATTGGTGTGATTCTTTAAGAAAGAGGAATGTGAAATCATTACTTGACAGGCCAAAGAATCTGTAGTAATATAAAGATATATTATTTCACTAAATAAAAATTTAGTGAAATTAAGGGAAGATAAAAGGAGATTGGACCATGGCTGATTATCAGGATTGTCCCGCTTATTTAAAAGATTTTTTATTCTATATGCTGACCATACGTGGACGTTCCAAGCGCACGGTTGACGCATACCATATCGACCTGCGCACCTTTCTGCGATATATCAAATGCGTAAAAATACTTTCACACAATCCGGATGATCTTGACTTTTTCGAGCAGATGTCCATTCAGGACATTCCCTTGGAAACCATCTCTGCCATTTCCCTCTCGGATGTCTATGGATTCCTCAACTATGCTGCCAGCGACCGCGCAAATAATGCCAAGACCCGCTCCCGCAAGGTTTCTTCGATCCGTTCATTTTTTCATTACCTTACCGTAAAATCAAATCTATTAAAGACAAATCCGGTTGAGAATCTGGAGGTTCCGTCAGTAAAAAAATCCGTTCCACGCTATTTGACGCTGGAGGAAAGCTTAGAACTGCTCACACATATCGAGTCCTCCAATTATGAACGGGACTTCTGTATCGTCACCTTGTTTTTAAACTGCGGAATGCGGCTCTCCGAGCTCGTTGGAATCAACTTATACGACATCCGTGACGATACGATCAAACTGCTCGGAAAAGGCAACAAAGAACGTGTCATCTATTTGAATGACGCCTGCAAAAAGGCGTTGGAAGCCTATCTAGCCGTCCGCAAACCGCCGCAGAAGCAAGACGCAAAGGATGCGCTTTTTCTTTCCGCGCGTGGGACACGGATCACGCCGCGCCGTGTAGAACAGATCATTGAGGACTGCCTGCGGCAGGCTGGGCTGGCTGGCCAGGGTTATTCACCGCATAAGCTCCGGCATACCGCTGCAACGTTGATGTATCAGCATGGCGATGTGGATATCCGGGTATTGAAAGAAATTCTGGGTCACGTGAGTCTTTCCACAACCGAAATTTACACGCATGTCTCCGACCGGCAGATGGAAAATGCCGCAAAAAAATCTCCGCTGTCGAACGTGTCGCCAGCGAAGAAAAAACGGGTTCCCGATCCATCAAAGAACGATTGAAGCGCCGAATTTATAATACAGCAGCGCATCAAACAGGGCGATCAACAAGCAAATCACTGTAAAAGCAGAAAACTTTACACAGTATCGTTTGATCCGAACGCCGTCTGCCAGTTCCGAATTGATCAATGTCGACCGGAATAGAGTTACTGACAGCGCGGTTGAAGTCCGGCAGGCGGTGATCAGCAGCAGTGTGCCAAGAAACATCGCTGGAAACAACAGCACACTGACATATAAAAGCGCCTGTGTACCGTATTGAGCATAAAGTGTGCCAATCGAAAAGCCATATCCCAAACCTTTGAAAAGCGGTACGGCAAAGATGATTGGCAGCGAAATTGAACAGAATCCGCAGAAAAACAGCAGCAGCAAGGAAACGAAGATCGAGCTGAAGGTCGAGACAACGATCCCGGCAAAGCTCTGATGCGCGCGTTCTTCCACATAACCGCCCAGGATTGCTTTGAGCACCTCCAGGGTCTCGGGGCTGCTCCGGTTGACGAGAAGCGTACCGATCAGAAGGCCTGTCAGAAAAACCGCAGCAAAAAGATAGGTCATCAGATGTGCTTTTGAATAAGTGCAAAAAGACCGCAGGAATCTGCGCCCATTGCGAACAGGCGTAAATCTTCCTGCGGTTCTTTTATTTTGGTAACGCATCATCTTGTCCAAGTCGGTCGCGTTAAGGTTCATTTTGCAGCCATCCTTTCGTTTTTCACAGTCTTCCATACGAAAAGATATGCCGCAGGTTCAGAAAATATTACTTCCCAAGCTCATAAGCCCGACGGATCGTATCATCGAAGCATTCGGTCAGGGCCTTTTCAAAATTGTTGCGTCCGAGCGCAGCAAGCCCTTCAAAGGTGGTACCCGCAGGGGAAGTCACCATATCGATGAGTTCCTGATGGGTCTTCCCTGTCTCCATCATCATTTTTGCCGATCCGATCAGTGTATTGCAAAAAAGTCTGTTCGCCACGTCCGGATCAAAGCCAAGCTCCGCCGCGCGGTCGACAAATACCTTTGCAAAAAGGTAGATATATGCCGGACTGCTGCTGTTCAGCGGGATGACCTCGTTCATCTTGTCGGCGTCAACCTCTTCAACCTGGCCCGCTGCGGCAAAGATACTCTTGGCAAAGGCAAATTCTTCGGGGGAGGTCGGATCCACCCGACTGATTGCGACCGCGCCGCAACCGATCAAAAGCGGCGTATTCGGCATTACCCGTACAACCTTTGCGTCAAAGCCAAGCGCCTTTTTGATATATTCAGCGCTCATACCCGCAGCAATTGAAATAAAGACCGTATCCGGCTTTGCAGCTGGTTTGATCTGGGCCAACACATCTGGAAAGTTTTGCGGCTTTACAGATAGAACAACGTACGCGCAGCTTTCCACAAGCTGCGCAATGGTATCGCAGCCGGCGAATCCACGCGACGTATAACTTTCCACCTGTGCCGCACGGACATCGTTGACCGCGATTTCCTCCGGCTTGAGCAACCCGGAAGAAACGATCCCGTTGATGATTGCGCCGGCCATATTGCCAGCGCCGATAAATCCGATTTTACACTGCATGGAAAATTCCCCCTTCCAGAAGAGTCAAAGCGTCGCCGCTTTGATCATGATGGCACATTCCAGACGTTTTTTCTCAAGTTCGCAGGAGAGCTTGAACGGCTTTAAGATATCGCCGCAATAGACCATGCTATTCGCGTTGCAGCCGCCGGAGCAATAAAACTTCGCCCAGCAGTTTTTGCAGTCTTCCTTGCCATAGACGGTGGCGGCCGCGAACTGGCATTTGCGGTCGAAATCAAGCGACTGATCAAAGACGTTGCCCATCTTCCACTCGTCGTGGCCGACGAACTGGTGGCAGGGATAGACATCTCCATCCGGCGTAACCGCAACGTATTCATTGCCGCAGCCGCAGCCGCGCAGCCGCTTGATCGCGCAGGGGCCTTGGTCAAGATCAAGCATGAAGTGAAAGAAGTTGAAATCGCGGCCGCTTCCATGACGGTCGATCATAATTTTTGCAAGCCGCTCGTACTCGGCAAAAACCTCCGGCAGATCCGCTTCGGTGAGCGCGTATGGCTCCTTGGGGTCTGCCACAACCGGCTCGACCGAAATCTGATCGAAGCCCATATCGTTTAAATGCAGCACGTCGTTGGCGAAGTCCTTGTTATACTTGGTGAAGGTGCCGCGGACATAATACTGGTCGAACGGCTCGTTCCCTACCCGTTTTTCCACCAAACGCTGGAATTTCGGCATGATGCTGTCATAGCATCCGCTGCCGTCCACGCGCGAACGAACCCGGTCGTTGACCTCTTTGCGCCCGTCAATCGACAGGACGACGTTCGACATCTCCCTGTTGATAAAATCGATCTTGGCATCATCGAGCAGCACGCCGTTGGTGGTGATGGTAAAGCGGAACAATTTGTTATATGCCTTCTCCTGTGAACGGGCATATTCCACCACCTGCCGAACGACATCAAAGTTCATCAGCGGTTCCCCGCCAAAAAAGTCGAGCTCCAGATTGTGCCGCCCGCCGGAATGCTTGATGAGATAGTCAATCGCGGCCTTTCCGACTTCGAAGGACATCAGCTGCCGGTGGCCCATATACTCACCAGTATCGGCAAAACAATATTTGCAGCGCAGGTTGCAGTCGTGCGCGATATGCAGGCACATCGCTTTGACCGGCGAGGGCACCATCATCTTGGCGAACTGATCGTAATCATCCGTGGAGAAGAGCTGATCCTTTTTATGCAGGTCCACGATTTCCGCGTAGGTTTCCAAAATTTCATCGGCAGGATATTTATCTGAAAATCTGGACAGCAATTCCTGCGGGCATTTTTCCGGCAGGTCCTCGCCAAGCCCGTCAATCAGGTCATAAAACAGGTCGTCCACCACATGGACGGCGCCGCTGTTGACATCAAGCACGATGTTATAGCCGTAAAGTTTATACTTATGTATCAATATTCTCTCTCCAATATCAAGCAAATAAATAGGGCAGTCGTGCGACTGCCCTAAAAATCAGTAGACCAAAATTACTTGTTCTTGTTTTCGCACTTCTGGTTGGCCACTGTGCAGGAAGTTTTGCAGGCGGACTGACAGGAAGCCTGGCATTCGCCGCAACCGCCCTTGACAGCAGAAGCTTTCAAATTGGCCTGATTGATGGTCTTTACGTGTTTCATCGGTTTTACCCCATTTCATTCATGATCTTAGGTATTATTTTACCACAATCATTTTTGAATTTCAATTCATTTGAACTTTTTTTTACGGTTCACCCCGATGACCCCGCCGATTGCCGCGGCAAACAGCACCGCAATCAATTTGGTCAAAGCAACCATCCCGAATCCGGAGCCGTCCACCGCGAGGCTCGCGAGCGACAGCACAAGAAACAGGCAAAGCCCGCAGCAAAGGCCGAGAAACATCCCCTTTTCCCTGGAAAAGGACGACGCAGCGAGTCCGGCAACAAAGCCGCCGCAGACAAAGGTCAGCGTGGAGATCAAGGAGACGGCCGACTGTGGGATATCCTTAAAACTCATGAGGATCGACATGATGATCAGGAGCAGGAAACATGCTGTAGCACCGCAAAGAATCCCATAAGTGATCGGCCGGATAAAGCGTTTGGCACCATGGATATCGGGTTGTTTCACTCTGATTCCCCCTTTTGTACAAGAGTATTCAAAGCGAACGCCCATTATACCAGTTCCAATTGTCAGTTTCTTACTTTGCAGCAGGCTTGTCCGCAGGCTCCTTCGGCGTGACATTTGCCTGAACCGCCCAGCGGGTGATGCGGATTTTGCTCCGATCGGAACCGGTTTCGATCACCAGGGTGTCATCCTTCACCGAAACGATGATTCCGACGATGCCGCCGACGGTCACGATCTCATCGCCCACATCAAGGTTGGAGCGCATTGCCTGGGTTTCTTTTTCACGTTTTTTCTGCGGCCGGATCAGCATGAAGTAAAACACCACGAAGATCAGGATCAGCGGAACAAAACTCATAAGGGTCGCGGAAGTCTGTTGGTCCATTTTGATACCTCCAAAAAATATTCCAAAGCGGGAAAGATACGAATAATATTATACTGTTTTCGTCCCGTTATTGCAAGCCTTTTTGGGAATTTAGCCTGTACTTTAACAAGAACTTAAATGCGCCGCCCCAAGATCGGCACCCAATGCCGGTAAAATTCCTCGTAGGTACCGTTATCAAGCGCTTCGCGGATCTTTTCCATCAGAGTGTTATAGAAGTAGAGGTTATGCATGACCCCGAGCCGCGCAGCCAGAATTTCCCCGGTACGGAACAGATGCCGCAGATAGGACCGGCTGTGATCGCGGCAAACCGGGCAGCCGCAATGCTCGTCGACCGGGCGGTCGTCCAGTTTATATTTTTCGTTGTGCATAATACGGATGCCTTCCCAGGTAAACAGCGTCCCATGGCGCGCGTTGCGTGAAGGCATGACGCAGTCGAACAGGTCGATACCGCGATAAACCCCCTCCAGGATATTGACCGGCGTCCCAACGCCCATCAGGTAACGGGGCTTGTCCTTCGGCATATACGGTTCGACCGCATCGATCGTATCATACATCTCCTGCGCGGTCTCACCAACCGCCAAACCACCGATTGCGTAACCGTCGAGCCCGAGTTCGGCAATTTGCTGCATATGCCGAATGCGCAGGTCGGCGTAAGTTGAGCCTTGGTTGATCCCAAACAGGAGCTGATGCGGATTCAATGTGTCAGGCAGCGCGTTGAGGCGCGCCATTTCCGCCTGGCAGCGGATGAGCCACCGGGTGGTGCGCTCGATGGAACGGGCGGTGTAATCGTAAGGCGCGGGGTTTTCTATGCACTCATCGAACGCCATTGCGATGGTTGACGCAAGGTTCGACTGGATGCGCATACTCTCTTCAGGTCCCATAAAGATCCGCTTGCCGTCGAGATGGCAGGCAAAGGTGACGCCTTCCTCCTTGATGCGGCGCAGCTTTGCAAGTGAAAAAACCTGAAAACCGCCGCTGTCGGTGAGAATCGGACGGTGCCAGTTCATAAATTTGTGCAGCCCGCCCATCGCGCGGATGACATCGTCCCCCGGGCGCACATGCAGATGGTAAGTGTTGCAGAGCTCGACCTGGCATTTGAGCTCCACCAGGTCGATCGATGAAATCCCGCCTTTGATCGCGGCCGAGGTTCCCACGTTCATGAACGCCGGGGTCTGTACGGTGCCGTGCACCGTTTCAAAGGTGCCGCGCCGGGCGTTGCCTTCCTGCTTTAAAAGCGTATACAATCTGTTTCCTCCTCATAGTATCAGCATCGCGTCACCGAAGCTGAAGAACCGGTATTGTTCGGCTACCGCGGTTTTATATGCTTCCATCACATGCTCGTAACCCGCAAATGCGCTAACCAGCATGATGAGCGTGCTTTCCGGCAGATGGAAGTTGGTAATGAGCCCGTCGAGCACCTTGAATTCGTAGCCTGGATAAATGAAAATGCTGGTATCGTCGTCATCCTCTCGGATCTCACCAAACTTTGAAGCGACCGATTCCAATGTGCGGCAGCTCGTCGTTCCAACCGCAATCACCCGTTTCCCCTTGCGCTTTGTTTCATTGATCAGGTCGGCGGTGTGTTTGGGCAGGTGGTAGTGTTCCGCGTGCATATGGTGATCGGTGATCTCGTCCACCTTGACCGGGCGGAAGGTCCCAAGACCAACGTGCAGGATCACGTCGGTCACGTTGACGCCTTTGGCGCGGATGCGGTCGAGCAGCTCATTGGTGAAGTGCAGCCCCGCAGTCGGCGCCGCGGCTGAACCGAGCTGATTGGAATAGACGGTCTGATAACGTTCGTTATCCCTGAGCGTCTCGGTGATGTATGGCGGCAGCGGCATCTGGCCGATCTTTTCGAGCACCGGATAGATGCTGTCCCCTTCGTAATGCATTTTTACGAGGCGGTTTCCGCCCTCGACGGTGCTGAGGATTTCCCCGGTGAGCAGCCCCTCTCCAAACACAAACCGGGAACCGGTTTTGGCTTTCTTGCCAGGCTTCACCAGAACCTCCCAGATGTCCTTTTCCTTCTGCTCCAGCAGTAAAAACTGCATAGCGGCGCCGGTCTGCTCCTTGTGGCCGTAAAGCCGCGCCGGAATGACGCGGGAAGTGTTTACAACCAGCGTATCGCCCGGTTCCAGGTAATCAATCACATCGCGGAAACAGCGGTGCTCAATCTCTCCGGTTTTGCGGCTGAGCTTCAGCATGCGGCTGTGGTCGCGCGGCTCAATCGGCGTCTGTGCGATGAGTTCCGGCGGCAGGTCGAAAAAAAAGTCGGATTTTTTCATCTCTTCCTCCAAATATCTGTACAATTCACCAGTTTATTGCGGTGAACCTCCTAATTTTATTGACATAAGCGGGGCTAAATGATAATATAATCAATAATAAGCCAAACCGGTAGAGGCGCGTCTTTCATCAGTAACAGGGACTTCAGACTGCCAGGTCGTAAAAAGCCGTGTGAAAGGGTCAGACGCCGAAGGTTGGCGCCGTTGGCGGGCGTACTTCCTGGGCACACAGTCGAAAAGGCGTGTGACTGTCATCATTGGACTATGATGGAGGGCTATGGGTGGTGGCATGCGGTATGTGCGGATGGATCGTGCGTTTCCGTGCCCATCACGATAACTACTCTATTATATTGCAATCAACGCCGGTTTTCAACCGGTTTTTTTATTATTGTAAAGGAAGCTTATCGGACGTAAAACAGGCGTATATTTTTAGACAGGAGGATTTACATGCTGCAATTTTCTGAATGTACGCAATATTTTGTGCCATCGGCCATCCGCAACAAGCTGTTTGATCAGCCGGATATGATCTCTTTTTCGGCCGGTAAACCGGAGGAGTCCTCCTTCCCCTTTGCGATGATCCAATCGTCGATTGAGCGGGTGCTTGCGAATGACAAAGTTCGCGCTTTTCAGTACAGCGATACCGAAGGTTTTTCCAGCTTCCGCGCGCAGATCTGCGCGCTTGCCTCCCACACCAAAACCAAGGCCTCGCCGGACGATATCACCCTGACCTCCGGTTCCCAGCAGGGCATCTATTTCTCCGCGAAGATTTTCCTCAATCCCGGCGACGTGGTGCTCTGCGAAAATCCAAGTTATGTCGGCGCGCTCAACGTCTTTCACAGTTTTCAGGCAAAATGCGTGGGGATTCCGCTGGACGCTGATGGCATGAATTTGCAGGCGCTCGAAAAGGCGCTGTGCGAAATTCCAGATGTAAAAATGATCTATACCATTCCGGATTTCCAGAATCCGACCGGTGTGACCATGAGTGTCGAGAAACGTAAAAAACTGGCGGAGCTTGCCGCGCGGTACGAGATCCCGGTTGTAGAGGATAACCCTTACGGGGAACTGCGCTACAATGGCGAAGCCTACCCGTCAATCAAGAGCTTTGACGAAAAAGGGTTTGTGATCTATCTGGGGACCTTCTCTAAAATCTTTTGTCCCGGCTTGCGCTTGGGGTATGTGATCGCACGGGAGGATATCCGGGCGAAGATCATTTTGGCAAAGCAGATGTCCGATTTGCAGTGCAGCTCCTTCAATGAGCTGATTGCGGAAGAATTTCTCCAGCAGGTGGACTGGAATGACCATATCGCGCGTGTCCGTGAGATTTACGGCGCCCGCAACGATCTGATGGACCGCTGCATGAAGGAATACTTCCCCGCTTCGGTTCATTATCAAAAACCGCAGGGCGGGTTCTTCTACTGGCTTGACCTGCCGCAGAAGGGTCCCACAAGCGATGAACTGCTCCTGTGCGCGGCAAAAGAGGAAAAGGTTGCGTTTTTGTCCGGAACCTCCTTCTATGCCAATCAGGATCAGCCCCATCATATCCGGCTAAGCTTTTCGAACGTTCCCTATGAAAGGATCGAGGAAGGGCTCAAACGCCTTGGAAAGCTGCTTAACAGGTACTATGCATAATTTCCAAATGAAAGGATTTGTCATATCATGAAAGAGTTTAAAGTCGCAGTTGTCGGTGCAACCGGGATGGTTGGCCAGCGGTTTATATCCCTGCTCGAAAATCATCCGTGGTTCCATCTGGTCGCGGTCGCGGCTTCCCCGCGTTCGGCCGGAAAATCCTACGAGGAAGCGGTCGGGAAACGCTGGGCAATGGCTACCCCGATCCCCGAGACCGTCAAAAAGATGATCGTGATGGATGCTTCCGATGTGAAAGCGGTCGCGGCGAAGGTGGATTTTGTCTTCTGTGCGGTCGACATGAAGAAGGACGAAATCCGCGCGCTCGAAGAAGCCTACGCCAAAGCGGAATGCCCGGTCATCTCCAATAACTCCGCGCACCGCTTTACACCGGATGTTCCGATGATTATCCCTGAGATCAACGACGCGCACGCCGAGATCATCCCGGCGCAGCGCAGACGGCTTGGCACCAAACGCGGCTTCATCGCCGTCAAATCGAACTGCTCGCTGCAGAGCTATGTCCCCGCGCTGCATCCGCTACTGGCCGATTTTGGCGTCACCAAAACGCTGGTCTGTACCTATCAGGCGATTTCCGGCGCCGGAAAAACCTTTGAAACCTGGCCGGAGATGGTCGACAACGTTATCCCCTATATCGGCGGCGAAGAGGAAAAAAGCGAGAAGGAACCGCTCAAAATCTGGGGACAGATCGAAAACGATGAAATTGTACCGGTCGCCTCCCCTTCGATCACCGCGCAGTGCCTGCGCGTGGCCTGCACCGACGGCCATATGGCGGCAGTGTTCGTCAGCTTCAATAAAAAGCCCACCATCGAGGAGATCAAGGAAAAATGGGCTTCCTTTGCGGGCGCGCCGCAGAAGCTTGGCCTTCCGAGCGCGCCGAAACAGTTCCTGCACTACTTTGAAGAGGATAACCGCCCGCAGACCAAACTTGACCGGATGCTCGAAAACGGAATGGCTGTTTCGATCGGCCGCCTGCGCGAAGATACCCAGTACGACTATAAGTTCGTGTGCCTCTCACACAACACCCTGCGCGGCGCCGCCGGCGGCGGTGTGCTGCTGGCCGAGCTGCTTGCGGCGAAAGGCTGGCTTGACTGACCACCACCTCTCTTATTTTCAGGAAGGATTGATCCGATATGAAGAAAACCATATTTACCGGCGCGGGCGTCGCAATCATCACGCCGATGAACGAGGATCTCTCGATCAACTGGCCGGAGCTCGGCAGACTGATCGACGACCAGGTTGCAAACGGCACCGACGCGATTGTCATCGTCGGTACCACCGGCGAAGCCTCCACCCTCACTGATGACGAACATGTCGAAGCCATCCGCTTTGCCGTGGAGCACACTGCCGGCCGCGTACCGGTCGTTGCAGGTGTCGGAAGCAACCATACCGATTATGCCCTGTGGCTCTCAAAGGAAGCCAAACAGGCCGGCGCAGACGCGCTGCTGCATGTCACCCCCTATTACAACAAGACTTCACAGGCGGGCCTCATCCGTCATTTTTGCACAATGGCGGACGCCACCGACCTGCCGGTCATCCTCTATAACGTCCCGAGCCGCACCGGCGTGAATATCCAGCCTAAGACCTATCAGGAACTTGCGAAGCATCCGAATATCGTTGCGGTCAAGGAGGCGAACGGCGACCTTTCCGCGCTTGCCAATACCCGCAATCTATGCGGAGACGAACTCGATGTCTATTCCGGCAACGACGACCAGATTGTCCCGTTCCTGTCGCTTGGCGCCAAGGGCGTCATCTCGGTTCTCTCAAATGTCGCGCCGCGCCAAACCCATGACATTTGCCGGCTCTATTTCGACGGCAAGATCAAGGAAAGCGCTGACCTGCAGATCGGGCTGATGCCGCTTATAAACGCGCTTTTCTGCGACGTGAATCCAATCCCGGTCAAAGAAGCGATGAACCTGCTTGGCTGGAAGGCTGGACGTTGCCGGCTGCCGCTTGTCGACCTCTCCGATGCGAATAAACAATTGCTCGAAAAAGCGATGCGGGACGCAAAACTCATCTAAAAAAGGCGCCAAAGCGCTGGAGGTTCAAATGAAACGGATCATTTTATCAGGCTGCAATGGAAAGATGGGGCGGATGATCGCCGAATGCGCAAGGGAACGGGACGACTGTACCATTGTCGCGGGCATCGACATCACCGGGAAGGCGCTCGACGCGTTCCCCGTCTTTACCATACCGTCGGATTGCTCGGTTGATGCCGACGTTATCATCGATTTTTCTCATCCGAGCGCGCTTTCGCCGCTGCTCGAATACGCGGTACAGAAGAAGATCCCGGCCGTGATCGCTACGACCGGCCTTTCCGCCGAACAGACCGCGCTGATCCGGGAAAAATCGAACGAGGTCGCGCTCTTTTTTACAGCAAACATGTCGCTTGGCGTAAACTTGCTGGCAGAGCTTGCAAAAAAGGCGGCCGCAGTCCTGGGTGGGCAGTTTGATATTGAAATCATCGAAAAACACCACAACCAGAAGATCGACGCCCCAAGCGGCACTGCCCTGATGCTTGCAGATGCGATCTCCGGTGTGCTCGATGAGCCATCCCAGTATGTTTATGACCGCCACGCCTACCGCCGTAAACGTGCAAAAAATGAGATCGGTATCCACGCGGTGCGCGGCGGAACGATTGTCGGCGAGCATGAGATCCTTTTTGCGGGTCACGACGAGATCTTGACCCTCTCCCATTCAGCCGCCAGCAAAGGGGTGTTTGCCGTCGGCGCGCTCAATGCGGCGCTCTTCCTCTGCGGCAAGCAGGCTGGACTTTACAACATGGGTGATATCGTTTGATAGAAAGGATGTGTCCATATGAATGGCGTTTCTAAAATTTCCATTGTGGAGGATGTTGCCCTTGTGACCTTCCACAAGGTTCCAAACGACCCGAAACTGCTCTCTACCATCTTTACGGGGCTTGCAAATGTCAAGGTAAATCTTGATATGATCAGCCAGACCGCACCGCAGGGACATTATATCGATATCTCCTTCACCCTGCTTGCAAACCAGTTGGTGGAAGTCCTGGGATTGGTCAACAAATTCTGCGAGACCCATGCCGACTTCAAACCGATGGTCTCGAACGGCAACTGCAAGATTCAGCTTTACGGCGAAGAGATGCGCGAAATGTACGGTGTCGCCGCCGCCGCAATCACCGCTGTCGCTGATGCCAACGCGGAGCTGACCCTCATCTCGACCGGCGAGGTGGAAATCTCCCTGCTGGTCCCGCAGGCCTGCTGTAACGAGGCGGTCGGCGCGCTTGAAAAAGCGTTCCAGGTCAAGGCCGACTGATCATATAAAATTGAAAAGGACCCGCAACTACAGTTGCGGGTCCTTTTATGCTTTTCAGTCAGGTGTTGTGGTCACTCTCGTGGAACTGTTTGAGGTTGCCGATCTTTTGGCGGCGTGCCTCCAGGATCTCTTCGACCTGTTCAAGCGGGATGTCTTGCTCAGCCATCATCACCAGCAGATGGTAGATCAGATCGCAGATCTCCTCGGCGGTGTCATCGTTCTTGCGGTTTTTGGCGGCAATGATCACCTCGCTGCACTCTTCCCCCACCTTTTTCAGGATCTTGTCGATCCCTTTCTCGAACAGATAGCAGGTGTAAGAACCCTCCTGCGGATGGTCGCGGCGATCCTGAACCACTTCATAAAGGCCTTTCATTACATCAGTCATGGCTTTGTTTCCTCCCAAATCTCTTTGTAAAAGCAGCTGTGCGCTCCGGTGTGGCAGGCATTGCCCGTCTGAACAACTGTGACGAGCAGTGTATCGTCATCGCAATCGGCGCGCAGATCAACCACCTTTTGCAGATGTCCGGAAGTCGCACCCTTATTCCAGAGTTCCTGCCGTGAACGGCTGTAAAACCAGGTGTAGCCGGTTTCATAGGTTTTTTGCAGACTCTCGCGGTTCATGTAGGCGAGCATCAGAACCTCTCCGGTACCGGCTTCCTGCACGACCGCCGGGATCAGCGCCGATTTTGCGAAATAACGGTCCAAATCCTTCATAGTTTACCTCCTGACCGGGATATCATGCGCCGCAAGGTGTGCTTTCACCTGCCCGACAGTCAGTTCCCGAAAATGGAAAAGCGACGCCGCAAGCGCCGCGTCCGCGCCGGTCTGTTCAAACACCTCCGAAAAATGTTCGAGCGTTCCGCAGCCTCCAGATGCGATGACCGGGATGGAAACCGCCTCGGTGACCGCGTTGGTCAGCTCCAGGTCGAAGCCATTCCTACAGCCGTCTGTGTCCATCGAGGTGAGCAGGATTTCCCCGGCGCCGAGCCGCTCGCAGTTTTTCGCCCATTCGACCGCGTCGATACGCATGTCGATTCTGCCGCCATTTACCACGACGGTGAAGTTCCCGTCCGGACTCCTGCGCGCGTCGATCGCAACCACGACGCATTGGCTGCCGAACCGGTCGGCGGCCTCGCGGATGAGCCGGGGATTGCGCACCGCGGCGGAATTTACTGAAATTTTATCAGCTCCTGCCCGCAGGATATCGCGAAAATCCTCCACTGTGCGGATTCCGCCGCCCACTGTAAGCGGTACAAATACGTTTTTGGCGGTGTTTCGTACTACGTCGATCATTGTGCTGCGGCCCTCATGGGTCGCGGTGATGTCGAGAAAGGTGATCTCATCCGCTCCCTGCCGGTCGTACTCGATCGCGCATTCGACCGGGTCGCCGACCTCCTTGATGCCGACGAAATTGACGCCTTTGACGACCTTTCCATCCCGCACGTCAAGGCACGGGATGATCCGTTTTGCTAACACTGCTGATCACCTGCCACTTCAATCGCTTCCGGAAGCCTTAGGCTTCCGGAATAGATGGATTTTCCGCAGATCACTCCGTAAAGTCCCAAATCTTTACATGCACTGATATCCAAAATATCCTTAATCCCGCCGCTCGCAATGATCTTACAGGATACGGAAGCGTTAATCCGTTGCAACTGTTCAAGATTTGGACCTTCAAGCGTCCCATCCTTTGAGATGTCCGTGAAGATGATGGTCTGAACACCGGCCTGCTCCATCGCCTTCGCAAGATCGATGTAGTTCACATCGCTTGTGTCGAGCCAGCCTTCGGTGGCGACCATGCCGTTTTTCGCGTCGATCCCAACCGCAATTTTTTCGCCGTAAGCTTGGGCAGCCTCTTTCACAAGAGCGGGGTCCTTCACTGCCACCGAGCCCAGAATGATGCGGGAAACTCCATTTTCAAGATAATAAGCGATGGTGTCCATGCTGCGGATGCCGCCGCCGAGTTCCACCCTGAGGCCCGACTCCCGCGCGACACGCAGAAAGATCCCCGCATTCGCCGCGCCGCCGGTTTTGGCCCCGTCGAGATCGACCATATGAATCCATGAAGCGCCCGCCGCCCGAAAGCCGGCAGCGGTTTCGAACGGGTCCTCCGCAACTTTGTGCGCGGTCGCAAAGTCGCCGCGCACAAGCCGTACGCAGGTTTTGTCCTTGATGTCGATTGCTGGTAAGATAATCATTGGCACAACCTCGCAAAATTTCTCAGCATCTGGATGCCGACAGCGCCGCTTTTCTCAGGATGAAACTGCGCGCCGTAAACCATTCCCCGGTGCACTAGTGCCGGGATGCGTTCCCCATAGACGGTGTAACAGGAGATGTTTTCATCCGCTGTATCAGCGCGGTAGGAGTGGACGAAATAGACGTAATCGCCCTCTTTCACGTCTGCGACCAGTTCACAGGGGTTGAGAACGGTCAAATCGTTCCAGCCCATGTGCGGAATTTTGAGCCCCGCCGCTTCGATCAACCGAACGTCGCCCGGAATAAGGCCCAGTCCATCGCACGTTTCGAATTCATGCCCCTTCTCAAACAGCATCTGCATTCCAAGGCAGATGCCGAGCAGCGGCTTTTTTTGTGCCTGCTCCCGGATGACCGGAACGAGACCGGTCGCCGTCAGCCGTTTCATCGCGTCCGGGAAGGCGCCCACCCCCGGCAAAATCAAGCCGTCTGCCTTTGCAAGCTCCTCTGCTTTCGCGGTGATACAGCTTTCCGCGCCAATAAAATCAAGCGCGTTTTTGACGCTGAAAAGATTTCCCGCTCCGTAATCAATGATCGCAATCATCTTACAAAACTCCCTTCGAGGAGAGGACCCCGCCTTCCCGCGGCGTCACCGCTGCTTTGAGCGCATGCGCTGCAGCCTTGAATACCGCCTCGATCTTATGGTGGTCATTCTCCCCGTAGGGCACCTTGATATGCAGGGTAATTCCCCCATTCATCGCAAACGCCCGGAAAAATTCCCCTGTCATACAGCAGTCAAACGCACCAACCTGCGGGTTTTGAAAGACACAGTCAAACACCAAAAAGGCCCGGCCGCTAATATCGAGCGCACAAAAAGCCAAGGCTTCATCCATCGGAAGCACAAAGCTACCATAACGCGCGATGGCGCCTTTGTCCGAAAGAATCTGCGCAAACGTCTGTCCGAGCACAATACCCAAATCCTCGACCGAATGATGGCAGTCCACTTCCAAGTCTCCAGCCATGGTGAGCGCAAGATCGAATCCGCCGTGCACCGCGAACGCGTGCAGCATGTGATCAAAAAAGCCAATCCCACTCGTACCGGCAAAATTCCCGCTCCCATCGAGGTTCAGCGAGAGCGTGATGTCCGTTTCATTGGTTTTCCGGTGGATGGTGCATTCCCGCATACTGGTTTCCTCCTGTTTTCAGTCTAAAATCTCCCGCAAGGCCCCGACGACCTCCCGGTTTTCCTCGGCCGTGCCTGCCGTAATACGCAGGCGAGGAGCCATGAGCCGCACGATGATTCCGCGCGCACTCAGCGCGTCAAACACCCGGCGCGCGTCCAGCATCTGCAAAAAGACGAAGTTCGCGCAGGTGTCGGCCACCTCCAGAATCTCTGCTTTTTCTTTGGCAAGCGCAAGAATCTTCTGATAAAGTTCGGTGCGGGACGTCTTAATCTGTTCGGTGCAACCCCGCAGATAATCCGGATGGCTCAGCAGGACACAGCCCGCCGCCTGGGTCATGCTGTTTACATTGTAAGGCGACTTGGCCGCCTTGAGCGCAAGGGTGATCTGTGTCCCCGCGACCGCGAAGCCAAGCCGGATTGCAGCCATGCCAAACGCTTTTGAACAGGTCTTGAGGACAATCAGATTGTCATGCCGCGGTGCGATCCGCAGAATCGAGCCTTCTGCGAAATCCATATACGCTTCGTCGATTACAACCAGCCGGTCGGACAGCTCCTCCACGATTTTGAGCACATCCGCCTGCGAGGCGGCGAGCGAAGTCGGATTGCAGGGGTTCGAAAGGACCACAAGCTTTGCGGCCCGCTCTTTGGCAAAGGCAATCAGCGCGTCCGCGTCGAGCGCAAGCTCCGGCTTCTGGAAGGTATGTACTCTGACGCCGTTCATCTGCGCGTAAAATGAATACATTGAAAAGTCCGGGTTGACCACCACCATATCCTCACCGGTGGAGGTAAACGAGGAAACGATCAGACCAATGAGTTCATCCGAACCGTTGCCCGCAACCACCTGCGACGGCAGGACGTCAAAAAAATCCGCAAACTTTTGGCAGAGTTCAACTGTATAAGGGTCCGGGTAGCGGTTGAAATCAAGCTTCTCAATCGCCGCGGCAAGTTCCTGCCGCAGCCAGCCCGGTGCAGTCAGATAACTTTCATTCGCGTCAAGCCGGATTCGGTACTGCCCCGTGACCGGCGCGTAAGGCGTCAGATTTTTCAGCTTTTCCGGCAGTTCGTACATCAGGAAAACCTCACTTTGATCGAATTCGCATGGGCGGTGAGCTGTTCACACTCCGCGATGCGCACAATGTCATCCTTCGCCTGGCAGAGCGCGTCGGCCGTGTAGTAGATATAGCTCGATTTTTTGATAAAACTGTCCACCCCAAGCGGCGAGAAGAACCGCGCCGTGCCGGAGGTCGGCAGGACATGGTTCGGTCCGGCAAAATAGTCGCCCAGCGGTTCCGGGGCGTATTGCCCGAGAAATACGCTGCCCGCGTTGTCAAGCTTCCCGATATATTCAAATGGGTTTTCCAGCATGACCTCGAGATGCTCCGGCGCAAGCTCATTTGCCAGCGCAACCATCTCGTCGATACTGCGGCAGACGATCACCGCGCCGTAGGTCTCCAATGATTTGCGGACAATCTCTGCCCGCGAGAGCTCTTTTATCTGGCGCTCGATCTCCGCGACGGTATCATTTGCGATCCGTCCGCTCGTGGTGAGCAGGATCGAAGATGCCAGCACGTCGTGTTCCGCCTGGCTCATCATATCGGCCGCCAGATAGACCGGGTTCGCGGTTTCATCCGCCATCACGAGGATTTCACTCGGCCCGGCGATCATGTCGATATCCACCACGCCGTAAAGCAGCTTTTTCGCGGTTGCGACGTAGATATTTCCCGGCCCGACGATCTTATCGACCTTTGGCACGCTTTCGGTGCCGAATGCGAGCGCCGCCACAGCCTGTGCGCCGCCCATCAGAAACACCCGGTCCACCCCGGCAATCGCCGCCGCGACAAGGATGTCCGGATTCGGCGTGCCATCTTTGCGTGGCGGCGTGACCATGATGATCTCCCCGACCCCTGCAATTTTTGCCGGGACACAGTTCATCAGCACCGATGATGGATAGGCCGCCGTTCCGCCCGGCACATAGAGCCCCACGCGGGCAAGCCCGCGGATACGCTGCCCCAGAATGACGCCGTTTGGCTGGGCGTCGATAAAGCTCTGCTGCTTCTGTTTCTGATGGAAAGCCGCGATGTTCTCCATCGCATTGAGAAGCGAAGAAACGAATTCCTCGTCGGCCTGCGAAAGCGCATCGTTGATCACCTCGCGGTCAACTTCAAAAAGATCGGGGCAGTGTCCGTCGAAGCGCAGGGTGTAATCCCGCACCGCCGCGTCGCCTTTTTGTTTTACGTCCTCAATGATCGTTGCGACCTGCCCGGCGACCTGTTTATCAACCTCACCGCTGCGGCTGCGCAGCGACGCGAGAAGCTCTTTTTCAGCGGTTCCGTCCGCCTTGACGACCTGGATCATGCGTCAGCCCTCTCCTTCAGGTAATCTTCAATCCGCGTAATAAACGGCTCGATCTCCGCCTTACGCAGTTTGAGGCTTGCAATGTTGACGATCAGCCTTGCGCTGATGTCCGAAATATATTCCGCGATAACCAGCCCGTTCTCTTTGAGGGTTGTGCCGGTTTCCACAATGTCGACAATCGCGTCCGAAAGCCCAAGGATCGGCGCCAGCTCAACTGAGCCTTCGATTTTGACGATCTTGACATCCATATTTTTCTTTTCAAAATAGGCGTGCGCCACATTTACATATTTTGAGGCGATACAGCGGGTGTGATAGCCCTCATAGAAGTCGACCCCTTTCGGCACCGCCAGCGCGAACCGGCATTTTCCAAACCCCAGGTCGGCCACCTCGTAGAAGGTCCCCCCCTTCTCCATAATCGTGTCCCTGCCAACCACACCAATATCGCAGACGCCGTTCTCGACGTAAGTCACCACGTCCGCGGCCTTCGCAAGCACAATCTCGAGGTTGGTGCCCACGACCGGCAAAATCAGCCTGCGGCCCTTTTCGTGCACCGCAGTGCAGTCATAGCCGAGCTTCTCAAACATTTCAACGCTGTCTTTTTCCAGCCTGCCCTTAGTGAGGGCAATCCGAATCGGTTTCATATGTATGCCCTCCCTTTACAGTTTTTCGACGTCGAGCGCTTCAATCTCGTCGTCCACCACATGCAGATGCCGGATGCCGCGCTTTCGCGCGTAATCTACCGCCGCGTCGAACTCGTCGAAAACACAGTGTTCGACCGTAAGGCCGTTTTGGATAAGCGATTTCATATAATTGATCGCCTGCGGAAGATGACCATCGTCCGAAAAAACCAAAATATCAGTGCGCTGCTGCGGTACCATTCCGATGACCGTAGTGGCCGGATCGACATTGAATGCGAAGCCGGTTGCTGAAAGCGGCGCGCCAAACTCGGCGAGCAGGTTGTCGTACCGGCCGCCCGAGAGTACCGGTTCCCCAATTCCGTCAAAGTAGCCGCGGAAGATGATCCCGGTGTAATATTCGGCCTGGTTTACCAGTCCAAGGTCGATGATAACCCGGTCGGCAAGGCCGAGCTCACGCAGATTCTCGTAAATTGTACGGAGGTAATCGAGGCTTTCGTTCGCGCCGTTCTCCGAGAAGAGTTCATAGGCCTTTTCAAAGACCTCCTCCCCGCCAAAGAGCCGCGGCAGGTATTTGAGCGCCACAGCCGCGCGGCTACCGTCAAACTGCTCGAGCAGCTCTCCAAGCGCCGCGTAGTTCTTCTGCTCGACGCACTGACGGATCTCCTCCTTCGTCTCAAAGGAGGCGTCCAGGCTGTCGATGAGCGATTTGAAATAGCCGATGTGGCAAAGCTCGATCCGATAGCCTTCCCCGCTGATCTCCGAAAGGCCGGCGGCGGCGAGCTCGACAATTTCGAGATCGCTGCGCAGGCTGCTCGCGCCGATGAGTTCGACGCCGGTCTGAAAGATCTCGTTGCGTTTTCCGCGCAGATCGTGCTCAACGCGGTAGACATTCTGGCTGTAGTAAAGCCGCAGCGGCATCGGGACATTCTGCAGCCGGGTCGCGACCAGCCGCGCGATCGGGATGGTGCAGTCAGGGCGCAGAACCATCAGCCGGCCGTGGATATCGGAAAGCTTATACATATTTTCCTGCGGAAAATGCGCCGCGGACGAAGTGAAAACGTCGTAGAACTCGATTGCCGGGGTGATCACCTGCCGGTATCCGCGGGAGCGGAACATTGCTGTCAGCCGGCTGGTCACCGCTTCACGCAGAACACATTCGTCAAAGAGCAGGTCGCGGGTACCATCCGGTGTGATTTTGTTATACTGCTTCATATTTGCCTCCGTTGCCGTTTCGCTTTATCATGCTAATATGATAACATGATAAACTTTTCTTGTCAACAGAATAACCAAAGAAACCTGCGGAAAATTCATAAAAATGCTGGGACAGGATTCAGAAGAAAGAAACCTGCGAAGTGTCGGGCAGATCCCCCAGTGCGCCCGCACCGCGCAGCATCTCGATGACTGCGGAGGAAACTCCCGCACGGTTCGCAATATCGTCCGCGGAAATGAAATCCTCCTTTTTGGCCGTTTCCCACAGGCTTTTGGCGGCCGCCTCTCCAACCCCTTTCAGCGCCATAAAGGGCAGCCGGATTTTTCCATCCTCCACCGCGTAAACATTGTAGTGGGATTTATAGAGGTCGACCGGCAAAAAGCTGATCCCGCGCGCCTGGCATTCGTGGATGATCTGCAGCATGGTTAAAACGCCTTCATCCTTTGCGGTGCGGTCGTTGCCGAGCGCCAGGAGGTTCTGCATCTTCTGCTTGGTCATCGCCTTGCCGCCGACCGCCGCTTCCGCGTCGAAGTCTCCGCCGCGCACTGTGAAGATAACCGCGTAAAATTCGAGCGGCTTATGCACCTTGAACCAGCAAAGCCGGATTGAGGCGATATCGTAAGCTGCCGCGTGTGCCTTTGGGAACATGTATTTGATTTTGAGACAGCTGTCGATGTACCACTGCGGCACTCCGTGCTCCTTCATAGCGGTGATGTGCTCCTCAGTCAGCAGTTTCGGCGCTTTGCCCTTTCGGGTGATTTCCATGATCTTAAACGCCATCTTTGGCTCGAGGCCTTTATGGAGCAGGTAGGTCATGATGCTGTCACGTGTTCCGATAACCTCAGAAATTGTACAGGTTCTGTTCTTGATGAGCTCCTGTGCGTTGCCGAGCCAGACGTCGGTACCGTGGCTGAGGCCGGAGATCTGAAGCAGGTCGGAAAAATTCTTTGGCTGTGCCTCGATGAGCATCCCGCGCACAAAATTGGTACCGAATTCCGGGATGCCGAGCGTGCCGGTGTTGCAGTCAATGTCCTCGGCTGTAACGCCGAGCGCGTCCGGGGACAAAAACAGGCTCATGACCGCCGGGTCGTTCATCGGGATGTCGTTGACATCCAGCCCGGTCATGTCCTCCAGATATTTATACATGGTCGGAACATCGTGCCCGAGTTCGTCGAGCTTGAGGATCGTGTCATGCAGCGAATGGAAGTCGAAATGGGTGGTGGTAATTTCGGAGGTCGCGTCGTCCGCCGGACGCTGTACCGCCGTAAAGTCAAATACCTCATGGCTGCTCGGCACGACGACCATGCCGCCCGGATGCTGCCCGGTCGTGCGCTTGACGCCGGTGCAGCCGATGGTCAGACGCTCCTCCTCCGCCCGGGTCATCACAAGCCCGCGCTCCTGCGCGTACTTTTTGACATAGCCATACGCGGTCTTATCCGCCACGGTCGAGATGGTTCCAGCCTTAAAAACATGGGTCGGGCCAAACAGCTCCTCGGTGTAACGGTGGATGTTCGACTGGTATTCGCCCGAGAAGTTGAGGTCGATATCGGGCGCCTTGTCTCCGTCAAAACCAAGAAATGTCTCGAACGGGATGTCATGGCCGTCCTGTTTGCAATGGGTCCCGCATTCCGGACAATCTTTGCTTTGCAGGTCAAATCCGGAGCCAATTTCGCCTTTCGTAAAAAATTCACTCCAGCCGCAGTTGGGGCAGTAATAGTGCGGCGGCAGGGGATTGACTTCAGAGATACCCGCCATCGTGGCGACAAAGGAAGAACCCACCGATCCACGCGAACCGACCTTGTAGCCGCCAGCTTCACTTTTGGCAACCAGCTTCTGCGCGATCATGTAAAGAACGGCGAAACCGTGTTTGATGATCGAGCCAAGCTCCCGGTCGAGCCGCTTGCTGACCAGTTCCGGAATCACGCCGTTATGCTCGTACATCGAGCGGGCACGGTCCCAGGTGATCTGTTGAAGCTGTTCCTCCGCGCCGTCGATGGTTGGCGTGAAGGTGCCGTCCGGGATCGGGCGGATATCCGCTTCGATGAGATCGGCAATCCGATTGGGATTTTCGATGACCACCTCATGCGCTTTCTGGGCGCCGAGATAGTCAAACTCTTTGAGCATTTCATCGGTCGTGCGCAGATAGAGCGGAGCTTGGAGATCGGCGTCCGAAAAGCCCATGCCCGCCATCAGGATGGCGCGGAATTTCGCGTCGCCCGCGTCCATAAAGTGCACGTCGCAGGTCGCCACAACCGGTATTTTCAGCTTTTCGCCAAGCTTGACGATCGTTTCATTGTACTCCTTGACCGTATCGATGCTGGGAACCGTATTGTTGCGCACCATGAACTCATTGTTGCCGAGCGGCTGGATCTCCAGGTAATCGTAAAATTTTGCGATGTCGCAGAGATCCCCCCAACTTTTGCCCTCAATGATCGCACGGTAAAGCTGTCCAGCTTCACAGGCGCTGCCAATCAGCAGTCCTTCCCGATGCTCGATCAATTTGCTTTTTGGGATACGCGGGCGCTTCGCATAGTAGTCGAGATGGGAGATGGAAACCAGCCGGTAGAGGTTTTTAAGACCGGTGAGGTTCTTGACCAGGATGATCTGGTGGAAGGTCGAGGATTTCTTCACATCGACCGACGCGAGCGAGGTATTGATCTTTTCAATCGTATTGCAGGCCTTTTCCGTTTTAAGAATTTCACACATCTTGAGGAAGATCCGCGCGAGCATCTCCGCGTCGTCACAAGCGCGGTGGTGGTTAAATTCACCAAGGCCCAGATGTTTGGCTACAATATCGAGTTTATGCTTTTTGAGCTCCGGGAAAAGCGAACGCGACAGGATCACCGTATCGATCGCGGAATATTCGCACGGCAACTTGCTGCGCCGCGCCGCCTGCCGCAAAAATCCCATATCAAATGGCGCGTTATGCGCGATGAGCACCGCCTTCGGGTTGCCGATGAAGGCGTAAAACTGCTCGAGCGCTTCCGCTTCGAGCGGCGCGCCGCGCACATCTTCGTCGGTGATGCCGGTCAATTGCGTGATCTGCGGCGGAATCGTGCGTTCCGGATTCACGAAAGTGTCGAACCGTTCAACCACTTCACCTGCGCGGATTTTGACCGCGCCGATTTCGGTAATCCGCTCGGTTGCGGCGGAAAGACCGGTTGTCTCAAGGTCAAAGACGATCATTTCGTCATCGAGGTTCCCCTTCGCATGCCCGCTGACAGCATGGATGATGTCGTCCACAAAGTAGGCTTCCACGCCGTAAATGATTTTAAAGTCCCCGCCCTTCGCGCGGATCTTCGCGCAGGCGTTCATGCAGTCCGGAAATGCCTGCACAACGCCGTGGTCAGTGATGGCAACCGCTTTGTGCCCGAAGGAATAGGCCCGCTGCACCAGCTTGTCCGCCGGAGTCATGCCGTCCATCGCGGACATGTTGGAATGCATATGTAGTTCGACCCGTTTTTCCTCCGCAAGATCGCGGCGCAGGACCTTTTTCACCTTCGCGATACTGTCCGGGCGCAGGACATTCTCATGATCGAACCGGTCGTACTCCACCAGCCCATGCAAAACGATCGTGTCGCCTTCCCGCAGTTCTTCGAGCCCCTTCACCTTCTTATCGAAGCGCCCGATCACCTTGGCGCAGTAAGAATTGGTGTAGTCGGTAAAATAGATCGTCAGGATCAGGGTCTTTTCGTCGCGGCTGGTGCGGCGGTCGAGCTTGAATACGTCCCCCCAGACGGTCACATTCCCACTTTCGATGTTGACCTGCGCCATCTCGACCGGGCGGCCCTTCGGCGGGTTGCCATAAAGGGTCACCATCGAGTTCGGTTCAAAGGGCAGCCCCTGCGCATCGAACGAATGCCGGGTCGGCGCGGGGATCACAACGCCGTTGTCGAGTTTTTTCTCCTGCGGCCTTTGCGCGGGCGGCGTATAGGCAATCGGCTCCGGTCGTGCCTTTTCCATCGTTTCCTGATAGATTTCGCTGTCCGGCGCGATCTCAAGCACCCCGTCGAACACAACCGAAACCTCCCTGCCGTATTCCTCCCTGATCAGGGCCGAAAGGTGGTTTGCGCAATGGATCTGCTCGAGAAAATCCTGCCCGCCGTGGCTCAGATAGATGCGCAGCGTGTCGCCAAGCAGATCCGCCTTTGCACCATTAAAAAAGCCGTTGACCGGTACGCCGCGCGCGCCAATGCAGGCGACCAGCTCCGAAAGGCATTCGCTCGAAAAGCTTTCCGGCGCGTAACGCGGCTGAAGTTTTACCTCCTGCAATCCCAGCGCGGCACAAAGCGCCCGCCCCAGCTTGGTGAGCGCCGCATGCGCGGCAAGCCCGTCCATTTGCAGAGCAAGGCGCATTTCCCGGCTGTCCCGGTCAACCTGCATTGAGAGGATCTCCCCTCGGGCGACCTCATCCGCAACCGGAGTATCTATGTAATCGCCAAAAATCTCAATGAATGACGCCAATGATTTCACTCCTAAAGCTTTTCAATCTCCGCAAACAGCACCTCAAAGATCTGCTGCTCCGGATACTTCCCAACAACCTTCCCCTTTTTGAAGAGCAAAAGCTCCCCGTCCCCACCGGCCACGCCGATATCCGCTTCACGGGCCTCCCCCGGACCGTTCACCGCGCAGCCCATGACCGCCACCTTGATGTTCTTGCGACAGCCAGCAAGCGCATTTTCCACCTTTTCCGCCAACGCGATCAGATCGATCTTTGTACGTCCGCAGGTCGGGCAGGAAACGATCTGCACGCCGCAATCCGGATAGCCGATCGCCTTTAGGATGTCCTTTGCCGCGCGGATCTCCTCCACAGGATCTGCGGTGAGCGAAACGCGGATGGTATCCCCGATTCCGTCGCATAGGAGCGATCCGATTCCGACCGCCGATTTGAGAAGGCCCATATGCCTGGTGCCTGCCTCGGTCACGCCGAGATGCAATGGATAGTCAAGCTGCTGGGACGCCAGCCGGTAAGCCGAGATCATCGTTCGCACATCGGACGACTTGATCGAAATCACAATGTCATGAAAGTCAAACTTCTCCAGCAGGCG
Organism: Anaerotruncus rubiinfantis; assembly: GCF_900078395.1. NCBI lineage: Bacteria > Bacillati > Bacillota > Clostridia > Eubacteriales > Oscillospiraceae > Anaerotruncus > Anaerotruncus rubiinfantis. The sequence continues at coordinate 1,842,516 of NZ_FKLA01000009.1, read as the reverse complement.
CGCGTGATACATCGCACTGTCAACCATCGCCTGCGGCGTGGGCGCGCCGTATTTCGCAAGGATCTGCTTTTCGAGCGAGCCGGAGTTAACCCCGATGCGGATCGGGATGCCCGCGTTTGCGCAGGCTACCGCCACCTGCCGAACCCGCTCGTCAACCCCAATGTTGCCGGGGTTGATCCGAATCTTGTCGATCCCGGCGCAAACACATGCCAGCGCGATCCGGTAGTCGAAGTGGATGTCCGCCACGAGCGGGATCGAAACAGCTTCCTTCACCGCCTCCACCAGCTTCACAGCGGAAATTTCCGGCACCGCCATGCGCAGGATTTCGCATCCGGCGGCCTCCAAAGCCTTGGCCTGCGCGACGCTGCCGGGTATGTCGTCCGCGCGGGTATTTAACATCGACTGGATGGCAACGCGATTGCCTCCGCCGATCGTAAGGTTCCCGATTTTCACTGTCCTTGACATAAGACGACTCCTTTTCGCATTAAAACAGCTTTACAATATCATTGAGCGTGACAACCAGCATCAGCCCCATCAGCAGGATGAATCCCGCCGCGTGCACAAATCCCTCATACTTGGGATTGACCGGCCGGCGGATCACCAGCTCGATCAGCAGGAAGATGAGCCTGCCGCCGTCAAGAGCCGGAACCGGCAGAAGATTAAAAACGCCAATGTTGACCGTGATGAACCCCACAAGTGTGAGCAGCGTTTTCAGCCCGGCCGTACTCGCCTGCCCGATCACCGTCGAAACGCCGACCGGCCCGGAAAGCTCCGCAAGTGTAAAGTTGCCGGTGATCAGATTGAGGAAGGAGAGCCACACCTGCCGTACGATTGAAAACATCCACAGCACCGTGTACTGCACACTGTTCAGGAAGGTCTTTTCCGCCGAATAGACGTAGAAATCCAGATTGATGAGCCGCGTCCCGTCCTCGGCCGTGTCCATCTTGAACTGCACCTGGGGAATTTTCAGCTTCTGCCCGTCGCGCAGGACCGTGAAGTCCACAACCCCGTCCCGGTCGCTGATCATCGAAAAGGTGATGTCGTTTGAGGTGAATACGCTGGTGCCGTTGATCTTGAGAATTTTATCGCCCACCATCAATTTTTCGTTGCTCACTGCTGCCGCGCCGTCCGCCGGGTCAGGGTGAAATTCCGAAATGGTGGTCGTGGGCAGCGTTGTGCGCATGCCCACCAGGATTGAAAGGATGATAAAGCCAAGCAACAGGTTCATGATCGCGCCCGCGCAGACGAAGAGAATCCGTTTCCAGAGCATAACATTGCAGAAGGCGCGCGGGTCAGAGCTGTCCTCGTCCTCGCCCTCCACCGAGACATAGCCGCCAACTGGCAGCGCGCGCAGCGAATACTGCGTTTCGCCCTTGTGCCAGGAGAAAAGCGCCGGGCCCATGCCAATGGCGAACTCGTTGACCCGCATCCCGGAGAGCTTGCCGACCGTGAAATGGCCGAGCTCATGGATAAAAATCAACAGTCCGAACACAAGGACCGCCACAATCACCTGAAAAATAACACTCATAAACGTTTCCTCACGATCGATCGATTAAAATTGGGAGAAATGCCTTCCTATCATAGTATTCTTATCTCCCACGGCAATATTCCAAAACCATCTCCCGCGCCTGCCGATCGGTCTCCAATACTTCCTTCAATGTGTAATGTTTTTCCACTTTACATTTAAAATTTCCCAGAACATGCCCTACACAGCGCCCAATCTCCTGGAATTTGATCTTTTCCGCAAGGAACAGCGCCACAGCCTGCTCGTTCGCACCGTTGACCGCGCAGGGATACAGCCCGCCGCGCCGGATCGCCTCAATACAGTGCCGCAGGCAGGCAAAGGTTTCAAAATCCGGCTTTTCAAAGGTAAGCTTGCCATAATCGGTGAGTGACAGCCGCTGCACCGCGGTCGGTTCCCGCTGCGGATAGGTCAGCGCATACTGGATCGGGATCACCATATCCGGCACGCCAAGCTGTGCGATCACTGAACCGTCTATGTACTCCACCGCCGAATGGATCACGCTCTGTGGATGGATCACCACTTCGATCTGCTCCGGCATAAGATCAAAGAGCCACATTGCCTCGATGAACTCGAGCCCCTTGTTCATCAGCGTCGCGGAATCGATCGTGATCTTTGCCCCCATTTCCCAGTTCGGATGCTTGAGCGCCTCTTTCACCGTGACATTTTCGAGCTCAGCCGCTGTTTTACCGCGAAACGGCCCGCCCGACGCGGTCAGGATGATCTTCTTGAGTGCTTTGCGGTCGTTGCCCTGCAGCGACTGGAAGATAGCGCTGTGCTCGCTGTCGACCGGCAGAATCTCCACTCCGTTTGCGGCAGCGGTCTCAGTTACGAGCTTCCCGCCTGCGACCAGCGTTTCCTTGTTGGCAAGCGCAACCGTCTTTTTCGCCCCGATCGCCGCCAGCGTTGGCTGCAGGCCCACCATACCGACGACCGCATTGCAGACAATATCGTTTTCCGTTAACTGTGCAGCTTCACACATGCCTTCCACGCCCGCTAGCAGCCGGATGTCCGTGTCGGCCAGCCGTGTTTTCAAGTCGGTATAGGCATTTTTGTCCGAAACGACAACATAGCGAGGGGTAAATTCCCTCGCCTGCTGTTCGAGCAGGTCAACGCTTCTGTTTGCGGCCAGGACGTTGACCCCATATCCCAAGCTTTTGCAGCTTGTCAGTGTCTGGGTTCCGATCGAACCGGTCGAACCCAACAGTGCGATTCTCTTTTTCAAAATACCGCTCACTTCCCAATTAAACGAGTTGCGCCAGCGGCAGGTGCTGGCTGATGATAAAGACCAGCGGGATCACCATGAGCGCGCTGTCGAAGCGGTCCATGACGCCGCCATGCCCGGGCATGATCGAACCGTAATCCTTCACACCGAACTGGCGCTTGATGACCGACGCGGAAAGGTCTCCCAAAATGCTGACCGCCGACAAAAACGGTACAATCGCCAGAAGCCAGCCGTAATGGATACTGATCGGATGTCCAAAATAAGCCGACGCAAGCGAATAGAGCCACATGACCAGCTGGATCATGACCTCCGCAAACATCGCGCCTCCGATAGCGCCTTCCACCGTCTTTTTTGGGCTTATGTAAGGCGCAAGCTTATGCTTTCCAAATGCGCGGCCCGCAAAATAGGCCCCCGTGTCCGAGAGCCATGCGCTGCCCAGTGCGAGCAGCACGTAGAAAATACTCAGGGCAGCGCCCCAGCGGTCGCGCAGATAGACAATGGTCGTCAGCGAAAACGGGATCATGATGCAGAACATGAAGCCCATCGCCACCTGTTCAATGCGGAATGACATATGGTTGCGCAGCAAAATCGAGAAGATCGCAACCACAAAGATATAACAAATCAGGATCAGATTCCGTGCAATCCAGCTCATTGAGATAAAAGGGATAACTGCGGAAAACACCAAAGCAACCGCGGAAAAGAGCCGGTTTGCTTTCCAGCATCCGGTCGCCGCGAGCAGCTCATAAACCGCGATCAGCGCAATCAGCATAATGGCAACGTTGAGCACAGCTGTTTCAAACAGTACCAGAACCAAAAACAATACAACCAGCCCGATTGCGGAACTGATGATTCTTTGCTTCATGAGGGCACTCCAATCTGCCGCACCATTCTATTTATGACGGTCAGGCCCGTGCGTGAGGCTCTGACGAAAGATTGGGGTCAGATACCGCCGAACCGGCGCTCCCGGTTGACATACTCCAAGATTGCCTGATCGAGATATTCCGGTGTGAAATCCGGCCACAAGACATCCATAAAGACCAGTTCCGCATAGGCGGACTGCCAGAGCAGGAAATTCGAGGTGCGCAGTTCCCCGCTTGGCCGGATAATCAGATCCGGATCGGGCTGCCCGGCGGTATACATCGCGCTGGACAGCGCCTGTTCGTCGATCTCGTTTGGCGAGAGCAAACCGTCCGCGCAGCGGCGCGCGAGCTTGCGTACCGCATGCACAATTTCGTCACGTCCGCCGTAATTGAGTGCGATATTGATGTTGATGGCTGTATTATCTCTGCTGCCATCCTCCACCCGCTCCATCATTTCCCGAATGTCCGCGGCCAATGGTCCGCGCTCCCCCAAAAAGCGTATACGGGCATTTTCCTCCTGATGCTTGAACGTTTCAGAAAGGTAACGCCGCAGTAAATCCATAAGCGCCTCGACTTCGTCAGCCGGACGCTTCCAGTTTTCGGTGGAAAAGGCATACACGGTGATGTACTTGATCCCAATACTGCGGCAGTACTGTGCAATCTTTCCAAATACGTCCGCGCCCTGCCGGTGGCCAGCGCTGCGGGGAAGCCCACGCTTCGCCGCCCACCGGCCGTTCCCATCCATTATAAAGCCGATGTGTACCGGCAATTTTTCAGCCGGTACACCAGCCAGCAAAGATTTTGCCATGCGAAGCTCCATTCCATGCGCACGCCGGTACGCCGCGCATGCGTTATATCATAATCAGATCTCGAGGATTTCCTTTTCCTTCTTCGCGGAGATCTCATCGATGCGTTTGCAGAACTTATCGGTCAGCTTCTGAACGTCGTCTTCCAAATCCTTGATCTCGTCCTCGCTGACTTCGCTCGATTTTTTGAGCGCTTTGAACTTCTCATTCGCGTCGCGGCGGATAGAACGGATCGCTACCTTGGCTTCCTCGCCCTGCTTGCGGATCTGTTTACAGATCTCTTTTCTGCGTTCCTCGGTCAGCGGCGGAAACACGATGCGGATCACCGAACCGTCATTGGTTGGGTTGATGCCGATATCCGATGCCTGGATCGCCTTCTCAATCGGTTTCAGTGTGGATTTGTCCCATGGCTGGATGACCAGAATACGCGCTTCCGCGACCGAAATGGCCGCCATCGACTGCACCTGCGTAGGAGTGCCGTAATAATCGACCATAACCTTGTCAAGAACAGCCGGGTTTGCGCGTCCGGCGCGGATGGCCGCGAATTCCTTTTCCAGAACGGCAATGGTTTTTTCCATCTTGTCGTTATACACCTGAACTTTTTCCTTCATGACTTAATCCTCCTTGACTATTGTACCAATTTTTTCACCTTTTATTGCCGAGAGAATGTTATCAGGATTGGAGAGACTGAACACAAGCACCGGGATATGGTTATCCTTACACATCGCAGCAGCGGTGCTGTCCATCACTTTAAGCCCTTTTTCCAGCACCTCCTGGAAGGTGACCTCGTCATATTTGACCGCGTTGGGATAAATATTCGGGTCGCAATCATAGACGCCGTCAACCATGGTCGCCTTCAGGATGATGTCCGCGTCGATTTCCGCCGCACGCAGCGAAGATGCCGTATCGGTTGAAAAGAACGGATTACCTGTCCCACAGCCGAACACCACAACGCGCCCTTTTTCAAAGTGACGGATCGCACGGGAACGAATATATGGTTCCGCGATCTGCTGCATGGTGATCGCCGTCTGTACCCGTACCTGGACGCCCTGCGCCTCCAGCGCGTCTGCAATTGCCAGCGAGTTCATCACCGTGGCAAGCATCCCCATATGATCGGCGCGGGTCCGATCCATCTGACCGCTTGAACGTCCGCGGAAAAAGTTTCCGCCCCCCACGACGATTCCAATCTGTGCGCCAAGATCCACACTTTTTTTGATGCTCTGGCAAATGCGGAACACCACGTCATAATCAAGCCCGATTTTTTTGTCTCCCGCAAGTGCTTCCCCGCTGAGCTTTAAAAGCACCCGCTTATACTTCAGTGGCATGGAATACCTCCATATCGTAAATTTTGTCATAGCAATGGTATACCTATACTAACCTATTTTACAATAACCACAAAATAAAGTAAAGTCTTCCGAGCAAAAAACACAAAAGGTTCCATAAAAATGCTTCCATTCCAGTTGGTATTCCCGGCCTTGGAAAATGCAAAAGCGCCCCCGGCACCAGCTGGGAGCGCTTTGGATCTCAAGTCTTATTTCATCATGCTGGCAACTTCGTCCGCGAAGTTGTCGCTGCGTTTCTCAAGGCCTTCGCCCTTCTCATAACGAACGAAACCGGTAATTTTGATCGAACCGCCCAAAGTCTTTGCCATCTCAGCGGTATACTGACCGACGGTCATATCACCGTTCTTAACAAACGCCTGGTCGACGAGGCAGTTCTCTTTATAATATTTGCTGATTCTGCCGTCAACCATTTTGGCGATGATCTGCGCAGGTTTGTTCTTAAGCTTTTCATCGTTCTGGATCTGAGCGGTGAGGATTTCCTTCTCCTTCTCAATCACTTCAGCCGGAACCGAAGCTTCATCCAGATAAGCCGGGCTCAGCGCGGCAATCTGCATCGCGACATCCTTCGCATACTCGGTGAAGCCATCTTTACCGGCCACATCGGTGTCGAAGGTGACCATAACGCCGATTCTGCCGCCACCATGCACATAGGTGACAACATCGCCTTCCGCGTAAATGAAGCGGCGGATCTTCATATTCTCACCGATGGTAAGAATCTTGTCACGCAACTCCTCTTCGACAGTCATGGAAGACCCAACCATCTGCATCTGCATCAGCGCGTCGACGTCTGCGGGCTTATTGGCCGCGACAGTTTTCGCGCAGGCAGTGACAAACTCCATAAACTTCTCGTTCTTGGCGACAAAATCGGTTTCAGAGTTGACTTCGATCACAACGCCGACCTTGGTCGCGTCGTCGACCATCGCAAGCACAACGCCTTCGGCGGCGATTCTGCCGGATTTTTTCGCGGCAGCCGCCAAGCCCTTTTCACGGAGCACTTCAATTGCTTTATCCATATCGCCGTCGGTCGCGGTGAGCGCTTTTTTGCACTCCATCATGCCAACGCCGGTTTTCTCTCTGAGCGCCTGTACATCTTTTGCAGTAAATGCCATTTTGCATAACCTCCGTATTCGTTTCGATTAAAGTTATTATTCGGCAGCTTCGTCGGTTTCATTCTCTTTTGCTTCCGCTTCTTCCGGAGCAGCGCTCATATCGCCCTGACGACCTTCAATGATCGCGTCCGCAATGGTGGCGGAAAGCAGCTTGACGGCGCGGATCGCATCGTCATTGCCGGGAATAACATAATCGATTTCGTCCGGATCGCAGTTGGTGTCAACGATCGCAACAATGGGGATACCGAGTTTGCGGGCTTCCGCAACCGCGATCTTCTCTTTGCGCGGGTCAACAATGAAGAGCGCCGCCGGCAGTCTCTTCATCTCTTTGATGCCGCCCAGGAATTTTTCGAGTTTCTCGATCTCAAGCTCGAGCTTGATGACTTCTTTCTTCGGCAGACGGTCAAAGGTGCCGTCCTCTTCCATCTTGCGCAGCTGGGCAAGACGCTCGATCCTGCGGCGGATGGTCTTGAAGTTGGTGAGCATGCCGCCGAGCCAGCGGGCATTTACATAGTAAGCTCCCGCGCGGGTCGCTTCCTCGCGGACCGAATCTCCGGCCTGTTTTTTGGTTCCGACAAACAGGACATTTCCGCCGTTCGCAGCCAGGTCGCGCACGAACATATAAGCCTCGTCCAGTTTCTTGACGGTCTTCTGCAGGTCGATGATATAGATGCCGTTACGCTCGGTGAAGATGTAACGCGCCATTTTGGGGTTCCACCGCCGGGTCTGATGACCGAAGTGTACGCCTGCCTCCAGAAGTTGTTTCATTGATACTACGCCCATGATAAATTCCTCTCTTTCGGTTATTTTTCCGCCACCATGCATCCGCTCGCCTTATCATCCCGAAACGTCCGGGACACCCGACAAGACAATCGCACGGTGTGTGTTTTGCAGGTAATCTCTACATACCAGCCGTAATATATTACCACAAAAAGAGGAAACATGCAAGTGCCAATTTAAAAAAAATTCCGCCGTCCGGTTTTCGTGCTAATCCTCGGTCAGAATATGAAAGAACCCGCCTCCGGACTTTTTATGCTCCTCACGGCTTGGCGGAAGCACATGGTTCACCAGGATGGTATCCTCCCCGATCACTTCGATATCCTCCCACGGGATAATAATATCTTCTTCCCGCCCAAGAATTCCGAAAAACCGGAGCTTTCCCCTGATCACGATCGAATTGACCCCGGCACTCACCGTATCGATCTCCACATCGTCCACATATCCGAGTTTACAGCCATTTCGGACATTGATCACATACTTGCTGCGCAAATCACCCAGCCTGCAAAACATCATGGCCCCTCCTTTTATCATGCAAAAAATGCAAAAAATTCCATTACAGTATATGCTGGGGCAAAGTAGAATAGAGCTGTTTCTGGTAATTTGACTTTTTTCTGGAAATGCCATATGATAATCGCGCTATAAATATTGAAGAGGTGTTGCATTTGCAAAGAGAGAAATTTTCTTCCCGCCTTGGCTTTCTGCTGATCTCGGCGGGCTGTGCCATCGGGCTTGGAAATGTCTGGCGCTTTCCATATATCACCGGACAGTACGGCGGTGCGGCATTTGTACTGATCTATCTGTTTTTCCTGGTGGTGCTCGGCCTGCCGATCATGGTGATGGAATTTTCAGTCGGCCGGGCCAGCCAGAAGAGCGCCGCGCTTTCCTTCCACGTGCTGGAACCTAAGGGTACCAAATGGCATTGGTACAGTTACGGAGCCATGGCCGGGAATTATCTGCTGATGATGTTCTACACCACCGTCTGTGGCTGGATGATCATCTATTTCTTCAAGATGGCCGCGGGGGAATTTTCCGGAAAAAACCCGGAGGAGGTCGGCGCGGTTTTCAATGCCATGCTTGCACAGCCGGTCCTTATGACCATATGCATGATCACGGTTGTACTGATCGGTTTCGGCGTTTGCTCGATGGGGCTCAAAAACGGCGTTGAACGGATCACAAAGGTCATGATGAGCTGTCTGCTGGTTGTCATCCTTTGCCTTGTTGTGCGTTCGGTCACATTGCCCGGCGCTTCCGAGGGCCTGCGTTTTTATCTGATGCCCGATTTCAGCAAAATTTCCGAACAGGGGACTGGGACGGTCATCTATGCCGCCATGGGGCAGGCGTTCTTCACGCTGAGCCTCGGCATCGGCGCGATGGCGATCTTCGGCAGTTACATCGGCCGCGACCGCTCGCTGACCGGGGAATCGATCAATATCACCCTGCTCGACACCTTTGTGGCACTGATGTCCGGCCTTGTAATTTTTCCCGCCTGTTCGGCCTTCCAGGTCGATCCGGGCCAGGGGCCCGGCCTTGTGTTCATCACCCTGCCGAATATTTTCAACGCAATGCCCGGCGGACGGCTTTGGGGAAGCCTTTTCTTCATTTTCCTGACCTTCGCGGCCTTTTCCACCATCATCGCGGTATTTGAAAATATCGTTTCTTTCGCTATGGATCTATGGCACTGGCCGCGCAAAAAAGCCGTTCTCTTCAATATCGCCGCAATTATTCTGCTATCGATGCCCTGCGTGCTCGGCTTCAACCTATGGAGCGATTTCGCGCCCTTCGGCGCAGGTTCGACAATCCAGGACCTCGAAGATTTCATCATCAGCAATAATCTGCTCCCAATCGGATCGCTCATTTACCTGCTTTTCTGTACCTCCCGGTACGGCTGGGGATGGAAAAATTTCCTGGCGGAAGCGGACCAGGGCGATGGGATCAAGTTTCCTGCCTGGACGCGCTGTTATGTCAGTTATATCCTGCCGCTAATTGTCCTTGTGATTTTTCTGCAGGGGTATAACGAAAAATTCCAGCTGCTCAATAAGCTGTCCGCCCTGTTCCATTGATCTGCAAAAATGCCCGGCCATTGGCCGGGCATTTTTCTCCTTGCCGCATGTTTCATATGCGCAGCTGAATTCAGATGTGCTTTTTGATCCAGTCGAGCGCGCCTTTTTCCAACCGGGAAACCTGTGCCTGTGAAATACCGATTTCCTTTGCGACTTCCATCTGGGTTTTGCCCACAAAAAAACGAAGGCTTAAAATCCGCTTTTCCCGCTCCCCCAGGCTTTTCATCGCTTCCTTGATCGCGATTTCATCCATCCAATCGCTTTCGCCGTCTCGATCCCCCACCTGATCCATCACGAAGATCGTGTCGCCTCCATCCGAATAGACCGGTTCATACAGGGACATCGGCTCGACAATCGCTTCGAGCGCGAGTACGACCTCCTCTTTTTTCACACCCATTTCGGCGGCGATCTCATCCACAGTCGGTTCCTTTGCATTGCGTCCGATCAGTGCTTCCTTCGCCTGCATCGCTTTATAGGCCATATCCCGCAGCGAACGGCTGACGCGGACCGAATTGTTGTCCCGCAGATGCCGCCGGATCTCGCCAATGATCATCGGGACCCCATAGGTGGAAAAACGGACATTCTGGTTCGGGTCGAAATTATCAATGGCTTTGATGAGTCCAATGCAGCCCACCTGGAACAGATCGTCCAGATTTTCACCGCGATTGGTGAATTTCTGCACCACCGAAAGCACCAGGCGCAGGTTCCCGCTGATCATTTCATCCCGTGCTCTTTCGTCTCCCTCCCGGATGCGTTTTAAAAGCTCTATCTTCTCCTTTTCCTTCAATACGGGCAATTTTGAAGTATTGATCCCGCAGATTTCCACTTTATTATAGTACACGTTCCCGCACCCCATCCACCAATTATCTTTACAGAATCTAGTATGGACGGGGTCCAAATCAAACATACAGCATTTGCAGCTTACCAATAATTACCCAAAAGGCCCGCATGATTTTCCATACGGGCCCTTTTGGGTAATTTTGGTTTATATAATCTTTTCCAGTTCTTTTTTCAGCTTTTTGATGATCCGTTTTTCCAACCGAGAAATATACGATTGGGAAATCCCGATGATATCCGCCACTTCCTTCTGCGTTTTTTCCTCCTGCCCGCAGAGCCCAAACCGCATCTGCATGATCATCCGCTCGCGGTCTGAAAGATGTTCGACAGCGCCGAGCAGCAGGTTTTTCTCGGCTTCATCCTCGATTGGGCGGTTGATACTGTCAGGATCAGTGCCGAGGATATCCGAAAGAAGCAGCTCATTGCCGTCCCAGTCGATGTTGAGCGGCTCGTCGATCGATATTTCATTTTTGTGCGACGCATTTTTGCGCAGGTGCATCAGGATTTCATTTTCAATACAGCGGGAAGCATAAGTTGCCAGTTTGATATTTTTCTGCGGGCAGAAGGTGTTGACCGCCTTGATCAGCCCGATTGTCCCGATGGAAATGAGATCTTCCACACAGATGCCGGTCGATTCAAATTTCTTCGCAATGTAGACGACCAGCCGCAGATTATGTACTGTAAGCGTTTCCTTCGCGGATTCATCATTCTGTTCCAGCCGGGCAAAAACCTTTTTTTCCTCCTCCTTGGAAAGCGGAGCGGGCAAGGTCTCCGGTCCATTGATATAGTAGACCCCGCGGCGCAGCCGCAGGCGCCACAGCAACGCCCTGATGCGGTCTGCCAAATATCGGGCCCATCCGATTTTAAAGACTGTCATTGCTAAAATCCACCTTTCCCTGTTGCCTGATGCAAAATTCAGCCGCGATCCACAAGCTGCGGATTTAAAAGCGCTTGGTACTCCCCGCCAATCGGCTCGCGGCTGGACGCGATATAGACATCGGAGGTCTTGATCTGTTTTCCATCCCCGACGATGGTGACCTCATCCGGATGAAATCCTTCAAGCGTCCCCTGCCCGGTCACGGTCAAACAGGGGATCACCCGGAAGCTGACGCTTTCATCCGGCCTCACCTTCCCGGCCAGTTCCCGGTCGCAGACAATCACTGGCGCGCCGGAAAACGGTTCCCTGAGGCTGCTTCCGGTATCCACCAGACCTTTGAAGGACACCGTTTTCCCACTTACCGAAACGGTCACATCGTAGAGTTTCTTCTCATGCGTACGGCCGGCGAAGAGCTTCTCCAGCAGGCTCAGCAGCAGATAGGCCGCCGTGGTCGAAAAAATCAGCATAAGCGCCGAGATATCGAAATAGACCACTCCGTTATAAAAAAGCATCCCAGCCGGCGCAAGGAAAAAGGACACCGCCAGCAGAAATCCCGCAAAGATAAAACTGACCGCGAAAGTCATGAGCAACGCTTTTAAAAAGCGCTGCCATGGCCTTGCGCCAAACGCTGTCGCGGCCATTGCAGCGGCAAGCAGCAGCTTATAAAGCGCCTGGAACCAAACGCCGATATAAGGCAGAAAGATGATGAGCGAACCAAACGCGCCCAGCAATGCGGCAAAAAAGAGCCGCCGCCTGCGCATGACCAGGCCGAGCAGCTTGCCGGATGCGAGCAGGAGCAGGAGATTTATGATATAATTCACCACCACAAGCACATCCGCATAAACTGTCATACCGAACGCCATCCTTCCGTCTAGTCCACAAACTATATTATAGGTACCGGACAAGTTTTCTTTCTGTCGAAACAAGCAGACGAGAAATATTCTCTGCTAACAAGAAAGACGCGTCCTGCATAGAATGAGAAGGAACAGCGAATGTATCTTCCATTGTGAGCTGTACCTTATCTATACATTAATTCTGAACAAAAGGTGTGATTATTTTATGGCTTGTTGTTGTAACAACAGGTGTCAGTGCGGATGCCACTGCGTTTGCAATTGTAATTGCAACTGTAACTGCCGCAAAAGGACCTGTATGAACTGCAAAATCACCCCCGTGAGCGGATGCCCTGACAAAAGCGAAGGGCTCAACTGTGAATGGTATCCGATCTATGAGGATGGCTGCGGCTGCGGTCCCGACCGTCCGCTGCGCCTGTGCTGCGACCAGAACGGCTGCTGCGGACTTTTCCCGGAGGCTTGCCGCAATACCTTCTGGCCCGATTTTGCGCATCCCCGTTGGCTCTGCTGCCAGGATCTTTACTGCGCAGCCAGAAAGTCGAATAAACCCTGTCCCTGCCAGACCGCGTGAAGGCGAAAAAGGGCCGGCGGAAACAAATGTTTCCGCCGGCCTTTTTCTTTATCATTTCTGATTTCGTTTGACCCAGCTGAGCAGCCCGTTCGCATCGATGATTTCCTTGATAAATGCCGGGAACGGAATTGCTGTGTAGCTTTCATTTTTGGTGAGGTTTTTGATCACACCGGTGTCAAAGTCCACCTCAACCCGGTCGCCGTTTTCAATCGCGTCGCTGGCCGCCTCGCATTCCAGGATCGGCAGGCCGATATTGATCGCATTGCGGTAGAAGATCCGCGCGAAGGTCTTTGCGATAACGCAGGAAACCCCGTTCTCCTTGATGACCATCGGAGCGTGTTCCCGCGAGGACCCGCAGCCAAAGTTGAATCCGCCGATCATGATATCCCCGGGCCTTACCTTTTTGACGAATTCCCTGTCGATATCCTCCATGCAGTGGTCCGCGAGCTCCCTGCGGTCGGAGATGTTGAGACAACGCGCCGGGATGATCACATCGGTGTCGATGTTGTCTCCATATTTATGGACTGTTCCTACTGCTTTCATTCTGACCGCCTCCTCAAACTTTTTCAGGATCTGCAATTTTCCCTGCGACAGCGCTCGCGGCGGCAACCGCCGGGGACGCAAGGTATACTTCCGATTTTACATGGCCCATCCTGCCGACAAAGTTGCGGTTGGTCGTCGCCACGCACCGCTCGCCCTCCGCCAGGATTCCCATATACCCGCCGAGGCATGGACCGCAGGTCGGTGTGGAGATGGCGCAGCCTGCCTCCAGGAAGATATCAAAGTAACCTGCATGCATCGCCTCGCGGTAGATCTGCTGGGTTCCGGGGATGACGATGCAGCGTACATTTTTCGCAAGCTTTTTCCCCTTCAGAATCTCTGCCGCCGCCGCGAGGTCACTGAGCCTCCCGTTGGTACAGGACCCGATAACCACCTGGTCGATCGCGACGTCTCCGACCTCGTCGATGGTCTTTGTGTTCTCCGGCAGATGCGGGAAGGAAACGGTCGGGCGCAGCGCCGAAAGGTCGATATCAATGACCCGCTCATATTCCGCGTCAGGGTCGGGCGTGAAGATCTCAAAAGTCCGATTGACACGGCCTTTTTCATAGGCCAGTGTCACTTCGTCGACTTCGAAGATGCCGTTTTTGCCACCCGCTTCGATCGCCATATTCGCCATGGTGAGACGGTCATCGATCGAAAGGTTCCCAAGCCCCGCCCCGCCGAACTCCATCGATTTGTAGAGCGCCCCGTCCACGCCGATCATGCCGATGATGTGCAGGATGACGTCCTTGCCGCTCACCCATTTGCCCGGCTTTCCGGTCAGATTGAATCGGATTGCGGACGGGACCTTGAACCAGCATTTTCCGGTCGCCATCGCGGCGGCCATATCGGTCGAGCCGAAGCCGGTCGAAAAAGCGCCAAGTGCGCCGTAAGTGCAGGTGTGGCTGTCCGCGCCGACCACCAGCTCGCCCGGGGCAACCAGGCCCTTTTCCGGCAGAAGCGCATGTTCGATGCCCATTTCGCCCACGTCGAAATAGTTTACCACATCGTATTTGTTCGCGAACTCCCGGCAGCGTTTAGAAAGCTGCGCCGCCTTGATATCCTTGTTCGGGGTGAAGTGGTCGAGCACGATTGCGATGCCGGATTTGCTGTAGATACTGTCGAAACCATACTTTTCAAACTCATCGATCGCCACCGGCGTGGTGATGTCATTGCCGAGCACCAGGTCAATATCCGCGTTGATCAGCTGTCCCGCCACAACCGATTCGAGGCCCGCTTTTTTCGCCAGAATTTTCTGGCTCATGGTCATTCCCATTTTTCTCGCTCCTTTTGCGCTTATTTCCCGGAAAGATCGGCCTTCACGTTGCCGGAAAGCGCGATCGCTTTATTGATTGCGTTGATATAGCTGCGGATACTTGCCTCCAGGATATCTGGGGAAAGCCCGCGCCCAGTGACAAGGTTGCCTTCACAGGTGATCTTGCTGATCGCCTCTCCCAGCGCGTCTTCGCCCTCGGTAACCGCCTGAATGGTCCAGTTTTCGAGTTTGGTCTGGCGCTTTACAATCCGGTCGATCGCCTTGAACGCCGCGTCAATCGGGCCTTCTCCGCGCGCCACATGTTCAAATTCCTCCCCGTCCTTGACAAGCCGCACCACAGCAGTCGCCGAGATGACCGTACCGGAATTGATGACAAAACTCTTAAGCGAATAGGTTTGTTTGACGTCGTTGACGGCGGTCGCGCTGATAAGCGCCTCGATGTCGCGGTCAGTGATGTCCTTTTTGCGGTCGGCCAGCACCTTGAAGCGCTCGAACGCCGCCGCGATGTCCTCTTCGCTCATCCTGTAACCCAGCTCGGAGATGCGGTCGGCAAAAGCATGTTTGCCCGAATGCTTGCCCAAAACCATCGTGTTCTTGTTGACGCCAACGTCCTCCGGCTGCATGATCTCGTAGGTTTCGCGGTTGGCCAGCACGCCGTGCTGATGGATACCGCTTTCATGTGCGAAAGCGTTCGCGCCGACAATCGATTTATTGGGCGCGATCGGCACGCCGGTGATGGTGGAAAGCAGCTTGCTGGTGCGGTAAATCTGCTTGGTGTCGATTCCTGTTTCGGCATCGTAATAGTCGCGGCGGGTCTTAATGCCCATGACAATCTCTTCGAGCGCCGCGTTACCGGCACGTTCACCAATTCCGTTGATGGTACATTCGAGCTGGGTGGCCCCCGCCTTGACACAGGCGAGCGATGTGGCCACCGCGAGCCCCAGATCGTCGTGGTTATGCACTGAAATGTCCACATGCGGGTTCTGCAGATGGGATTTGATGTAAAAGACCAGGTCGTACATCTCGGTTGGCGTCGCATAGCCGGTGGTGTCTGGGATATTGATGGTGGTTGCACCGGCCGCAATCGCCGTGTCGAACACCCGCACCAGGAAATCTCGATCACTGCGGGAAGCGTCCTCGGCGGAAAACTCAATGTCGCTGCAGAGACTTCGGGCAAATCGGACCATGTACGCCACCCGTTCAACCACCTGCTCCCGGGTCATCTTGAGCTTATACTGCATGTGGATGTCGCTGGTCGCGATAAAAACATGGACCCGCGGGGATTCGGAGAATTTCACCGCGTCGTAGGCGCGCTGGATATCCCCTTCAACGCTGCGTGCGAGTCCGGCTACCGTGCAGTTCTTCACGGTCTGGGAAATCTGTTTGACCGATTCAAAATCATCCGGCGAAGATACCGGGAACCCCGCTTCAATGATATCCACGCCCAGCCGTTCAAGCTGGCGCGCCATCTCGAGCTTCTCCTTCAGATTCATGCTGCAGCCGGGCGATTGCTCGCCGTCGCGCAGGGTCGTGTCAAAGATTTTAATTTTCTGGCTCATGTCGTTCACCTTTCTTCTTTTCGTTCGTTCTTTGTTTCGCAGCCGAAAAAAGGTTTTCACCCAAAGCGTGGCGGTAAACAAAAAAACCTTCGTCTCTTTAGAAGAGACGAAGGTTTTAAAAACTTCCGTGGTACCACTCTTGTTGACCGGAAAACCGGCCCGCTCGGCCGCATCTAACAATGCGCTCTCAAGATAACGGTGAGATACCGTCCACACCTACTTGCCGCACGGCTTTTGGCTGGAAGCTCAGGGGCGAGTTATACGCACATCCGCGGTACTGCCTTGCACCATCCGGCAGCTCTCTGCGACACGCTGGGTGTGTTTTGTTCCCCGTCATAGCCTTTGGGATATTGATCTTGGTTGCTATCATAACGCTGGAAAAAGAATTTGTCAAGCGTTATTTTTAAAAATTCTGTCAGGAGCGTTTCAGGATTTTGGCCAGCGGCTTTCCGACGGTCAGTGTCAGAAAGGTTGCAATCGCAGCCTCGATCGTACCGGAAACCGCGATCACACCGATGATCATCTTGAAAAGCGCGGAAAAATCGATCCCCTTGGCGGCAGCATACCGCTTGCCAAAAAAGATATAGATTCCCGCCATAACCAGCACCGTATTGGTAAGCGACCCCAAAAGCCCCGCGCCGATAAACGCCGGAAGGTCGCTTTTGGGCCAGAGCTTTACAAGCCCCCGAAAAACATATGCCGCAACAATCCCAATGCAGATCCGCGGAACCATCGCCACCACAATACTCCAGAAATTCCCCAGCATTGGCGTAAAGACAAACGAAGTGAGAGTTGGCGCGGTAGTGTTTGACAAAATACTCATAAGGCCCATCAGTCCGCCGAGAACCCCGCCCGCCATCGGGCCGAGCAGCACGCCGCCCAAAATGACAGGTACATGCATGATCGTCGCCTTGATAACCGGGGTCTGGACAAATCCGAGCGGCGTGATGCCGAGAAGGATGGTCAGCGCGGCAAGCAGGCCAAGCATCGTCAGATATTTCGTGGATGAAAACTTACCCGCCATAACCGCGCCTCCCGCATCTTTATCGCTATCGCTGTTTCCCGTCAGCCCAACAGGACCTTATGGTAAACCTTCTTCCCCTTTTTGAGAATCACATGACCTTTTCCGAACGCGTCGGCAGCTACAGCTTCCGCAAAGTCAGAAACCTTTACATCATCGACAGAGATACCGCCCTGCTGGATCAGGCGCTTGGCTTCGCCCTTTGACGGCGCCAGACCGGACTTTACAAGCAGGTCGACCACACTGATCTTCCCATCCGAAAAATCGGAAGCGGAGATTGTGGTGGACGGCATGTCATCGCTTGAGGTTCCCGCGCCGAACAGCGCGCGCGCGGCGTCGAGCGCCTTCTGGGCCTCGGTTTCGCCGTGGACCATCTTACAGAGTTCAAAGGCAAGGATCTCCTTCGCCTTGTTGAGCTCGCTGCCTTCCCACTTTTCCATCGCTTCGATCTCTTCGACCGGCAGGAAAGTGAGCAGCTTGAGGCAGTTCACAACATCGTCGTCCCCGACGTTTCTCCAGTACTGGAAAAACTCGTAAGGGGAGGTCTTATTGGGATCGAGCCAGACGGCGCCGTTTTCGGTCTTGCCCATCTTCTTGCCCTCTTTGGTGGTGAGCAGCGTGAAGGTCATCCCATAGACCTCGTCGCCGGTCACGCGTCGGGTCAGATCGATCCCGCCCAGGATATTGGCCCACTGGTCGTTGCCGCCGACCTCCAACATGCAGCCGTAATCACGGTGCAGCTTTAAGAAGTCGTAGCTCTGCATGATCATATAGTTAAATTCCAGGAAGGAGAGCCCGCGTTCGAGGCGTGTCTTGACGCTGTCCATCGTGAGCATCTGGTTGACCGAGAAATAGACGCCGACATCGCGCAAAAGCTCGATATAGTTCAGTTTGAGGAGCCAGTCGCCGTTTCTGAGCATCAGCGCCTTGCCGTCCGAGAAGTCGATAAATTTCTCCATCTGGCGCTTGAAACATTCAGCGTTATAATTGATCTCCTCAGGGGTGAGCATCTTGCGCATATCGGTGCGGCCGGTCGGGTCGCCGACCATGGTCGTGCCGGTGCCCAGCAGGGCGATCGGACGGTGTCCCGCAAGCTGCAGGCGGCGCATCACGACCAGCTGAAGAAA
Organism: Anaerotruncus rubiinfantis; assembly: GCF_900078395.1. Lineage (NCBI taxonomy): Bacteria > Bacillati > Bacillota > Clostridia > Eubacteriales > Oscillospiraceae > Anaerotruncus > Anaerotruncus rubiinfantis. Next base: position 1,824,152 of record NZ_FKLA01000009.1, on the reverse strand, counting down.
ATGGCCGACATGCAGGCTGTCCGCAGTTGCGTCGAACCCGATATAGAAGGTCACCTTCTCCTTATTGAGAAGTTCCTCAATCTTTTCCGGGTGCGTCATCTGCGCGATCAGGCCGCGTCGGGTTAATTCTTCGAAAACTGTCATCGATCTTTCTCCTTGTAATTTCAATTTCATTGGCACACTGTTTCACGTTAATGTGCGAAACGGCACCCATAGTATAACATGTGATTTTTCAAATAACAAGCCTTCACGCGGCTTTTTATGCGGATTTTCTTAGTTTCGGGCATCCGAAAGCATTTCCCGCGCATGCGAAAGCGCGATCTCACTCACCTTTTCCCCGCCCACGATTCGCGCGAGCTCCCGCACGCGCGCCTCGCGGTCAAGCGGCTGGATCGTGGTGAAGGTTCGATTGTCATGGGTCTGTTTGGAGATGTATAGATGCTGTTTTGCGAACGACGCGACCTGTGCGAGGTGGGTCACAACGATGACCTGCCGGTTCTGGGCAACCTGAGCGAGCTTCTGCCCGATTTTCTGCGCCGCGCGTCCGGAAACGCCTGTATCGACCTCGTCAAAGATCAGCGTACCGATGCCGTCCCGGTCGGCAAGCACATTTTTGATCGAAAGCATGATGCGGGAAAGTTCACCGCCCGAAGCGATCTTTGCGAGTGACTTCGCCTCCTCACCCAAGTTGGTCGCGATAAACAGCTCCATATCATCGATTCCATCCGGCGAAAGCGGCTTTTCCCGCCGGATGACCGAGAGCCGCACCGACGGCATATCGAGAAATGCAAGCTCATCCATCACTGCTTTCGTGAAACGTGCGGCCGCCTGGATCCGCTTTTCGGAAAGTTCCTTCGCCAGCTTTTCGGCCTGCGCAAGCAGTGCGCCAAGCTGGCCGCGCAGCTTCTCTGCGCGCACATCGGACGACTCGATCTGGGACAGCTCCTCCTCTGCCGCGTCGCGAAAGGCGAGCACCGCCGGGATATCCGCGCCGTATTTCTTTTTGAGGGTGTAGATTGCGTCAAGCCGCCGTTCCACCTCATCAAGCCGTCCCGGATCGCAGTCGAAATTCTCCAGAAGGTCATGGATATCCGCGCCCATCCCCTCCACCTCGTAAAAGATGTCGGTAAGCCGCTCGGAAAGCGGCTGCGCCTCCTCCATGTATTTTGCGGCCTGTTGCATATTTTCCATCAATGCGCCTAGCAGGCCGGTAAGTCCGCGTGTCTGCTCGTCCCCATCAAGAATCGCGATGCTGCCGCCAAGCGCTTCGGTGACGCTGAGCGCGTTCTTCATCAGCTTGCGTTGGGAACGCAGATCCTCTTCCTCGTCCGGCTGCAGGTTCGCCGCGTCGATTTCATTGATCTGATAGCTGAGCAAATCGATCCTGCGGGCCTTTTCCGCCTCGTCAGTGTCGACGCTTTCAAGCTCCCGGCGCACCTCCATATAGGCGTGATACGCCTGCCGGTATTTTGCCGACAGCGGCGCAAGCTCCCCGTAGCTGTCGATGAAGCCAAGGTGTTTTCCCGGTGAGAGGAGCTGTTGATTGTCGTGCTGTCCATGCACATTGATGAGCAGGCTGGAAACAGTCTTCAGAATCGATGCAGTCGCTGGGCGGCCGTTCAACCGGCAACTCGACTTGCCATCGGCGGAAATCTCCCGCGCAATCAGCACCGAGCCGTCATCGTCCGAATAACCCGCTTCTCCAAGCGCCTTGCAGGCCTCGTCAGAAATCCCGGTGAACAGCGCCGAAATTGCGGCTTTCTGTTCGCCGGTGCGGATCATTTCCTTTGAAGCGCGCTCCCCCAGCACCGCGTTAATTGCGCTGATGAGGATCGTTTTTCCCGCACCGGTTTCGCCGGTAAAGACATTGAGCCCCTCAGCAAAATCGATCGTCGCCTCACTGATGACTGCGACGTTGTTTATGTAAAGCTGTGAAAGCATCTGCTCACCCCTTACTTGCCAATTTTCCGCGCCGTCAGTTTGACGCGGACATCATCTTCCGCAGCTGCATGACCAGTTCGCGGGCATTATGGTCGTCCCGCATGATCGCCAGCATGGTGTCATCCCCCGCGATGGTTCCAACCACCCCGTTCCAATGCAGCGTATCGAGCGCCGCGCAGACCGCGTTCGCCATGCCGGTGTAGCATTTAATCACCAGGATATTTCCCGCTGAATCGACCTCCTTGACCGATTCGGAGAAAATCACCAGGAATTTATTGCTCATCTCGCTTTTTGGCGCTTCCCCATGCGCTGTGTAGTGATATTTTCCATCCGGTGTCAGGGTTTTTATCAGCCGCAGCTCTTTGATGTCGCGGGAGATAGTCGCCTGGGTCACCGGAAACCCATTGTCCGCCAGAAGGCCCAGCAGTTCGTCCTGCGTTTCAATCGGCCGTGAATTGATCAGCTCCAAAATTTTGGCATGTCGCTTTGCTTTCATACGCCTTCCCCCCTGGATTTGAGTTTCTTACTGAGAATACCGGTAAAGGTCTTTTCGGCAAAATTGATAAACGGGACGGTTCTTTCTGATTTTTGAATCCGCACCTGCCGGTCCGCGTCCAGCCCGGCAATCCGTTCGCCGTCCACACTGACCACGATATTATCCGAATTATTGACAAATTTACTGCGTACATTCAGCTGCATCCGCGGCGAAAGCAAAATCGAACGGTCATACAGCGAATGCGGGCAGATCGGCGTGAGAACGATCGTGTCGATCACCGGATCTACGATCGGGCCGCCCGCCGAGAGCGAATAGGCAGTTGAACCGGTCGGCGTTGCAAAAATGAGCCCATCCGCCCGGTAGCTGCCCACCGGCTGCCCATTTCCGTCAAGGATTTCCAGATCAACCAACCGGGCGTGTCCACCCTTTGCGATCACCACGTCGTTGAGCGCGTAATACAGCTGTGGATCGCCGCCGACGCGCATCTCGAGCATCATCCGGTTTTCGATGGTATAATCCCCGTCCGCAAGCCGGTCAAGGTATTCCATCTCGTTCGGTTCCAGCTGCGCCAGGTAGCCGAGCCGTCCGGAGTTGATCCCCAAAAGCGGCTTTTGATGTTGCATTGCATGCTTTGCACTGTGCAGAATCGTACCGTCGCCACCGACCGTGATGATCACGTCGCAGCCGGTGATCTGCTCGTCAAACGGGGCAAAATGCACGCCTGCAAAACGGCCCGCGTACTTCTCATCCATCAGGATGGCACAGGCGCAGGAATGCAGCCGCCGGATGAGCGGCTCCATCAGACAAAGAGTGTTGTCCCTTGTGAGGTTCGGCATAATCAGCACTTTTTTTCCCATCATAGCGGTATTCTCCTAATCCAGATCTGTGTGGGACTGTTCAACAAGCGACTTTACCATCTCATCATTAACCGAGTCGCCGCCCGCGGCTTTTTGCAGGTACATCAGGTATTCGATGTTGCCTTCCGGCCCCTTGACCGGAGAAAAATCGATTCCACAGACCGCAAATCCGTTCTCCCGGGCATACTGGCAGGCGTTCCGCAAAACTTCGATATGGGTGGCCCGCTCGCGTACCACGCCCTTCTTCCCGACCTTCTCGCGGCCGGCCTCAAACTGCGGTTTGACCAGGCAGACCGCCTCGCCGTCCGGTTCGAGCAGGTCGGCCGCCACCGGAAGCACCAATTTGAGCGAGATAAACGACACGTCAACACTCACGAAAGAAACCGGGTCCGGGATCTGCTGCTTTGTCACACCCCGGATGTTGGTGCGTTCCAGGTTCACAACCCGTTCGTCGCTACGCAGGCTCCATGCAAGCTGTCCATACCCCACATCCACCGCGTAGACCTTCGCTGCGCCGTTTTGCAGCATACAGTCGGTGAAACCGCCGGTTGACGCGCCGATGTCCATACAGGTCTTTCCCGCCAGCGTGATCGGAAAAACGGCCATTGCCTTTTCCAGTTTCAGCCCGCCCCGGCTGACATATCTGAGCGTTTCCCCGCGCACTTCAATCTTTGCGCCGGGCTTTATCTCCATGCCCGGCTTATCGGCCTTCTGGTTGTCCACATAGACCTGTCCGGCCATAATCACGGCTTTCGCCTTTTCCCTGCTTGGAAAAGAACCGTTCTCCACCAGCAGGATATCCAGTCTTGTCTTCACGCCGCCCTCCCGGTTCATCAGAAATCAAAAGTAAAGCTCTGCAACTGTTTGCGCAATCGACTGTGCGTCCAATCCGCAGGATTTGAGTGCTGCAGGGACCGCCATCTGGCGGATGCATGGGTTTTCAATGGCGCGGATGCTCATCCGGCCGCGGTAACGCGCGGCCGAAAGCGCCGCGAGGAAATGCTCCCCGATCCCGCCGCTGCGCACGCCTTCCTCCACAAAAAGGATGGTGCGGTACTTTCGTGCGATCTGCACGCATTCCTCCGGGAGCGGATGGATTTTGCACAGTTTGAGCAGGTCGGCTTTTTTATGCTGCGCCTCCAGAAGTTTCACCGCTTTATAAACCTCCGAAGTCTCCCGGCCATAGGTGATGAGCAGCGTGTCGCCGCCGCTCGAGATATGGGTATAATCCTCCGCCGCGGAAAAAGCCGGATCTGAAAGCTCCGGTTCACCGCCGCGCGGGTAGCGTACCGCGGCGATCCCATCGGTATGATAAAGCGCCCGTTCCAGCGCATATTGAAGATCCCGGAAGGTTGCGGGAGAATAGACCACACAGTTTGCAATTTCACTCAGGAACGCCGCGTCATAAAGCCCCTGATGCGTCTCGCCGTCATCCCCGACGATCCCGGCACGGTCCACAGCCAGGACAATATGCTGTTTTTCGATCGCGGCATCATGGATCAACTGATCAAATCCGCGCTGCAAAAAAGTGGAATAGACCGCAAAAACCGGCCGCAGCCCGCCCGCGGCAAGCCCACAGGAAAAAGTCACGGCGTGTTCCTCCGCGATTCCCACATCGAAGAAACGATTTTTGTCCCCAAATTTCTGTGCGAACGGCGTAAGCCCCGTCCCGTCCTGCATGGCGGCTGTAATGGCAACGATCTTATCATCTTTTTCAGCAAGGCCCGTCAGCATCCTGCCAAATTCCGAAGAAAAGGACGCGCCCGGCGTTTTGGTATGGCCGTTCGAGCGGTTGAACTGTCCCACGCCATGGAATTTGGAAGGGTCCTGCTCCGCAAACGGGTAACCTTTGCCCTTCACGGTGTTCACATGGACCAAGACCGGCCGATCGACCTCTTTGGCGCGTTCCAGCATCTTAATGAGCACCGGCAGGTCATGTCCGTCAACCGGTCCGAGATAATAAAAACCGAGATCCTCAAAGAGGTTGCTGTGATAGATCGCCTGGCGGAACATATCCTTCGACTGCTTGACCACGTCGCGCACGCTTTCGCCCACGACCGGAATTTTGACAAGCGCTCCCTCCACTTTATCCTTGAGGTTCAGATAACCGTCCGAAGCGCGTTTTGCCGCGAGATAGCGGGCAAAAGAGCCGACACTTTTTGAGATCGACATCTCATTGTCATTGAGCACAACAATCAGCCTGTCGCTGCTGCGTCCGGCATTGTTGAGCCCTTCATATACCATTCCGCCGGTGAATGCGCCGTCACCCACGACCGCGATCACATGGTGCGGATCTCCTGACAAGGTTTTCGCCTTTGCAAGCCCGCATGCGGCGGAAATCGAGGTGCTCGCATGCCCCGCAATGAAGCAGTCGTATTTGCTCTCACTCGGGCGCGGAAATCCGGAAAGGCCGTCCTCCTGCCGGATGGTCGAAAACCGGTCAGCACGTCCGGTGAGCAGTTTATGGGTGTAACATTGGTGCCCCACATCCCAGACAATCGAATCGTCCGGCAGGTCGAACACCGTATGTAGTGCGACCGTCAGCTCAACCGTCCCCAAGTTGGAAGCCAAATGCCCGCCGTTTTCCGACACCGTGCGGATCAGCTTCTGCCGGATCTCCCAGCAAAGCAGCTTTTGCTGTTCTTCGCCAAGTTTTTTCAGGTCGCCGGGCAGGGTCAATGTATTGAGAAGGTTATATTTTGCCAAGATTTCACCCCATGTCTCTATTAAAATGCCGGGACGAGCACCGCAATCAGAATTCCGAGGATTGCGCCGCACAAAACCTCCAGCGGCGTATGGCCAAGGAACTCCTTGAGCGCCTTGCGTTTTTTGCCGTCCGGACCCGTTTCCTCTTCCAGGAATTCTTCTCCGCGCGCGAGCGCGTCGAACTCCTCCTTGAGCGCCTGAAACAGCTCTTTAAAATCGATCACCATCTTATTGAGCACCTTCGCCTGTTCGCCGGCCGCGCGGCGCACACCCATCGCATCGTACATGACGATGCCCGCGAGCGCCACCGAAAGAGCAAATTCCGGCGCCGCGTATCCCACCTTTTTTGCCATCCCGACCGCAATCGCACAGACCAGCGAGGAATGCGAGCTCGGCATGCCGCCCGAACCGACCATCCGCTCCCAGTTGATCTTTTTCGTGCTGATATAGCAGAGAAACGTCTTGATGAACTGCGCGGCAAACCATGCAAGAAAACCCACATTCAGGACATAGTTGCTGGTGATCACTTCCAATGGATTCATACAAACCTCCTATAACATACCGCTGGCCTTTGCGGTCAGTGGTCGCGCGTCAGGATCATGTCCGCAGCCCAACAGAGAAAACCGTTGTCCGCAACCGCCGAAATATACGCCTTCGCTTCATCCACAAGCCGGGCCGCCTGTTCCCGTGCGCCGGAAAGCCCATACAATGTAACATAGGTGGTCTTTTCATTCTCCGCGTCGCTGCCGATCGGTTTTCCAAGCGTTTCTAGGCTGCTGGTCACATCAAGGATGTCATCGGTGATCTGGAAGGCCAGCCCATAACAGCGCGCATACGAATCGGCCGCCGAACGCATTGCATCGTCAGCGTTCCCGGCGATACAGCCGAGCCGTGCGCTTGCTCGCAGCAGAGCGCCGGTTTTGAGCGCGCAGAGGGTGCCGAGCGTGTTGCCGTCAATCCGTCTGCCTTCGCTGCCGAGGTCAATCACCTGTCCCCCGATCATTCCGAACACGCCGGACGCTTTCGCAAGCGTGCCCGCCGCTTCAACTTTCTGCGCATCGGAAAGCGGCGAGGCCATCACTGTTTCAAAGGCATGCGTCAAAAGCGCGTCACCCGCAAGCAGCGCGTTCGCCTCTCCGAATTCCCTGTGACAGGAGGGTTTGCCGCGCCGGAAATCGTCGTTGTCCATGCAGGGCAGGTCGTCGTGGATGAGGGAATAGGCATGCACCATCTCCACAGCGCAAGCAAGCGCCATCGCCCCGTCCCGGGTCGCGCCCGCGAGCCGGCCGAATTCGAGCGCCAGTGCCGCGCGCAGGCGCTTGCCCGCGTCGAGCAGGCTGTAGCGCATCGCGTCGATCACCGCCACCTGCAGGCAGTCGTTTTTGTAGGCGAGCCGCTCGCGCAGCGCGTCATTCGTCTGTTTTGCGTAAGCTGCCAGCTGTTCTTCAAACCGATTCATCCTGCGCCTCCATCGTCGTCTTTGCGGCGGAGAGCTTCTCCACCTTGAGCTTTGCGGCTTCCAGCTTCGCGCCCGCCAGATCGATCAGCTTGACCGCCTCGGCGTAAAGCTTGATCGCCTCATCTATCGAAATATCCCCTTCGAGCGCCGCGACGATCTCTTCGAGCCGTGCGATCGAGGATTCCAATGTCACCGTCTTGCTCATTTTATTTTCTCCTTTGCTTTCTCCACGCCGTTCACCGTGGAGCGGATCGTTCCGTCCGCGACCCGGATTTCCAGCCGGTCGCCCGTTTTTACCTGCGCGACTGACAGAACGGCTTTCCCATCCGGCCCGGTCGTCAGGCTGTAGCCGCGTGCCAGGATCTTCACCGGGCTTCTGCCCTCCACCAGCGCCGCCAGATATCCCAGCCGGTTTTCCCGCTCCGCAATCCGCTGTTCCATCGCGCTGAAGGCGAGTTTTTTAAGCATAGCGAGCCGCTCCCCACAGTGTTCAAGCACTCTTTCAGGGGGCGCCAAACGGGCCTTTGCGTTTTTAACACGGGTTTCGTATCCGTCAAGCCTGCGTGTGACCACCGCATGGCAGCGTTCCTGCATGTCCGCGAGATAATACCGCAAATCGGAAAGGTCAGGCGAAACGAGTTCCGCCGCCGCCGATGGAGTCGGTGCGCGCAGATCCGCCGCGAAATCCGCGATCGTAAAGTCGGTCTCATGCCCAACAGCCGAAACCACCGGGATCTCGCTCGCGGCAATGGCGCGCGCGAGCCGCTCGTCGTTAAACGCCCAGAGATCCTCGATTGAACCGCCGCCGCGCCCCACGATGATCACATCACAGAGCCGCCCGGCGCAGAGCGTCCGGAGGCCGTCAATCACCGTCTGTGCGGCGCCCTTCCCCTGCACTTGAGCTGGGTAAAGCACAACTTTGGCAACCGGGTAGCGCCGGGAAAGGATGTTGAGCATGTCCTGCAGCGCGGCGGCGCCTTCGCTCGTCACAATGCCGATACGTTCGGGATAGACCGGGAGCGGACGCTTACGGGCCTCATCGAAGAGTCCTTCCCGGGAGAGCTTCTCTTTGAGCTGCTCATAAGCCAAATGCAGTGCGCCAATCCCATCCGGCTGCATATCGGTCACATAGAACTGGTAGCTGCCGTCCCGCTCATAGAGCGAAACCGAACCCGACACAATCACCGACATGCCGTTTTCCGGAAAAAATGGTACGCCTGCCGCATAGCTGCGGAACATCACCGCTTTGATGGATGCGGCATCGTCCTTAAGGGTAAAATAAAGGTGGCCAGATTTGTAATGCCGGGTGAAATTTGAAATCTCTCCGCGCACCATCAGGCCACCCAGGACCTTGTCGGACTCCAGAACCGATTTGACATAACGGTTCAGCTGGGAAACCGATACCACCGTCGGCGCTGTCATGAATCGATCCCTCCCGTCTGCGCGATGCACGCGAGAATCGCCGCGCCCGCGGCATTGTCGGAAGAAAACTGCGGATCGGCAAAATATCCGCCGTAATGGCGGGTGATCTGTTCCCGGATGATTCGGTTGGACATCACGCCTCCCGAATAGACGACCGGCAGTTCCCCATAAATTTTTTTCACCCATTCGGTCATCCCCGCCAACGCCGCATAGATGGAATCGAGACAGAAGCGCGCGATATCGCAGGGCGCTTCACCATCAGAAAGCATTTTCCGGCAGCGGTTCTCAATCCCGGAAAGCGAGCAGTCCGCGCCCTTGAAGGTAGGTTTCACCTTATATTGCCGCTGTGATGCAAGCGCAAGCGCCTCAAGCGCGCGACCTGCCGGAAAAGAAAACCCCAGCATCCCGCCTACCCGGTCTACCGCCTGTCCTGCCTTGAGGTCGAGCGACTGCGCGACCAGTTCCACGGAAAAAATCAGCTCCTTGTCCGGTTTCACAAACAGGCATTCGGTTGTCCCGCCCGACAGGTGGAACGCCACGAACGGTTTTCCCACAAGCGGAAGCTGTCCGGCGGAGTAGAGCGCCGCCGCAATATGGCCGCGCTGATGCGAAACCGCGGTCACCGTAAGCCGGTTTACCGCGGCAATTGACCGCGCAACCGTTTCACCTACGAGAAAACAAGGCATGTAAGAACCCGCTGCATCGCGCGGGCGCACCGAGACGCCAACTCCGGAAACCGGCCCAGGGGCTTGCTGCATCAGCCCTTCAAGCAGTTCCGAAAGCTGCTTGACATGCGAAAAAACGGCCTCGCTTTGCCTAAGGCCCAGCGAGCCGTCTTTTACCGCAAGCAGCCTTTTATTCTGCAAAACAATATTGTCGCCGCTTTGATAAAGCGCCGTGGAAGTCGTATAATTGCTGGTGTCCAGCCCAAGGAACAGCATCTTACTGCGCCGCCCGGGCTGCGGCGGCAGCCGCATCGAACTCCTCGACCGCCTGTGCTTCCTCCGCGGCCTGTTCGGCGGAGTCATCCGCCGCCTTTTCCGCAGCGAGCGCCTCCGGCACCTCCTGCCCTTTTGCGCGCACATATGCACCGAGCACCCCGTTTACAAACGAAAAGTCGTCGGTGTTGCCGTATTTCTTTGCCAGTTCGACAGCTTCGTTGATCGAAGCGCCGACTGGGACCGTATCGATGTGGTCAATCTCCCACAGGCTCATGCGGATGATCGAAAGCGCGACGCGGGACATGCGGTTCAGCTTCCATTTCTTTGAGTAGGCCGTGATCGTCTCGTCCAGCCACGGCAGATGCCCGCATACATCTTTTGCAAGGTTATATGCATAATCATCCACCTCGAGGCTGCGTCCGATGGTCGCCTCCTCGATGATCTCGTCGATCGACTCATCCTTGAACGAACGCTCAAAGATCAGCATGAAGGCCTGTTCGCGGGATTCGCTACGTTTCATATATTACGCTCCTAGGGTTGTCCCTTTTGCAGGACACATTTTTTCGTGGTTCATTTTTTGGCGGTATCCAACCCGATGACAAGAAAGCCCTCCAAGCAAGCCGGGAGGGCGGGCGACTATTCTTCAGCTGTCTGAGGGACCTGTTCGGGTTCGTCGAACACAATTCCCGCAATGTCAATGTTCACGCGGGAGACTGCGATCCCGGTCATGTTCTGCACCGCTTCCTTGACCGCCGCTTGAATCTTTTCCGCAACCTGCGGAATATTCACACCAGATTTGATGTTGACATGGATATCGATCACGGCAATGTCGTCGCTCAGATCAATAGCGATTGGTTTGGCGGATTGTTTTTTGATCAGCCAGCCCTTGAGGTTGGTGGTGAAAGAGGCGAGTGAATCCACGCCTTCGATTTCAAGCGCGGCAAACCGCGCGATCGTGGCGATCACATCGCGGGAAATTTTCAGGTTGCCAATCGATTGGCCGCTGTCACGAGTCTGCATAGCGATTCTCCTTCTGTATGAAAAAAGTCGGCGCTTTGGTTGGTAGACAGATTGCACGATGCCCTTTGACCATCCTGCATATGTAGATATTATAACATAAATTTCCGAATATACAACCGTATATACAGGATTTTCACAAAGAAAAGCCCGCCTTGAAGAGCGGGCTTTTTGGATATTTTTCAGTGTCAGTTGATTTCCACAATCGAGATATTCTCCGCCGGGATGCTGGTTTCCTTGAGGATGATGTCCTTCATCTGGGCGACCTGGTCGGCTTCAAGCCCTTCGGTTTTTACCACGACGTCGACGCCTTCGGTATCGTAATAAACCATACAGTCCTCAAAGCCCTTGGCTTTGATCAGGTTTTCGATCTTCCCCTCGGTTTCGATCGACTGGGAAATTTCAGTCGCCTTGAGCACCATCTCCGCCTTCAGATCGGGATCGATCTCAGCGTCCGCGAGCATATTCTTGAGCGTTTCGACCGATTCATCGCGGGAACGCTGGCGGGTGACTTTGGCCTCGGCAAAATACGCTTCCCCGTCCACGCCCGCGAGCGCCGGATCGTTCGAGTCGACCAGCTGCGCGTCCCCGTAATTCTTATCGCTTTCGAGCGCAGCGGTCGGTGTGAGCGCGTTGTCCGCCTGCGCGAACTGGTAGTTGACATAAACTGCGAGCCCAAGCCCCACAACGAGCGACGCCAGGATGATGTGTTTTTTTCTGATGACCATATTCATACGGGTTTCCTCCTCAAACTAACTGATTTTCGTAACACAAACTTTATTGTAAGGGATGCCGAGCGCGGTGGTGACCACCTGCGTCACCCGCTCCTGTACAATCATGCTGCCCGCTCCCTCGCAGACCACCACGACCCCCTGGATCGTCGGCTGTTTCTGCGTTTTGAGCAGGGCTTCCTTTTTGCCGCTGCCCGCGTCCACAACGATATACTTCTCTTCGGTATTCTGCTGCTGCGTTTGTTTTTTTACCTCATCCCCTTCATAGCTGTTTACCTGGTTTACATTCTGCGACTGCTCCACCGCATAGACATATTCCACACCGTTTTCCGCGGTGACCATCACTTCGCACCGTCCCACTCCATCCACACTGCCCACAATCTTTGTGAGCCGCCCTTCAAGCTGCTCGATGTATGCTTCGGAAGTCTGCTGCGCTCCGCCCACCGCCGGGTTTTCCTTCGCGCCGGCCGGCAGCACTGCTGACAGCAGGATCAGGCACATGCCAGCTATCCCGATGAGAAAAAGGGCCTTTCCTTTTTGCTTTTGAAACAGCGCTGCGATTTTATCTGGAAAAAGGATTCCTTTCTTAAGCTCATTCATGTGGTCACTCCTTTTGATATCCAATGAGTACATTGACGCCAAGCCGTTCCATCAGTGCGGTTCGGATTTCGTCGTGACGGGGAAGGTACGATTCGTCCAATTCCACCTCACACTCACTAATAGATATGCCGTTTTCATCGTCGGCATGAATATTTACATAAATTTTCTGGTATTCGATTCCCATTTCGGCCAATCTGTCGGCGGCCGCGATCCGGATACTTTCGCTTGCAATTTCGCCGGTCTGCTCCTCCACCGCCGAGGTGAGATTCTTTGCCCGCCGCTGCACCTCCCGCTGCATCTCGTCCGCTGACTCCAGATCGAGGGAAATCGGCGCAAGCGCCAGCGGAGAAAGCAGGCAGCTCAGGAAGAATACGCTGGAGGTAATATTGAAGAGCCGCTGCATGTTCGATTTTGGCAGGATCAGCTGCGCCAGCCCGCAGGCAATCGCGGCCGCGCAGATTCCAAACGCCCATTGACGGATGCTCTCCATGTCTATCTTTATACCCCCATTGAAATAATTAGAACCAGCGAGGTCGAAATGATGATCAAAAGCGCGAAGCACAGGATCACCGCGATCAGCACCCCGAGCGTGGCCGAAGCGCTTTTTAAGATCTGCGCCACCGGTTTCACCCCAAGCATCTCCCCGAGCGCCGACGAAAGATTCACCGCCAGATACCACATAACCGTCTGCAAAAGGATCGGCAGGAAGGTCATCGCCGCCACCAGCACCCCGAACACGCCGACTGTGGTCTTGAGAAGCTTCATATACCCCTGCGTGGCTACGAACGCGTCCGAAAGGGCGCTCCCCACCACCGGCACAAAGCTGCCGATCAAAAATTTGGCCGTCTTGGAAACGACTGTGTCGCTTCCTGAAGCCACCATCGTCTGTAAGCTGAGCAACCCGACAAAAATGGTCAGCAGAAGTCCCAGCGCCCAGGAGACCGTTTTTCGTATCACCTGTGCGACCGCGTTCACATCGATACCGGGCGCTAAACTCCCCGCGATGCAAAACGCCAGATAAATTCCCATGAGCGGTACCAGCACGCTGGAAACGATCTGCGCCACCACCTGGCAGGCCATGAAAAGGAACGCGGTATATGCTCCGGCGGTGACCGGCTGGCCGCTCACCGTCACCACCGTGGAAAAGACCGGGATAAAAGCGAGAATAAAATTTGAGCCGTCATGAATCGCCCGCGCGGTTGAGGTGATGCAGTCAACAATCGGCGCGATGATCGAGGTGGCGATGCAGACGACTGCAACCGCCGAAAAAACGCTTGAAAGCGTCCCTTCCCAAAGCGAAGTCTTGAGGCTGTCAAGCAGCGCACAGAGAAGGATCGTCCCAAGCACCGAACCGAACACAGTGAGCGGCATCCGGACCCGTTCGAGGACCAGCTGCCAGACGGCCTGAAAAAAGTCCTTCGGGGAAAGGCTCAGCAGCTGCTTATAGTCAATTCCAGTGATCCCGGTATCGTCAAGCAGACTCTGCGCATCCTGCGGCAGATTCCCGAAAAGCTCGTCCGCCCCTGCCGCATCCAGCTGCGCCTGATAATCATAATCCCCAAGTTCGGATTTTCCGAGATCCGCTGCGCAGGCCGGGACGCATAACCCAAACACCAACAGGCAAAACGCCAGTACCAGGGCTGTCCATTTCATCCGTTCACCCCCTCATCCGATCAGGCTCCCCACCACCGCCAGGATCTGTTCAAAAAGCGGAAGCGAAATGAGCAGCACCGAGATTTTACCCGCCGCTTCCACCTTGGAAGCGACCGCCGTTTCTCCCAAGTCCCGGCAGGCATCGCAGGCGATCTGGGTGATAAAACAGATGCCAAGCGCCTTAAAAAGAATTTGTACATATTCGGCGCGTGCGCCGGTCTTTTGCAAAAGCGCCTCAATCCGCTCAAAAAGCGGAATGCCTGCGGAAATGATCATCCCAAGAATCAGGATACCGGTCAGCAGTGAAATCATCAGCGAAAATTCCGGATTCTTTTGTTTTAAGATTGTCGAAAGGGCGACCGCGATCACCGCAAGCCCTGTGACCGTGAGCATATCCAGGCCCTGCATCTCAGTAAAGCCCAAACACGGTCTTAACCGTTTCAAATAATGTATTGATCTGCACTATAATCATCATGAGCACCACAATCAGCCCGGCCAAAGTTGTCATCATAGCCTGCTCTTCCCGTCCGGAACGGATGAGCACCTGATTGAGTACCGCCACGATGATGCCAATGGCTGCGATTTTGAAAATCAAATCCACATCCATAACTTTCTCCTATCCGCCGAATCACGGCTTTTCTTTCCTGGATGGGAGAAGTCCTCTCATCCTTGTCCTTTGCAATATAGATATGCCTGTCCCCTCCATTTCAGAACCGTTTTCTTCATCTCCTTTTTTTGCCCAATAAAAAACGACCCTCAAAAGGGTCGTTTGCCATCCTGGCGCAGACTGCCGGGACCATGCGCTTTCCCGGGCGGCACAGATACGGAAGAAGCTGCTCCGGGTTCCCCGCGCGGCAGTCAAGAAATTCTGCAAAAATTTCTGCTCTTGAACAAAAAGTGAGACTATGCTAGAATGATGAAAAATGTCGCGGTCAAATTGTTTATATCCTACGAATTTGTTTCAACCGGCTAACAACAAAGGAGGAGCTCATGAATATTCACGAATCCGCGGAAAACTATTTGGAAGCTATCCTGATTTTGAAAAATGAAAAGGGATTGGTCCGTTCCATCGATATCGCACAGCATCTGGGCTTCTCCAAACCAAGTGTCAGCCGCGCAATGAGCCAGTTTCGGGAAAACGGCTATATCATCATGGATAAGGATGGGTGGATCACCCTCACCAATTCCGGGCGCGAAATTGCGGAACATATCTATGAACGGCATCGTTGCCTCACCGAATGGCTGACCGCGCTCGGCGTATCCGCCAAGACCGCCGCTGCTGACGCCTGCAAAATTGAGCATGACATCAGCGATGAAACATTCCAGAAACTGCGTGAGCACATCGGTAATTCCCCAAAATGAGTTTTGGGTCAGGTCTTGACAATTTGGTTAGCATATGCTAATCTTATTTCAGACTAGTGATCACCATAATATTAGAATAGAAAGACGGATGCGTCTTTTCTTTTTCCTTATTGGTTAGCGTTTACTAACTAGAGGAGGAAATCAATCATATGACTCGTTCTTCGAAACCACCAGTCGCTTTTTCCTGTGCGCTCGCGCTGACGGGGCCCAAACCTGAGAATATGGTTTGCTTGCGGCCCGAATTCCGAATGGGAGGAAAATCTGATGTTATCCAGTTCATCCACTCGGTACCTGCTTGCAATTTATGAATTGAGCAACGGCGGCGCCGCCGTGCGGTCAGTTGATATCGCGAATCTTTTGCAGGTCAGTCGGGCCAGTGTTGTAAAGTGCCTGAAAAAGCTTGTCGAAGAAGGGCTTATCCAAAAAGAATACTACGGGAATGTCCAGTTCATGCCGCTTGGCGTGCGGGAAGCCAACCGCATCTACACCGAGTACACGTTGCTTTTCACTTATTTCTCCCAATGTCTCAGGCTTTCTACGGCAAGTGCGCGCAACGACGCCATTGCCGCCCTCTGCTATTTTTCCGAAGAAGGAAAAGAAGTGCTGATGCAGCGCGCCCTGAAAAATGCCGGCTGTGCTTCGCCCAACCGCATATAAGCGCCAATATGCGGGCCCAAAGGAACCAATTATCGGATTGGTTCCTTTTGTTTTGGCTAAATCAGGGTTATCGAAGCGGACGCAGGCAAATGATTGGAAGAACCTCTTGTATCCCGGAAAGCAGCAGGTTCTCTTTCACCGCTTCAAAATTCAGACTGTATACTTCCTGCAGCCGTTCTCCAAACTTTACCATATCCCGTTCACGAAGGGCCTGATAGACAAGCCTGATCTGCTGTGCAAAAAAGCCGACCCGGTATTCCTTATATTCACAGAAAACCAGAAAATATCCCCATCGCTCCAAATCACACAGATGCTTTACGATATCACGCAGCGTCTTGGAAGGCATACGGTCCAGGAAAAGCTGCAAAAAGGGAGAACCTCCTTGGACAAAAATATCCGCATCGCTTCCATTTTCAATCCAGGCGCCGATTTTTTCGATATCATCATCCAAAATAAAATCCATTGAAAATTCCGCTAGTTTTGGGCAAAGTAGGAAAATGGCTTGCATGGTATAGAGGAAAATTTTCAGCCCCTGTTTGGCGGTCTCGCTGGCCAGGGCCGGCTGCCGCTGCCGCGCTTCAGATAATGTAACCGTGCAGCCCCTTCCCCTTTTGGCCTCGATTAATCCCAGTTGGTTCAGCAACCGAATGGCGCCGCGAATGGTAATTTCTGAGGCGTCGAACTTCTCTGCCAGTTCAATAATGCTGGGCAGGCGTTCACCGTCAGAAATGTTCCCCATACTCATCTGCATAATCAACTGCAACGCGATATCAATATAAAGGGGAGGCGTACTGTTCTCGGGCTGCCAGGAAAACTCCACTGGCGAAAGCGCAACATTCGGCTCAGGCAGCATCGCCAGATATTCGAGCATCCGCGTTTCATATGACAGGTACAGTTTTTCAAAATTGACAATCAAACGCGATTCTTCGTGATGTTCGATGCAGAACAGGGAATCCTCCAAAACACGATACCAATCCATACAGTCGGCGCGGGTATCCTGCGGGCTCCGGGTATAAGGGATCTTGCTGAACAGGGTCAACTGATGCCGCAGGTCTGAGAGGATGGGGTTTTCAAACATTGAGACAAGCCTGTCGATGAACTTCTGGATCAGGATGGTATATTCATCCACCGTTATGGTTTCCCCATCATAGGATCGCAGCAGATCCCGCAGATAATCCAGATCGTTCTTCTCACATAAACGTGCGCCGTGAACTGCGAGATTGGGCAGCAATATGCGCCAGATCTGGAAAACGTCTTTGAGCGCCTCTTTCTTCCGGGTCAGATATTGCAGAAGGGCCGCTTCGCTGTTTTCAAACACTACCACAGCCTGTTTTCCCCGTTTTGTTCGGATATAGCCTTCCTGTTCAAGCCGTTCCAGCGCCCGCAGAACGATCCCGATCTTTACCTTGTACTGCGCGCAGATTTCATTCAGGGTCGGCAGGAGCTCCCCTTTTACACGCACACCGGAAATAATTTGCGCCAGCAACATCCCATAAAGTTTTTCACACTGGGTATAGGGTGTTTTTTTTGCCACTTCACCACCTCCGTCCCTTTCATTATACGTGTTTTTTCGTCAAGCGCAAGTAATCAGAAATCACAGGACCGTGGCTGATTTTGTCAGAAACTATTGTGATTTTAGAAAGGCCATGTTATTATTGTTACTGTATGATTATCATTATAATCACAATGTTTTGGGAGAAATAAAAATGCTGCACAATGAAATCCGAAAATCAAAAACAGTTCTAATACTGTTTTGTTTTCTTATATTAATCATTATTTTTATATCCACCTTAACAGTCAGAAATGCCATACATCTTCGGACATCAACGGAAGCACTCACCTTTTCTTATCTCGATGATGTGTCCTACCAGGTTTCGGAACACATTGACCACCGGATTTCTGAAATTGTCCTGAATCTGCATTCGATTGCGGACAGCCTTGCACATGTGGACACTCAGGAATCCCGGATTGATTATCTGGGACGCAAGGCCGGCTACTATGGTTTTGACCAGGTATTTACCGTGGCGCCGGACGGCACTTTCCTCTCGAGTGAAGGGGAATACCAAGATTCGGAAGAAATCTTTTCCGCGCTTGCACAGATGGACGGGCAGCCCTATATCCATCAGCTGGACGGACAAAATCTCCTGTACGCCGTTCCGCTTCGGGAAGGGAACCGATTTTCCGGAATCATCGGCTGTATCCAGGGAAAAAAACGGATGCAGGATCTTATCCAAAGCAACAGCTTCGGCGGGAGCGGAGTTTCCTGCATCACCGACGAATATGGAAAGGTTGTCATCTCCCCGCCTGATCTGAAGTTTTTTCTGGCGTTGGACGATATCTTTGCCAGAAATGCCGATCATGCTGTTTCCACACAGATTGAACAGATGAAACAGGACATGCTGGAACGCCGGGACGGAAACATCTATTTTACCACGATCAGCGGCGAGCATGTCCTGATGGCTTATAACGCTCTGCAGATACAAAACTGGGTATCGCTTACGCTGATTCCCGCAGATGTCATTGCAAAAGATGTCTTCCAGTATATCGCATGGAATGTGTCCATCACAGCTGCAATCATCCTTTTGTTCGCTATTTTCATCGCAACCCTCCTGTTCATATACCACAGGAATCAAAGGCTGCTTGAAAAGATTGCATTCGTTGACCCGGTTACCCAGGGCTTTTCCATCAACCGTTTCAATCTGGAAGCACTGGAACAAATCCATAAATCCCCGCCCGGTTCCTTCCTTATGGCCTCGCTCAATGTGCGGGATTTCAAGCTTATAAATGAAAAATTTGGAAGCAAGGAAGGCGACGATACACTTCGTTATATCTATCATGTGCTTTCTGAAACGCTCAAACCTGGAGAATTGGCTGCCCGCGGCGCGGCTGACAACTTTTACCTGCTGATGGGCAAGGCGGAACCGGAATCGGTCAGCGCCCGTTTCAAACAGATTGAACAGAGGATCAATGCCTTTAACGAAGGCCTGAGGGAACCCTATTTCCTTTCAATCTCGTGCGGCGTTTATCAGATTGATGAACCGGAGTTGGAAATCCGGGCCATGCAGGGCCGCGCAAACACTGCACGGCAAAGCACATCCGGCGATACCTGCGGGTTCTATACTGCGGAAACGCAGGCTCAGCTTCGAAACAGCAAGGAACTTCGCGACCAATTGGAGCATTCCCTGGAAAATCAGGAGTTCATGGTCTATTTCCAGCCAAAGGTACGGCTGAGTGACTGCTCGGTGGGTGGCGCGGAAGCGCTTGTTCGCTGGCAGCATCCAACAAAGGGATTCCTCTCCCCGGCCGATTTTATTCCTGTTTTTGAACGGGACGGTTCCATCTGCAAAGTAGATCTGTTTGTATTCGAGGAGGTCTGCCGCTTTCTGAAGAAGCGGCAGGATTCCGGAAAGCCGCTATTTCCAATCTCTGTAAACCTTTCGCGGCGCTTTTTTCAAAATCCTGATTTCATCAAGCCGTTTTATGAAATCAGGCAGCAGTACGAAATTCCGGAAGGGCTCATTGAGCTGGAAATTACCGAATCTGTCATGTTTGAGCGCAATGAAATTCCGCGTATAAAGGCCGCGCTCCAGGGAATCCACGAGGCCGGATTCCTCTGCTCCCTGGATGATTTCGGCTTTGGATATTCTTCCATCAGTCTTCTCAAAGAGCTGGATGTTGACACGCTCAAGCTCGACCGCAGTTTTTTCCTTGAACGCAATCTTGATAAACGTGCCCAATATGTCATCTCCGCAATCCTGGAGCTCACCGATAACCTTGGGATCCATACGGTGGCTGAGGGGGTTGAGTATCCGGAACAGCTTAAATTCCTACAGCGGGCGGGCTGCGGTCTGGTACAGGGATATATCTTCTCCAAACCGCTTTCTATTCCCGATTTTGAAGCCTGGGTGGAACAGCCGATCCAGGTAAGCGTATGATCAATTTTCCCAACCGTAAAAAGGAAGCGGCCCAGGGCCGCTTCCTTTTATATTATTATGTTGATTGCAAGTTCAGATAAAGACGATCACCACAAACGCACCCGCAAGCACACCCATCGTACGGTATAACTTTGCATAGGAGCCGCAGCGTCCCTGAGCCGAGGTAAGCTGCATCTGCAAAAGTGCCTTCGCGTGTGCCAGCTGTGCGAGCTGGCTCTGCAGATCGCATTGACCAAGCGTATCTGCAAGGCCGGTAAGGATCGAAAGGTCGTCCGGCGCCAGATTTGCACGCGTCACCGTGATCGCCTGCTTCCATGCTTTGGGGAATGGTATCCCGCGTCTGCAAAGCGATGCGCATGCGGGCAGAAAAGCCGCCGCGGAAAGCGACTCGCGGCTTTCCAGCCTGCCGACCACTTCGTCCGGCGGCGCAAGGCTGTAGGAAAGTTCGCTTTCAAACGCGGCGAGCGCCGCGATACAGGCTTCCAGTTCCTCCACACGGTTTGTGAGCGTTTTCGCCATTGCCATACCAATTGATGTCGTGCACAGCACCACCAAAACCATTCCGCTGACCTTTAAAAAAGCGTACATACTTCACCAATCCTTTTCACTTCTGTTATTTCCGCCGGGCGCTGTGCGCCTGCAAGCAGCACGATTAGCTCAAAGGCTCCGGTTTCAAGCAGTTTCCTCGCCTGCGGACGGCGCGACAATTCCGCAAAGCTTCCCGCATGAATAGAGGTCACCACCGAAACACCACTGTTGGCGGCCTCTGTAATTCCTTCTATTTCCCGGTCGCTACCCACCTCGTCGCAGATGATTACCTCCGGCGAAAGGTACCGCAGTGCGATCTGCAGTCCTCGATCTTTTGGATAGCCGGACAGCAGGTCACTGCAGACACCCAGATCATTTTGGATACCGCCGCCCGAAGCGGCGCCGATCTCCCCGCTCTCGTCCACCACGCAGACTTTCACATAACGCCCGACCGCACCGTCCGCAAGCTGCCGGGCCAAGTCGCGCAGCAGGGTTGTTTTTCCGCTGGCGGGCGCACCCACAAGCAGGATTCCCCGCAGGCGGTCCGCCAGATATCCGCGAATCAGCGGGTCCGCCGCGCCATAGATCTCCCGTGCAATCCGCAGGTTAACCGAAGTGATTTCCCGCACAGCGGTCATCTTCCCTTCCTCCAGCACAGCGGTTGCCGCAATGCCCGCCCGATGTCCTCCGCGCACCGAAATATATCCGTCTGCTACCTCCTTCTGATGACTGTGCACCGACCAGCCGCAGAGTGATACAAAGCATTCCTGCAGATCCGACCGATCCAACAGAAAAGGCTTCGCTCCCGGATTCGGAGAAACAGCCCCATTTTCCTCTACAAAAAACGGTCGGGTGCAAACCATCAGCGTAAGCGGTCGACCGGTTCGCAGACGGATTTCAGTCGCGTTTAATCGGATTTCGCGCGGGACCCGCTCAAGTGTACGGCGTACCCGGTCGGACAGTGTCCCCACTGCCGCGCTGTAACGTTCATCCTCTTTCAATTCGGTCACGTCCTTTGGCTTTCTCCCTTCTATCATATTGGCCCGTCCAAAATTTTAGAACCTGTCCGAAATGAAAATTGGACCGGCTTTTCACCGGTCCAATCTGTCCCATCAACCTGTTTCTATGCCATCCCGAGATCATAATACACATAAAAAACCTTGGGGCGCACGCTGCCCGCATCGGGAGCCACCTTAGATTCCACTGTTCTAAATAAGATGCAGATCCCAAATGAGCTTCACAAAAATACCCGCCAAAACCAGCGCCATGATCCCTTTGATGAACTTTGCACCTTTCTGGATCGCAAGGCCGCTGCCGATCCAGCTGCCCGCAATGCTGCAAAGCGCGGCTGGAATTGCGAGTGCAAACAATACCCTGCCCGCGGATATATAAAGAAAGGTGCTCGCAATATTCGACGCCAGATTTGTCACCTTCGCGTTTCCGCTCGCGGTCACATAGTCGAATCCCGCGATTGAGGCGTAACCGAAAACCATGAAGGTCCCCGCCCCAGGCCCAATGATCCCATCATATAAAGCTGTCACAAAGCCAATCCCTGCACAGGCTAAAAAGAGTTTGTATCCCTTCAGGAGCTTGGACGGCCGGATGCGGTTGCCGCCAAACAATACAAGGATCGAAACCACCGGCAGAACACCGACGATCAGCTTTTTGAGCAGGACGGCGTCGAGCAGCATATTGAATGACGACCCCAGCCCCGCTCCCAACAGCGCAAATACCGCGGAAACAGCGGCGCTTTTCAAATGGATCTTTCCATTTTGGTGGAAGCGAACGGTGGAAACCAGCATCCCCACCCCTGCCGAAACTTTATTGCAGCCGAAAGCGATGTGCGGAGGAATCCCGGTAAGCAGATAGGCCGGCAGGCTGATCAGTCCGCCGCCACCGGAAATACTATCGACAAAGCCACCGAAAAAAACCAACGGGCAAACGATAAGCAGCATCTGTGGGAGAGCCAAATCTAACATCCTCTATTCCTCAACCGGATTTTGCGGCTTGCTGTGCGAATGCGCGTAGCAAGCCGTTCTGCGTCATTGTATCACATCCATCGTAAAAAGGGAAGCCTCCTCCTTCAATCAGCGAGTTGAAGGAGGAGGCTTCCCTTTTATCGGTTCTCAAAATTCACCATAGCGATAGACGATTTTGCCATTCAACACCGTCATCACCGGAATGAGCAGCTGTGTGCCGGTCATTTCCTGCTGGCAGTTATCCAGATATACCGGCGCCGCGCGAACCAGCTTACAAATTGTAACATCCCCCGCAGCTCCTTCTGCCAGCGTTCCATAATGGCCAAAGATTCCCAGCTGTTTTGCCGGGGTTTCTGTGGTACAGCGCACCACTTCGGAAAGCGTCATTCCATAATCGAGATATTTGCTCATGAGCTGTGGCAAACTGCGGCAGTATCCTTCTTTATTGTATACCACCGAAGTAATGTCAGTACTGATGATATCCGGAAAAAATCCCTGTTGAATCGCCTGCCTTGCAACCGAATGGTTATAATTCGTAAATCCGTTGCTGCAGTCAAAAAGCACGCCGCGTTTCCGTGCAGCTAAGACACCTTCCTCAATCTTTCCATCCGCATGCAGGATGCTACGTCCTTTTCCATGGTAGCAGTGACACATTACATCCCCCTTTCGGAGCAGGCCGCAAAGCGAGCTTTCCGTCGACGGCGGATTTGAAGCATGAACCACCACCGGGCAGGCAAGGGCATCTGCAATCCGGATGGTTTCTTCCAGCAGATGTAGGCCAAGGGTTCCGAGCGTCTCCTCGCCCATATAAACTTTCAGCCCTTTAATCTGGTCGGGATAGCGTTCCATAAGCAGGGACAGGCCACGGGTATCCTGTCGGCTGGGCAAACAGACCTTTGCATTTTCTCCAATCGGCATACCCTCGTTTCGGATGTTCAGATAGGAGTAGACGCGGATCATGCTGGGTTTTACAACGCCATTATAAAAATCCTCAAAGTTGGATCTTCCCGCCGATCCAGCGTCCACAGCACAGGTTACTCCGCTTGAAAGCAAGAGATCCGGGTGGAGCGCCAGCGCGTTATTTCCGGTATAAATATGTGTATGAAAATCCACCAATCCCGGAAAGATATAATATCCGGACGCATCGATGATGTTTTGTGCCTGCGCTGAAACGCCGGTCACTGCACCGAGGGATTTTCCATCCCGGATACCCAAATTGCAGACTCGATCAATTCCAGATGCGGGGTCAATCAGATGCCCGTTTTTGAATAAAAGATCGATCATGGCAGCCTCCAAATGTTAGAATATTCAATCTGTGCCCCGGTTTTCAATCGCTTTCCGCCTCCGGCAGACTTGCTGCAAAGGCTCCGATCCGTTTTACCCCTTCCAGGATATCATCCGTGGAGGCTGCAAAAGAAATCCGAATATATCTGCCGAACGCATCGCCGAATCCAATACCAGGAACAACCGCGACAGCCTGCTCCCGCAGAAGCCTCTCTGCAAACACGGTTCCGCTCAGCCCAGTTTTTTCCACATTGATCATCATATAGAAAGCACCCATGGGTGCGACGAAACTCAGGTCCGGGATCGCTCCGAGCCCACGAAGTAAAAGTGCCCGCCGCTTTTCAAACTGACTGACCATATTCCGCGTGGAACACAAGGAATTCGTATGGTTCATTGTCTCCGTCAATGCCACCTGTATGAAGCTGGGGATACAGCAGGTATTATATTGATGCAGCTTTAAAACAGCGGGCAGCAGCGCCTTGTCCGTCGCTAAATAGCCAACCCTCCAGCCGGTCATTGCAAAGGATTTTGAAAACCCGTTTATGCAAATGGTACGCTCCTTCATCCCCGGAAGCGAAGCGACC